>CAZYHP010000029.1:0-4552 GCA_964647135.1 uncultured Rhodanobacteraceae bacterium
GCTTCTGCGGATCGTTGGGCACGGCGTTCTTGTTGACGGTGATGTGCGCGCGGCCAAGGGCCTCCTCCGCCGCCTTGCCTGTCACGCCCTTGCCGATCATGTCGACCAGCATGAGGTGGTTGTGCGTGCCACCGGACACGATCCTGTAACCGCGCCCGATGATCACTTTCGCCATCGCCTGCGCGTTCTTCACCACCTGCTGCTGGTAGGCCTTGAACTCGGGCGCCAGCGCTTCCTTGAACGCCACCGCCTTGGCGGCGATGACATGCATCAGCGGGCCGCCCTGGATACCGGGGAAGACGATGCTCTGCAGCTTCTTCTCGATCTCCTCGGCCGCGTCGCCCATGCCGGCACGACTGGCGAGGATGATGCCGCCGCGCGGCCCGCGCAGTGTCTTGTGCGTGGTCGAGGTCACGATATGCGCATGCGGCAACGGACTGGGATACACACCGGCTGCGACCAATCCGGCGACATGCGCCATGTCGACGAACAGCCAGGCACCGACCTTGTCGGCAATGGCGCGGAAGCGCGCCCAGTCGACCACCTGCGAATAGGCCGAAAAGCCGGCGACGACCATCTTCGGCCGGTGCTCCAGCGCCAGGCGCTCGACCTCGGCGTAGTCGATCATGCCGGCAGCGTCGACGCCGTATTGCACGGCGTTGAAGAGCTTGCCGGACACATTGACCTTGGCGCCGTGCGTGAGGTGGCCACCGTGCGCCAGCGACATGCCGAGAATGGTGTCGCCCGGCTGCAGCAATGCCAGATACACGGCCTGGTTCGCCTGCGAACCCGAGTGCGGCTGCACGTTTGCGTAGTCTGCGCTGAACAGTTCCTTGACGCGATCCAGTGCCAGGCGCTCGGCGATATCGACGTGTTCACAACCACCGTAGTAGCGTTTGCCTGGATATCCTTCAGCGTACTTGTTGGTCAGTACGCTGCCCTGGGCCTCGAGCACGCAGGGGCTGGCGTAGTTTTCCGATGCGATCAGCTCGACGTGATCTTCCTGTCGCTGCGCTTCGGCGGCGATGGCGGCAGCCAGCTCGGGGTCGAATCCGGAAATGGAAAGATCCTTGGAAAACATACCGGCAAGTCCTTGGGAGGAAAACAACATGATAGCGCGTCGGCCCGGGACCTGAGGTTTCATGCACGTGACCCGAACTCTCGCTCCGCCTTGTCCCGACCACGCGCTGGCCTGTGCCTCGTTGCCTGCCGGGCATGCCACGCGCATCCTGGCCGCCGAGGCACGGGCCATTCGTGGTGGCGCCGCCGCCTGGCTCGACCTGGCGTTCGAACTGTTCAGCGCCTTCCATTTCGAGCGCGCCCATGCCGCGCTGAACGAAGCGTTGAGACGCGACGGCCAATTGCTCGCTGCCCACTGGTTGAGGTTCCAGTTTCCGCTGGCCCCGGCGCCGGCCAGCGACCAGCAGGCACGACAGTTCGCTGAAAGCTGGATGGCCGGCATGGCCGCCTTTGAAGCCCTGGATTTCCGGCATGAACACCTGCGACGGCAGGTCTGGGGATGCGTGGGTTCGTGCACGTCGTTTTACCGGCACTATCTCGGCGACGACGCGACCGCCGGCCTGCAACGGCATGGCCGACTCGTGCACCGGATGATGGCGGCGTTGGACCCGGGCGATCCCATACGCCCGATTCGCAGGGGCCGCCGCCGCGTGCTCGTGTGTTCGGCGCATCTCTACCGGCATACGGTGGCACGACTGTTCCTGCCGCTGTTCGAGGCGCTGGATCCACGGCAGTTCGACCTGCACTTCATCCATCTGGGCAGCGTGGATGACGACATGACGGCCCGCGCACGCGCCGCCGGCACCTTCCATGAGGGCCCGCGAGAGGCCTTCGCCTGGCGTTCGCTGGTGCGCGAACTGTCGCCCGATGTGATCGTGTACCTGGAAATCGGCATGAATCCGATCGCACAGGGCCTGGCTGCACTGCGGCTGGCACCCGTGCAGTGCATGCTGTGGGGCCATCCGGTCACGACAGGACTGCCCAGCATCGACCATGTCCTCAGCCCGGATGCCTTCGAGCCGGAGAACGCCCGGGAACATTACAGCGAACAGCTGGTCCGGCTGCCGGGCTTCGGACACGGGCTGGACGACACGCCCTCCGGCAACGAGGCCCGTCCGGAGCGACAGGCGGATGTCGTCGACCTGCTTTGCGCCCAGAGCGTCTACAAGCTCCTGCCGTTGCATGACGTCGTTTTCGCCAGGATTCTCGCGAAGGTGCCGGCCGCGCGCCTGCATCTGGTCCCCCACCAGGCCGCAAACGTCCACGACTGGCTGCGCGAACGGATGCGGCCGTGCATGGAGGCGCACGGCGTCGATGTGGACGAGCGTGTGGTCATGCACGGATACGGCAGTCTCGAGGACTTCGTCGCCCTGGCCGATGTCTGTGCCGTGAACCTGGACACGATCGGATGGTCCGGCTGCATGACCGCCATCGACCTGCTGGCGCGGGGCATTCCCACCGTCACCATCGAAGGTCGTTCGATGCGCGGTCGCCAGACGGCCTGTCTGCTGCGCGATCGGGGACTGCATGAGCTGGTGGCGTCCGACATCGACGCCTATGTCGACACCGCCGTGGCGTTGGCGACGAATCCTGCACGGCGCCGGGAACTGGAGGCCCGCCTGCACAGGCCGCCCGCCGGCAGCGGCCGGCGCAGCGCGGTTGCCCGTGCACTGGCCGATTTCCTCGCCGGCTGCCAGCCGCGGACGCCGGCCTGATTCAGCACCGGGCGGGCGATCCCTGCGATAATGCGCGGTTCCGATAGATCGCCAGGCGCCCGCCGCGCGCCGCCTCCTCCTGCCTGAGAGACACCATGCAATACATCTACACCATGATCGGGGTGAGCAAGACCGTTCCCCCGAAGCGCGAGATCATCAAGGATATTTCGCTGAGCTTTTATCCCGGCGCGAAGATCGGCCTGCTCGGCCTGAACGGCGCCGGCAAGTCCACCGTGCTGCGGATCATGGCCGGTGTCGACAAGGACTACCAGGGCGAGGCGCGGCCACAGCCGGACATCAAGATCGGCTACCTCGAACAGGAGCCGCAACTGGATCCGGACAAGACGGTCCGCGAAGCCGTCGAGGAAGGCCTGGGCGAAATTCTCAACGCCCAGGCCGCGCTTGACCAGGTCTATGCCGCCTATGCCGAGCCGGATGCCGATTTCGACAAGCTGGCCGCCGAGCAGGCGCGGCTGGAAGCGATTCTCGCCAGCGGCGATGCGCACATGGTGGAACAGCAGCTGGAGATCGCCGCCGATGCGCTGCGCCTTCCGCCCTGGGACGCGAAGGTCGGCAACCTGTCCGGTGGCGAGAAGCGCCGCGTCGCGCTGTGCCGCCTGCTGCTGTCGAAGCCGGACATGCTGCTGCTGGACGAACCGACCAACCACCTCGACGCCGAATCGGTGGAATGGCTGGAGCAGTTCCTGACCCGCTTCCCCGGCACGGTGGTGGCCGTCACCCATGATCGTTACTTCCTAGACAATGCTGCCGAGTGGATTCTTGAGCTGGACCGCGGCCGCGGCATTCCCTGGAAGGGCAACTACTCCGAATGGCTGTCGCAGAAGGATGCGCGCCTGAAGCAGGAAGAGAACCAGGAAAAGGCGCGGCAGAAGGCGATCGCCCGCGAGCTGGAGTGGGTGCGGCAGGCGGCCAAGGGTCGGCAGTCGAAGGGCAAGGCCCGCCTGGCCCGGTTCGAGGAACTGAACTCGGTCGAGTACCAGCGTCGCAACGAAACCAACGAGATCTACATTCCGCCCGGCGAGCGCCTGGGCGACAACGTCATCGAGTTCGTGAACGTCAGCAAGGCCTTCGGTGATCGCCTGCTGATCGACGACCTGAGCTTCAAGATCCCGCCCGGCGCCATCGTCGGCATCATCGGTCCCAACGGCGCCGGCAAGTCGACGCTGTTCCGGATGATCACCGGCCAGGAACAGCCGGACAGCGGCACCGTGAAGATCGGACCGACGGTCAAGCTCGCCTACGTCGACCAGAGCCGCGGCGCCCTGGAAGGCAACAACAACGTCTGGCAGGAAATCTCCGGCGGCTCCGACATCCTCAACATCAACGGCGTCGAAATCCAGTCGCGCGCCTACATCGGCCGCTTCAACTTCAAGGGGCAGGACCAGCAGAAGCTGGTGGGGTCGTTGTCCGGCGGTGAACGCGGCCGCCTGCATCTGGCGAAGACGCTGCTGCAGGGCGGCAACGTGCTGCTGCTGGACGAACCGTCGAACGACCTGGACATCGAAACCCTGCGTGCGCTCGAAGATGCGATCCTGGAGTTCCCCGGCTGCGCGCTGGTGATCTCGCATGACCGCTGGTTCATGGACCGCATCGCCACGCACATCATCGCGTTCGAAGGCGATTCGCACGTCGAGTTCTTCCAGGGCAACTACCAGGAATACGAGGCCGACAAGAAGCGTCGCCTGGGTGCCGACGCCGAACAGCCGCGCCGCATCCGCTTCAAGAAACTGGCCTGAGGCTCGGGCGCTCTCCGCCTGGCCGGCGGGACCTGTCGGCCAGGCAGACTCGCAGCGCAC
>CAZYHP010000029.1:4652-27255 GCA_964647135.1 uncultured Rhodanobacteraceae bacterium
CACGCACGCACGCATTCCGTAGCGTGAGGCGCCGACGTTTCGATGCGGGGCGACACCGCGCCATCGCATCCATCCGGGACGATGCGGCACCCGCGCCGCGGCGGCGGACCCGTTCCCCGCGGTCGTGCAGCCCTCGGCGTATGGCCTGCCTGCAGCCGGTCCGTCGCTGTCCCGGAATGGCGATGCAGGCCGGTCATCCCGGCGCCGAGACCGGCATGTTCCCGGCCGGGATCCGGCGTGATCAGCGTCGCAGGCGCCTTATCAGTAGCAGCGGCAGCTTGAGTGCATAGCGCAGCGCCAGTCCCAGCGCCACCAGGGCGGCCACCCCGGGCCTTTCCGATGCGGCGTCGTGCTTGCGGAAATAGCGCCAGAGCGAGCGTGTTTTCCACCATTCGACCTGGAATCGACGGCGGCGACTGGAAACGCCACCGACGTGGGTGACGGCGACTGCGGGCGCCATCGCGACGCGGAAGCCGGCGTCGCGGATGCGCCGGCACAGATCGAGGTCCTCGGCATGCAGCCGGAAACCCTCGTCGAATCCGCCCATGCGTTCGAACACCGCATGCGGCACCAGCATGACGGCGCCATTGACGGCATCGACCTCCACGACCTCCCGCCCAGCCGGCATCGGTCCCCGCACCTCGACGCCGGCCAGGGCGGGCCAGCGCGATTCCAGTCGCGACAGTCCGAGCAGGCTCGCCAGGCTGCGCCGCCAGTCCGGCTCGCGGCGTCTTTGCGGTCCATGCGGCCTTCCGTCTTCATCGGTGACCGTGCAGCCGAGGAGTCCCAGCGATGGCGAGGACGCGAGAAGCTTGCGCAATTGCCGCACGGTGTCCGCGGCCACGTAGGCATCGGGATTGAGGAACAGCAGGGCGTCACCGTGTGCCAGGGCGGCGCCCTGGTTGCAGGCAGCGGCAAACCCGCGGTTGTCGTCGTTGAGCACGACCGTCAGCAAGGGTTCGGCACGCTGCTGCTCGGCGAGCAGGACGCGGGTGATGTCATCGGAAGCATTGTCGACAACGATGACTTCGACCGGCGCGGTGCCGGCCAGAAGGCTGCGCAGACAGGCTTCGATGGTCGCCGCGGAACAGTGGGTGACGACGATGACGCTGGTCAGCCCGTGTATCCCCGACGCGGTGCCGGCGTCATCGCGCGGGGCGATGGCAGGGACAGGCGGTACCGGGGAGGCCGGCATGCTCAGTCCTTCAGCAGGCTGTCACCCATGTCGGCCGCCGTCCGCCACACGTCGGGCCAGCAGCGATAGGCCTCGGCGAGGACCTGGCAACGACCTGCCAGTTCCTGCGCGCATCCGGCGGCGTCGATATCGCGCGGCCATTCATCCAGTCGCGGCGCACCGCCGTCGAGCAGGGCGCGGCCGTTGGCCTCGACTATCCGGCGCACGTCCGCCGCCCAGTACACGGGCGCCTTGGGCTCGTTGAGCAGTTGCTGCTGCAGTTGGTCGATCAGGTCGGCGCGCACGTAGCGCAGGTATTCGTCGAGGACGTCGATGCGGACCGCGGCACTGGCCTGGGCGAGATCGTCCATCTGCGCAGCCAGCAACTGCAGTCGCGAGGCGGGATCCGCGGCGCGCGCCGGTACCGCCTGGTTGCGGACCCAGTCGCGCAGGAAGCGGTTGAAACCGGGCGTCAGCGCCTGCGTGGCGCGCTCGAAGCGCCCGCGGCGACCTTCCTGGCGGTGTCCGATGGTGATCGGCAGGTGCAGGCTCAGCGAACGCGGGTACATGTAGCTGCTGACGACACCGAACAGGCCGTCTTCGCCGCGCCCCTGCACGGACGTGCATGGCAGCAGTCCGGAGTTGTCGAGCATGAAGGGGGTGAACAGGCCGAATTCGCGGGCCACCAGACGTTCCGGCGCGAACTCGACGGCTTCGGCTTCGATGTTGCGCAGGTAACTGTCGCGATCCGCCCAGAAGTCCTGGCGCGAACCGGTTGGCAACTGGTAGAGCCAGGCGCTGTCGCTGGTGAAGGAGGCGCCGCGGCTGCCGGTAAATGTCGAGAGGATGCGCGCATCGGCACGCAGGTGGGCGAGACGGGCGAGGCTGTGACCGCGCAGTTGTTCGCGCTTGAGCGCGTAGGCGCCCGAGGAATCCGCCAGCACCGATCCGAGGGTGGCGCCGACCAGTTGCTGCTGGACGGCGAAGCCATCCACGGACAGCGGCTCGCCGCTCGCCAGCGCCGCCTCGCCACTGGCATGGAAACGTGCCGCGAACGGCGTCCACGCCATCGGTTCGATGCCGTCCTGGGCGACGCTGGCGCGCCGGAACGGCAGCAGGTAGTCGTCGTCGATCAGGCTGAGCGCCCCGCCGGCCGTCAGCAGCAGCGCGAGGTTGTAACCGCGACCACCCCCGAAGCCGGCCTGGCCGCGCTGCAGCAACAGACCCGGCAGGGCCCGCGCGGCTTCCGGCCGCGCGCGGACCAGTCGATCGCACAGCGCCTGGGCCTGCGCCGGGCCGATCCAGCGCACGGCCGATCCGGTTTCGGTGCCATAGCGGCTGAGCAGGTCCTGGTGCAAGCGCTGGTTGTCCGCGCTGCGCGAATCGTCGATCAGCACCACCGTGTCACGGCGGTCGAATTGCGCCTGGTGGCCGCGCAGGCTTTCCAGCAATGCGGCCAGCTGCGCGGGGCGGTCGCAGGCGCGGATCACCAGGGCACGCAAGGGCAGCGGCTGGTGCGCAGCCTGTCCGCCGAGGGCGGCGAGGAACTGCTCATCCGAACGCAGCACGCCGCGCTCGACCAGGCCGGACAATACGCGGCGAACGGCTTCGCTCTGCCCTGCCAGGCCGGGAATCACACTGGCGATGCGGGCGACGTGCTCGTCGAGCGTGCGGAACTCGCGGCACTGGTCCAGCGCCTGCAGGACCTGGTGGGTCATGACCTGCAGGTCACCGCCTTCGCGCGGCTGGAAGATGCATTCGCTGTTCGACAGCGAGGCGACGCGGCCATCAACGGAAGCGAACATGGGCCCGGTCGGCACGGCGGGTGTCGCGGCCTGCGCTCGTGGAACGGCGAAGGTGCCGTAGTCGATGTTGAATTCCATGACGATCAGAACCGGTCAGGCGCGGTCGAGTGCCGCACGTAGCGCCGCCAGTTCGCGTTCGAGTTCAACGATTCGATGGTCGGCATGAATCATCCGGCGGATTTCGCTGTGGTAGTGGCCGTAGACCGAAGCCTTGCGGTCGGCAAACACAGACAAACCGGGAAGAGCGGGGAGCGCCGCGCCGTCGCGGGCGCACACGGCGACATAATACACCGGCGCCTCGTGGACCGTCGCCAGGCTGCCGTCGTCGTCCAGGACCAGCGCCTGCCCGGGCCCCTGCCCTTCTTCCAGTCGCCACAGCGTCGAGTGGAAGGCGAGTTTCTGTCCGTAGAGGGCCACGGCCGGGAAGCGCGCGCGCAGCAACGCCTCGAATTCGACGCGGCTGAGCTCGCGAAGATGAAAGGGATTGGGTTCGGCCTCGCCGGCGTTGTAGTTGTCGCGATCGGGCGAGGAGATGACCAGCAGACCGTCCGGCGCAAGCACGCGACCGAACTCGGCCAGCATGTCCTCCTGCGCGGTCAGGTGCTCGATGGTTTCGAACGAGACGATGACGTCGATGGACGCGTCGTCCAGGTCCAGCGCCGTGACGCTGCCCTGGCGGAACTCGAGGTTGGCGACATCGCGGTAGCGCGTTCGGGCATGCTCGATGGTCGCGACATCCAGGTCGATGCCGGTCACGCTGGTCGCCACCGGTGCCAGCAGTGCACTGCCGTAGCCCTCGCCACAGGCGGCATCGAGAACCCGGCGTCCGGCGCACAGGGGCCGGACGAAGGCGTATCGATGCCAGTGCTCGTACCAGATTTCACGGACGCACTCCGGTGTGAAGCGCTCGCCGGTGAACGGAAGGACGGACGGATCGGCGGGGGCGGAAGGGTCGCTCATTCGCAACTCAGCTCAACGGGTCGTCAAGGTGTGCCAGTACGGCGCGACGACGCGCGGCCAGCGGGTCGGCGTCGATGAACGCCGCGATCAGGGCATTGTAGTGGGGATACCGGGCCAGCAAGCGCTTCAGCTGCTCGCCGCCCGGCGCGTGCCCGGTGCCGGCGAACGAGGCACCACCGGCGTGGACGACGTAGGCGTCGTCGCAGAGCACGTGTCGCCAGCCATGGCCCGTTGCACGCATGCACCAGTCGTTTTCCTCGCCGTAGCCGCGGCCGAAGGTTTCGGCGTCGAACAGTCCAATGGCGTCCAGCGCCGTCCGGCGCAGGAACATGCAGAACCCGACCGCCGTCGGCAGCTCCGGATAGGTCGGCGGGCCCGCCGAAAGTGCCGCGCGCGCGTAGCGCTCGGGATCCGGTGGCGGCGGATTCGCCTGGCAGAACACGGGCAGCGAACAGATTTCCGCATTGTTGGAGAACGGCGTTGCCGTGGCGATGCTTGGATCGCTGGCGGCGCAGGCGACAAGCCGGTCCAGCCAGCCCTGCGTGACCACGGTATCGGCATTGAGCAGGACGACATCGCCATCGCAGGCCGCCATGGCGGCATTCACGGTGCCGACGAAGCCCTGGTTCACCGCATTGCGTCGTACCGATACCGCGCGCCGTGCGGCCAGCACGTGCGTGGCGAGCAGGGGCTCGATGGCCGGGTCGGTGGACGCATCGTCGACCAGGTGCAGCCGGGCGTACAGCGGAAGGCGATCGACCAGCGCGTCCAGGCAGGCCGACAGCGCCTGCGGCGCGTTGTAGATCGGCACGATGACATCGACAAACGAGCGCTGCATGACGGACACGATGGTTCAGCCGTGCCAGTGGTGGGGCAGCCGGACGGCGCCCATTTCCCGGGACTCGCCGCGAATGACGACCGCCACTTCGTGCGTGCCGAACACGCGCAGGCCCTGGCTGTCCATCGGATGCAGCTTCAACAGGTATTCGCCGGGCAGCAGCGGCGAGAGATCCAGGTCGAAACGGAAGCGGTAGCGATGCGCCGACAGCGCCTGCGGCAGCGCCCGGTCCATGTCACTGCTGACCCCATAGATGGGCAGGCCGTTGGCATGGGCGATGCCGAAGAGCAGCACCGGCGCCTTGTCGTCGCGGGCCTCGAGTTCGACTTCGACCCGTACGGGGGCGGCCTGGTCCAGCGTGATGCGCTGGCAGTCCTCGGCATCGTCGATGCGGTAGTGGAGGATGCGGTACGGGCTGTCCGCGTGGATGGCATCGCCCTCGCCGCGCTGGCGCTGCTTGCGCTCATGGTGGGCCAGGTAGGCCTGGGTGACGTCGAAGACATCCCCCCGCGCTGCGACCTCGCCGTGCCGCAGCCACAGCGCCTGCCGGCAAAGCTTCTGGATGTGGTACATGCCGTGCGACACCAGCATCAAGGTGCCGCCCTGGGCGAGGTAGTCCTCGATCCAGGCGATGCATTTTTTCTGGAACGACTCGTCACCGACGGCAAGCACTTCGTCGGTGACCAGCAGGTCGGGCTTCAGGGCCGCGACGACGGCGAAGCCGAGACGCACGACCATGCCGCTGGAGTAGTGCTTGATCGGCTCGTCGATGTACTGGCCGATGTCGGCGAACTCGATGATCTGCGGCAGCCAGTCGCTGATCGCCCGGGCTTCCAGGCCGGCCAGGGCCGCCGCCATGCGCAGGTTGTCGCGGCCGCTGAACTCCGGATGGAAGCCGGCGCCCAGTTCCAGCAATGCGCCCACCGTGCCGTGGACCTGGATAGAGCCGACACTGGGCGTGAGGACGCCGGTGATGAGCTTGAGCAGGGTGGACTTGCCGGCGCCGTTCTCGCCGACGATGCCGAACGATTCGCCGCGACGGATTTCCAGATCCAGTGGCTTGAGCACATCGACGCCGTCGGGTTCCGTGCGGGTGAACAGCAGGCGCCCGAGGGCGCGCAGTCGGGCATCGCGGCGACTGACCAGCGGGTAATGCTTGCCGATGCCCTGGGCGCGAACCAGCACCCCGCTCACTGGAAGTCCTCGAAATGGGGCGCCAGACGCTGGAAGACCCAGTAGCCGACGACCAGCGAGAGCAGGGTCATTGCGCCGGCAAGCAGCCAATGGCTCAGCCCGTAGGTGCCGACGCCGAGGATCGCGTGACGGAACAGGCCGATGAACAGCGCCATGGGGTTGGCGTCGGCGATCGGCAACAGCGCTTCAGGGACGAGGCTGCGCGGATACAGGACCGGCGTCAGGAAGAACAGCATCAGCAGGACCTGGGCCAGGCCGTGGGCGATATCGCGAACGAATACGTTCAGTGCCGACAGCAGCCAGGCCAGTCCCAGCGTGAACAGGGCCAGCAGAAGCAGCAGCGGCACGGCGAGCACGGCCTGCCAGCGCGGATCGGCCCATCCACCGACGTAGAGGACGACGATGACGGCCAGGTATCCGGCGGCTTGGAGCAGGAAGCCCGCGACGACCGGCGCAAGGACCAGCAGCGGGCGCGGCACGGCCACCTTGCCCAGCAGTCCGGCGTTGTCGACGATCGCCGTGCAGGCGCGCGTCAGGCCTTCGGCAAAGGCATTCCAGGGCCACAGACCGATGGCCAGGAAGGCGACAAAGGGCAAGGCGCCAAACTCCTGCTCGGGAAGGCGGGCGGCAAAGATCCGCCCGAACACATAGCCGTAGATCGCCAGCTGCAACAACGGCTGCACAATGGCCCAGGCGCCGCCGGACAGGCTGCCCAGGTAGCGCTGGTGCAGCTCGCGGCGCACCAGTTCGCGCACCAGCGGACGCCACAGCGTGCGCCGTTCGCCCGGCGTCTCAACACTGGCCATGTCTGTCGCGGTTCCTCCCTACGGGCGGACTGGCTGACGGGCGGTGGCGTGCAGCCGCCCGTCGCAGCCAGCACCCTTCGTCAAGAAGTCAGTCGCCGGAACCGGTTGCCTCGGGACGACCACCATAGCGCGCCGGGAGGGTAATCAGCAGCGCTTCATTGCCCGTTTCCTCGTGGCGGCTGCGGACGGTGGATCGATAGTCGCGGCGGACGTTTTCCCGGTAGTCGTGCTCGGCCATGCGGACCAGATTCTCCTCGACTTCAGCGAAGGTCTTCGGCACGGGCGGCTTGCTCTCGACCAGGCGAAGCACGTGGTAACCATATTCGGTCTTGACCGGTGCACTGATCTCGCCCACCTGCTTCAGCGCCTGGGCCGCTGCCACGAACTCCGGCACGTACTTCTCCGGGTCGTCGATGTCGATGCGACCGTTGTTGGTGGACTTCGACGGGTCATCCGAGAATTCGGCAACCAGTGCCGCGAATCCGTCCGAGTCGGCTTGCGCCCTGGCCCGGACCTGTTCGGCCAGCGCGCTGGCCTCTTCATCGCTGCGCTCGCGGGTGCTGATCAGCACGTGTTCGACAATGAGAACAGCCGGGTGGACGTGGCGGGACGGATCGGCGAGATAACGCTCCTCGGCGATCATGCGGAAGTCCGGCAGGTTCTCCGAGAACAGGCGATTCATGCGATGGATGGCGAGCACTTCCTGCATCGCCAGCTCGAGATCGCGGCGGACTTGCGGGTCCTTGTCGAGACCCATCTCCCTGGCCTCGGAAGCCATGATTTCGTCGAACAGCAGGCGGTCCATCAGACGGCCGAGATTGGCCGGATCGCGCGCAAACTGCGCACGCTCGTGTTCGGGAAACCGGGACATGCGTGCATCCATGTCGCGTAGGGTGAGGGCGTGCTCGCCTCGCGATACGAGTACCGCGTCCAGGTCTTCGCTTGCACCCGCCGGCGATACCTGAGCGAGGCTGGCTGAGGAAAGGGCGAGAATCATCACAGCACGACACAACTTCATAAGGCACGTCCGCATTCAGAGGGCAGATAAAAGTACCCCGGCCAGCGGCCGGGGTTCCGTGGAGCCGCTATGACCTTCGAAATCAATCGAAGTTCAAGCGCGTCTGGCTGATATCGGAGAACACACCACCGGTCACGTTCGAACGGGCGTGGAACAGCGCAGCGTGGATGGTGCCGGAAAAATCGCTGTCCTCGATGCCCGCGCCGTCAATCGGACGCATGGACACCACCCGGAGACAGGCGCCGTCGTCCAGCGACGCGGAGGTCAGGTTGGCGTAGCCGAGCCCGGCGTCGTTGGTGCCCTTGGACGAGCACTGGGCGCCCTGCGACGCACGGCAGACCCATGAACTGTCGATGCCGAGCGAGCTCTTGAAGCGGGACGGGCCGGTGCTGGCTGAAGAGCGGTAGGGAAACTGCTCGCGAAGCTGCACGCCACTGACAGCGCCGCCCGATGCCCGGATGACGTGCTCGTAATAGATCGAGGAAGGCGTCTGGTCGATGATCCGGCTGTACAGATCGACCTGCCCACCCGCTTCGAAGGAGCGGTCACTGATCCGATCGGCGAAGTAGCTGTCAGGCTGCACGTCGCAACCGGACGTCGCCGGTGCCGGGTTCGCCTGGGCAAGGCCGGCCACGCAGTAGCCTTCGACTTCACCGACGACAACGAAGTTGGGCTCGACAGCAAACAGCATGTCGCCGAAATCCAGCCGTTGCGCGGTGCGGAACTGCGCGTCGACCGGGAAGGAGGCAATGTCCAGCAGCGGATCCGGGGCGCGCGTGCCGACCAGGAACGGGGGCAGGTAGCCGTTCGGATCGACGGTAACGCCTGGCGCGCTCCCGTTCAATTCCGTGTCGTAGGAGCAGAGCACTGCGTTTGCAGGACGGGTGACCAGGGTCGAGCCTGCCTGCGGTTGCGGACGGGTGTAGAACACCGAGTTGCCGGAACCCAGGTCGGCAAGGTGCGTCGCATCAGCGGCTTCGAGCGCAAGACGCGGGCCCTGTGCATGTACAGCAGAGGCGGTGATGGAGAGTGCCAGCAATGAAAGCACGCCCATCGCCTTGAAGGAGGTAGTCATGATGCACCTGTCTATGGCTGATGATGCCCGGGCGAGCGCGCTCCTCCCGCAATCCGGAGATTGCGGGAGGGCCACGAGACAAGCCCGGACAGCGTGTTGGTCACTGGGTCGCGTTGTTGCCGGCTGCGCAGGACGATTCGAACTGGATGCCACTGGTGGCATTGCAGTTCGGGCCTGGGCATACGCAGGTCGAGACAACCGTGCCCTGGTTGATGTAGACCGAGGCGTCAAACCAGGCGAAGTTCAGATAGTAGGTCTGTCCCGGCGTCAGCGGACACTTGAAGGAAGCCGGATTCGCCTCGGTGGACCACTGGATCGCGCCCGAAGCGACCGTCAGGCACTTGGCAGGCAGGTTGAAGTTGCCGCACTGCGCGCTGATCGTTGCGGTCAGGCCGGCCGTGGTCGACGGCAGGCTGATCTTGCCGGAACGCCCCGACGCCGGCGCCACGAACGAGAAGGCACGGACCCGCGGACCCTGGAAGTCATAGGTCTGGGACTGGGTGTTGTACGTGTAGACGTTGCCGATCTGGTTCCACACCCAGTTGTGCGACTCGCCGAAGGCGGCGTTGTAGTGCGAGGCGTACGACTGCACCGATCCGGGGAGGAACGGCGGCTGCAGGTTGTCGCAACCGGTCGGCACCGTGGTCGACTGGACCTGGAGCTCGACGGCGGTCGGAGACGGCAGGATGATTTCCTGGCCGGAGACGAAGCGACGGCAACGCAGATTCACCGACCAGGCGCCGGCCACTGCGCCGCTGGGAATGGTCACGGGAATACTGAGGGCAGCGCCGAGCGACGTGACCGGAATGCTTTCGTTGAGGATCGATCCCGGACGGAAGACGTCAAGGAAACACTGGTCGTAGGTGACGCCAGCATCAGGCTGCATGATCCAGTTGGCGACGTTCGCAGTGTACGTGGTCGACTGTCCGGCATTGACGGTGGACGGTGTGACCGCGGCGTTGGTGACCAGCATGGCCAGCGGAATCTGGCTGCCCTGCTGGGGGCGGCAGGCATCATCGAGCAGTTCGATGACGCCGCCGGAAATCTGGATGCCTTCGCTCTGGACGGGCGGCAGGCCCGGAGCGCAGGACACGGGAACGGTGGCCATGACCGGCGCCATCTGCGCGATCAGCCCCCCGGCAAACAACAGGCTTCCAAGCATGAATTTCATAAAATGTCCCTAAAGAGAATCGAATGCGGATCTGCATTCACAATGCAGCACCCCAAAACCAACAAGGGTCGGTCCCGTCTTTCGACGAAACCGACCCCGCGTATCTAGTTGTCCGGCAACGCTTCCGCACTACCGGACAACTCCTCCATCGTGCTGCTTACGAGCAGGCGACCGAGCCCACCACGCAGTCACGTTCCGTACGGTGACGGAACAGCGCGGTGTAGTTGGCCAGCACGTCACCGGCATTGATGCCGTTGTCGTAGTTCGCAACGAAGAAGCCGGTCACCGGCAGGCCACGGAACACCTGGCCACCCACGGACGGACGCATGGTCGGCACCACGAAACCACCACCGGAGGACTGACCGAACTCGATCGAGGCCCAACCCGCAGCGAAGCCGGTCGGCGGCGTCACGTTGGTGTAGTAGGTCGAACCGAGGATGTCGGACGGCTCACCGGCGGTCAGGCGAGCGCCCTGGCCGAAGGTGACAACCTGGGCTTCCCAGCACAGGCTGTTCTGCGGCACGCCCGGACGCGGCGGCGAGAAGCCCAGACCGCCACCACCCGGAACGCGCTCTTCGCGGTCGTAGATGGAGACGCGGATACCCTGGCAGGCACCGTTGGCGCCGAACGCGTTGGCGAACGGGAACACCGGAGCAGCCGGGTTGAACGCCGGCGAAACCGTGCCGAACTGGTCGACGATGTACGGCGAACGGTCGACGTAGAAACGCTTGGTCGGGAAGTTGATGACCCACTCGGTGTTGGCCTGGACCGTCTCGTTGCCGTCGAGGTAGTACTCGTTCAGCACGCGCGGCGAGGCATACAGGGCGGACAGGGCATCGACGCGGCCGAAGTTGCCGGCTGCCGTGGCCAGGAACGAAGCCTGGATCAGCTGACCGAACTCGAACACGTTGGCCGTGGCCTGCGTGAAGTCGCCGCCCGGATCGTTGACGTCGGCCAGCGACGGCTCGGCATCACCCGGAGCGAAGTGCAGGATCGAGTAGTTGAAGCCTTCGACGGCGTCGGCAGCGTAGCCAGCGATCGTGCCGCGGGCGGCATTGACGATCATGGCGTTACCGAACAGCTGACCCGAACCGTTCGGCTCGGCCTGGCCGGTCGCCGGCCATGCACCGGTCAACCACTGGTTGGACACCGCGCCGCAGTTCGCCGGAACGCCGGTCGGACCGTGCTTCACCCAGGCAGCCTGGGCGCCGATGATGTTGGCCATCTCGATCATTTCGACATAGCCTTCACGCGTACGCTCCAGCGAGCTCAGCGTGCCGGCGGCAGCGGCCGGATGGTCAGCGGCGACGCCCGAGAACTGGTAGTTCACGAACGGCACGTAGTTGGTGCCACCGATGGACGGCAGTTCGCCGCTGGTGACGATGTCCGGCGCGGTGCACGAACGGTCGTGGGTGTACATACCGGCGGCCGGGTGGCCGCTGGCGCCTTCCGGAATCTGGAACACGCCAGCGGTCCAGACGTCATACGGCGACAGGTACAGGTTGAAGTCGAGGACTTCGCGGCTGTTCCGGCCTTCCAGGAAGCGCACCTTGACAGCCTTGGCGACGTCAGCGGTGTTGACCACGGAGAGCAGGGTGTCGTTGCCACCCTGAGTGGTGTAGTACGGGTAGATCAGAACCTGACCCAGACCATCCGGGTTCAGGTTAACGGCATCGGCAATGCTGCCGAAGCCCGCCACGCCGGCGATACCGGCGATGACGGCGCTCGTCAATCCATTCTTTTTCATCACAGACACTCCTAATGAACCACAGGGCTTTTTTGCTTGGCCTTGCCGCCTGATCCCTACGCGTACACCGTTACAGGAGCCCGGCAAAGGCAACAGCGCCGCAAGGATAGGACAAAGCATTCAGGCATTGCAAGGGGTTGCCGGGGCGGATTTCACTGCTGCGGCAGGTGGTGCCAGTCGCCGCCGATCCGCATCCAGCGCTCCTTGACCTCGGTGATCGCGGGCACCGTCCCGGCGCCGGCGATCTGCACCGAATAGCTCAGCAGCAGGCTGACCAGGCAGCTGTCCGGCGTTTCGCAGTTGGCGCCTCGCCATTCGATGGAGCGCCAGGTCATGATCGCCGGCTTGGCCGAGGCAGCGAAGGCCTCGGCGGTGCGGGTCGAGCGGTAGCCGGGCGTGAAGTAGTCGTAGGCCCCGGTGTAGTCGCCTGCGATCAGCAGGTTCCAGCGCTCGACGACGCGGCGCTCGAGGGCGTCCTCCGCGCCGGCCTGGGATTTGCCGGTGCCGGGGCCGCCGGCGCAGGCGGCAAGGATCAGGGTCAGGCCGAGCACGGCCCAGCGCAGGTAAACGGTCATGGAAATCTCCTTGGTGATGTCTTGCCGCCAGGCCGGGGCCTGACGGTGGGGCCGCTGTGACTGCCGCCCTGCCACCGAGTTCCCCGCGGAACCGGCGGCCGGGCGGGATATCAGTAGCCGTCCTCGGCGTCGAATTCTTCGGACAGCTCGTCGTCGCTGACATCGACATCGCGTCCGGGGCGCTCGTTGCTGACGCCAGTGGGTTGGCCGGTGCGCAGGTCGAGCGGTCGCAGCTGGCGGAAGTTGTCCTGGTATTCGCGCGTCAGTTCACGCGCGTCGATGACGGTCTGGATGACGCGCGGCGTGATCAGCACGACCAGCTCCTTGCGGTCGGTTCGACGCGTGGTCTTGCCGAAAAGCTTGCCGAGCACGGGGATCTTGCTGATTCCCGGCACGCCCGTTTCCTGGTTTGTGTTGTCTTCCGAGATGAAACCGCCCAGCAGGACCGTTTCCCCGCTCTGGACCGCCACCTGTGTTTCGACGGTGCGCTTGTTGATGGCCACGTTGCCCGAGGTGGGATCCCGCTCACCCGGCTTGCTGACTTCCTGATTGAGTTCCAGGTACACCAGGCCGCCCGGGTTCACTCGCGGCGTGACTGACAGGATCACGCCGGTATCGCGGAACTGGACTGAAGCGGTGTTGTAGGGGCTGCCCCCGCCGATGCCGCCGATGCCGCTGCCGATACCGCTCAGATATGTGCTGACGACCGGAATCTGGTCGCCGATATTGATGCTGGCTTCCTGGTTGTTGAGGACCGTGAGCGACGGCGCCGACAGGATCCGGATTTCCGATTCGGAACGCAGCGCATTGATCGCCACGTCCAGTTCGGCGCCGGTCAGGCGGTAGAAGAAATTCGAACTGGAGGAAGGGGCAGGGATGCCAAGGCTGCCGCCCAAGCCCCAGCGCTGGCGGTTGCCCGGCTGGTGCCAGCCGACGTTGGGATTGGGGTCCAGCCCCTGCCCCAGCAGGCCCTCCAGGAACCACTGCACGCCGAATTCGAAGTTGTCGGCCAGGTTGACCTCGATGATCTGCATCTCGACATGCACCTGCAACGGCTGGATGTCGAGCTTGCGGATCGCCGCCTGCACTGCCTGGTACTGGCCGGGCGTGGCGCGGATCAACAGCTGGTTGTTCTCTTCGACTGCGGTGAAGCTGATGTCGTCGCCGCCCGTGCTGGTAACGCCGCCCTCGGCACCCTGCCGGCGACGCTGTGCACGCGGCTCGGCCGGCGCGCCGGTGCTGCTGATCTCGACGGCCTCCTGGCCGGGCGCGACATTGGCGCGGGGCGCACGGCGCTGGCTGGGACCGGCCGGCGTGCCGCCACCGGAGAAAATGGCGCCCAGGTAGTCGGCGAGGTCCACGGCCTTGATGTTCTTGACGTCGTAGACGTACAGCTGCGAGCCGGCGATGGAGGCATTGTTGCGGTCGAGGCGCTTCAGCCAGCGGCGCGCCTCTTCGAGGTACTCCGGATTCTGTGTGATGACGAACAGACCGCCGAGGCGCTCCACCGGGAGGAAGCGGAACATGCCGGCCAGCGGCGAGCTGTTCGGGTCGGTGAACAGCTTCTCGAGTTCCGGCATGACCTCGGTGACTTCGACGTTCTCGAGCGGATAGAAGGCGATCGACATGCCCTTGAGCCAGTCGACGTCGAAGATCTCGATGGTGCGCAGGTAGTTCTGCAGTTCCTCGCGCGTGCCGGCCAGCACCAGGATGCCGCGCGAGTTGTCGGCGCTGACCACCGCGGTCGGACGCGCGAACGGCGTCAGCAGGCGATGCATTTCCGACGGCGCGATGTAGCGCAGCGGCACGATCTGCACCTGGTAGCCACGACCGGTGGGAATCGGCCCCATGCGCGGCGACAGGTTCCCGGGCACGGCGGCCGCCACCGGCAGGATCTCGTAGCGGCCGTCCTTGAACACGATGCTGGCGT
Organism: uncultured Rhodanobacteraceae bacterium; assembly: GCA_964647135.1. GTDB lineage: Bacteria > Pseudomonadota > Gammaproteobacteria > Xanthomonadales > UBA2363 > Pseudofulvimonas. The sequence continues at coordinate 18,946 of CAZYHP010000029.1, forward strand.
TGTTCAGCGCCAGCAGGTATTCGAGCACGCCCATCGCCTGCTCGGCGCGGATCGGCTTCTGGGTCACGTAGGTGACGTTGCCGGCGACGCCGGGCGCGATGATGTAGTTCTCGCTGTAGACCTCGCCGATGATCGCCTGGACCACGGCCTGGATCGGCTGGTCCTGGAAGTTGAAGCTGACCTCGCCATCGGTCGGCGGCACCGGCAAGGTGCGGCTGGCGGCCTGGCGGTTGAACAGGTCCGACGATCCGATCTGGATGACCTCTTCGCGGATGGTGCCTTCCTCATTGTCCGCAGGGCCCTCGTCGCCATCGAGACGGATGCCGCCGTCCTCGCCTTCGGTGGCGCGCGTCTCCGCCGTCTCCCGCTCGCTGCCACCGGCATACGACATCGCCCGCTGCGGCTGGTTCCAGTCGTGCGCCGGTGGCGGCACCGGCTTGACGGGCTGGGTGGTGGCGCAACCGGCCAGGAAAGTCACCAGCGCCATCAGCGCGGCCAGGCCGTAAGTAAGGCGGTGTGGATTCATGGCAGTCATCGTTTCTGGCTCTGTTCGGCTTCGCGGCGCAACTGCGCACGGCGCTCTTCAATTCGACGGCGGATCTCGGCCGCGCGGCGCGCGACCTCATCCTCGGGGTTGGCGGCGTCGGGTGCGCCGGTCGCGGGCTGAGGCGGAGCGCCCGCGGCCGGCCTCGATGCCGATGGCGCCGCCGCGCCACGGGGCGCTGGCGGCGGCGAGCTGGGCGCGGTACCGATCGCCAGCTCCAGCACGGTCTCGGCATCGCCCGCGCTGTCCTTGAAGACCACGCGGCGCGGCTCGATCGACTTGACGATCCAGGCGCCCTGGTCGCCCGGCAACGGCATGTTCTCGGTGAGGTTGACCGAGCGCCCGGTCATGTTGTCGCGAACCAGCACGACGCGCTTGGAAGGCGTATGGATGATGCCGGTCAGCGCCACGTTCAAGGCGACCGCTGGCGGCGCCTCGACGGGTGCCTCGGGTTCTTCGCTGCTGTCCTTGGGCTGCGGCCGACGGTCATCGGCGAACAGGGGCCGGTTCACGACATCGTCGAACACGTCCAGGCCCGGCAATTCGATCTGTGCCTCGCTCAGCTGCAGCGCCGGCACGGTGTCGGTGTCGGCGGCGCCGACATCGGGCACGCCACGCCCGAAGCCGGCCAGCAGCAACAGATAGAGGGCACCGAGCACCGCGACGACGACGGTCAGCACGCGGGTCATCTGTTGCGCCTGCGTGCGCGTCATGCCGACCTCCCGGCGCCCGGGCCCGGACGGCGCAGGTAGCCATACAGGTCGAAGCGGATGTCCAGGCGATAGGCGCCCGGCTCGACACTGGTCTGCGGCCGGGCCGGGAACGTGCGGCCGGCGCGGCGTCCCTCCTGCTGCCGGTAGATGTTGAGCTCGTCGACGAACAGCAGCGGCTTGCCGCTTTCCAGCGCGTGCAGGACCTCGCCGAAATCGTCGATGTCGCAGCGCAGGTGCACCGAGATGGTGACGCGCTCGTACAACTCGTCGGCGACATTGGTGCGCTTGGGGTTGTGGCTGGCGACCTGGCAGCGCTCCTCGACCTCCGCCTTCTCCGCGACCAGCGCCTTCAGGCGCGAAAACAGCGCCGCGGCGGCGGAATCGAAATCGGCTTCGGGAAGAAAGGAGGGACTGCCGGATTCGAAGGCCGACACTTCGCGCAGGCGTTCCTCGATCTGCGGACCGCTGGCGATGGCGGCGCGGAACGTCGCCTCCTGCTCCTTCAGCTGGCTGATCTCGCTGGCCATTTCCGCGTGCGGCGCCACGAACCACCAGTGCACGAGCAGGAAGTAACCGCCGATCACGGCAATCGCGAACAGGACGACCGCCAGCAGGCGACCCTCACCCGGCGGCGGCAGCATCCGCATCGGCGGTCTCCTTGTCGTCGCCCTTCGGCGTCTCGGGTGCGTCGGCAGCAGCGGGCGCCGGTTCGGGCGGCTGGTCCGCGCCGGGGCGCAGCTGGTAGCGGGCGCTCAGCGTGAAGCGCTCCTTCTGGGTGCGGGCGTCCGGCGAGATCTGTCCCATGAACGCCGGATTGACCAGGACCTTCGAGTCCTGCAGCAGCGCGATCAGCTTGGTCGACTCCGAACTCTGCCCGGCGATTTCCAGGTTGCTGTCACGGAACGTCAACCGTTCCAGCCAGGTGTCGTCGGGCAGGCGTTCGCTGAGATCACCCAGCACGCGGAACACCGACGCGATGGTGCTCTTGCGCGCGGCAAGGTAACCGGCGCCGTTGACGGCGGTGTCCAGCTGGTTGCGCAACGCCACCACCGCGCGCGCTTCGGTACGGGCGTCCTCGACCTGCGCACGCAGGCCCTCTAGCGCCTGGGCGCGGTTGGCCACCGACTGCTGCATGGCCATTCCCAGCAGCAGCACGGCGCTGGCAGCGAGGATCAGGTTCAGGCGCTTCTGGGGATCACGCTGGCGGGCGCGCTGCGCTTCCGGCAGCAGGTTGAATCCCTGGCGGCTGGGCGCCGGTCCGCCGCCGGTCAGGTCGACGCCATCGAGCGCCAGGCCCAGCGCGCGGCTGCGCTCGACAAGGGCGTCCAGCGCCGGCTTCGGCGCGACGGCGATGTCGACGCGAATCTGCTTGCCTCCCGGCAAGGGCTCAACCTGGAAATCGAAGTGCACCTGGTCGGCCTTGAAGGGCGTCTGCCGGTCCATCTCGAAGGCCAGCACCTGGCGCAGGTTCGGCTCGACGGCGACCGGAAACTGCATGCTCCGGCGCAACACCGCCAGCGAGGGCGCCGCGAGCAGCAGGCGCCGTTCGGGACTGGGCCCACTGCCCAGCAGACGATGGACGTCGGCACGGACGATATCGTCCGGCTGCCCGCCGATGTCGAAGCGCGCGAACGGCGCCGCCTGCCCTTCCTTCTGGAAGTGGAGGTGTGCGTCATCGAGCACGGCGAACCAGGTTTCGCGGCGGTCCTGGAACCACGCCTGCCACTTCGGCGGCAGGCAGCCCACCAGTTCGGCCTTCCACCACGCCAGAAAGGCCGGGATCGCCGAGCGCCGGTAACGGGCCGTCCATTTGGCCACGACGGGTTTGAGTGAATCGAACAGGGGCATCAGGCGTTTTCGTTGTCGCGCCAGCGCAGGATGACGAACGGGCGGCCGTTCGCCGCGGCACCGCCGATGCGGATCGTGGCCTCCAGCAGCCCGGTGGCGCCATTGGGCAGCGTGGCCTTGGACCGCACACTGTAGGTGAAACCGCCTCCGCCTGCCATCACCGGGGTGCCGTCGGGAAGGGTCAGCAGGCCGGCCACCGCCGGATCACCCAGGGGCAGGCTGCGACGCTGTTCCACGAATTCGGCGGCGGATTCCGGGGTCATACCAGGCAGGGCGAGCAGGGCGTCGGCATTGGCGTAGGCGGCATTGGGCTGGTTGCGTCCGGCGTAGACCGTCACCGCCGGCTCAAGTTTCCTGAACAATTCGTAGTCCATGCCCATCACCTGCTGCAGCTCGGCCACGGTGTCGAAGTAGGCATCCTTGGCGCCATACGGATAGCCGGCAGAGCGGTAGTCGCCGTCCTCGGCACCGAAGGGCTGCGCCTGGTCATCGGGGTCGCGCCAGTCGATGATCGCCTGCGCCAGCGCGATCGCCTGCTCTTCTTCCTGGCCCTTGCCTTTCAGGAAGTTCACCAGGGTCATCTCGTCGGCGATGTTGAGGTCCAGCTTGCCGCTCTCGTCGGTGATCTGGACTTCGATGTCGGCTTCGTCGAGCTGGAAGACATAGGGGCGGCCATCAGCGATCCAGCGGATCGTCGGATCCGGCAGGCGCATTTCCAGGATCGTGCGATGCAGGCCGGCCTCGGCCAGATAGCGCGCCCGCGTGGTGTCGAACAGGTTGCGCGCCTGCATGTACTCGGTATGCGCGATCAGCGAGTAACCGCCGATCACCAGCGCCAGCAGCGCTGTCGCCCAGACCACGAACAGCAGCGCCGCACCGCGGACGCGAGCCGGTGCACGGCAGCCTTCAACGCCGCGCATTGCGGTCTCCCTGCACGGGCGCGCGGACGCCGCCGGGCGTCGGCTGGCCGGACATCATCGCCTGGCCATCGTCGCTGAGCTGGCCATCGCCGTCGTCGGGCCCGAAGAAGCGGTAAGCATTGTTGACGCCGCCGACATCGATCAGCAGCGGTACCTCAAGAACCGGCCAGCGCATGAAGGTGCCGTTCTCGAATTCCAGGCTCAGCCGCACCATCATGGGCGTGCGTGCGGGATCTTCCCAGTCCTCCTCCCAGTCGCCGAGCTTGCCTTCCTCGTCAATGCCGCGGTACTCGAACTGCCCGCGGCGGATGCGGTCGAGCAGCGCCACCGGCTCCTGTTCCTCCTCGTCCTCGCTGATCAGCATGCGGTGGTAGAAATTCAGGCGGTCGCGTTCCAGTGCCAGGCGCTGCACGTACGGGCCACCCTTGCTGAGGTAGCCGGGCATCGGGGCCACGAAGGTGACTTCGCGGCGCTCACCCTGGAAGACATGGTTCTTGCCTTCCGTGCGGTCGACATCGAATGCCAGCGGCAGGGCGCGGGCCAGCTGCTTGCGCAGGAATTCCTGCGTCGTGCGCACGGCATTGATCGCCTCGATGCGCTGCTCGCCGCTCTCGGCGGCCTTGCGGCTCATGCGGATGCCGCCGACGCCGATGCCGATGATCAGGCCGACGAGGATCATCGCCAGCATCACTTCGATCAGGGTGAAGCCGGCGCCATGGGCACGCCCTGCCCCGCTGCCGGACCTGCGCTGCCGCATTGCATTCATTGCGGCGCCTCCTCGAGCGAGATCTCGCCGGTCAGCCAGGCGACGTTGACGATCCATTCGCGGGTGCCAGAGCTGAGGCGGACACGGCCGCCGGTGGAACTGCCATCGGGAAAGAAGCGGATGCGGCCGGCCGTTTCACCGGCGTTGCTGAGTTCCTGGCGACCGGTCAGCAGGCGCAGGTGCATGTCTTCGGGCAACTGGACCGTGCGCTTTCCGGGCGCGCTGTAGGACTTGTTCTCGACATCCACTTCGAGCGCGCGTTCCTCGCGCTTGATGATCGCCTGGCCGCGCGTATAGCGCATGGCAGCGGCCAGGTCGCGGCTTGCGGCCTTGACCTTGGTGCTGGACAGGCCGCGCACCAGGCTGATCGACATCGCCACGCCGATGATGCCGATCAGCGCCAGCACGGCGATCATCTCGATCAGGGTGAATCCCCTGTGCGACGGACGCAGCGCGATCATCGGCGTCCCGTTCCGTTCCGGTCCTGCGAGGAACGGCTGTTGCGCGCCTGTCCGGGAGCACCCGGCACGCCTGGCATGCCCTGCAGACCCGATGCACTCGCGCCATCGGCAGCGGCATCCATCTGGTTGAACAGCACCGCCTGGTCGGGCGAATAGGCGCGCAGGGTCGAGAAGCGCGCACTGCGCTCGTTGTCGGCCTCGCCCCAGAAGACATCCAGGTCTACGCGATACAGGCGCATGCCGAGAGAATCCATCTCGAACGGGATTTCCGACTCGACTTCGCGCTCGGGCACGTACTCCTCGACGTTCATCGCCCAGCGGAAATCGTCATCGAAACGGTCACGGGTCGAGCCCTCCTCGAGCTTCTCGCCGATGCCGACCAGATCCAGTTTGCTCTGCGCCCACTGCGCCGCCAGCGACTCCTGTTCGGCGCGGATCGTGTTGCGCATCGACACGCTCAGCGCCGACAGCAGCACGCCCAGGAACAGGGCCAGCAGCACGAAGGCGGCAATCGCTTCGATGAGCGTGAAGCCGCGCTGCCCGACTGGCGCCGGCAGGACGGCGCCGCGCGCTGGCGACCGGACAGCCGTAGCGGTGCCGGTCGCCTCCAGGGGCGCGGCCGGCCTCCGGCCGCCGTGATGGCAACGCTCCGCGCCGCGGTGATCAGGGTGCCGCCCTTCCCGTTTGGCGGTTGCCACCCGGCGCTCTCGCCTCGAATCGCACATGGAGATGATCCGACGGGACGGGGCGGGCGGGATTGGGACCCGCTTACCAGTTGCCGATGTCGGCGTTGTTGCCGTCGCCGCCGGGCTTGCCGTCCTGGCCGTACGAAATGATGTCGAAATCACGCCCGCCTTCACCGGGACGGCGATAGACGATGTCGGTTTTCCAGGGATCCTTGAGCTGCGCCTCCTTCAGGCCCTTGCCGACCAGCTCGCGCAGGGTTTCCGGGTAGCGGCCGTTTTCCATGTAGTAGGCCTCGACCGAGGTGGAGACGGTGTTGACCTGCGCCTTGGCGGCGTTGACCTGGCCGCCGGTGAATCCGGGCATGACGTTGCGCACGACCAGGGTGGCGACGATGCCAATCAGCACCAGTACGGCGATCATTTCGATGAGGCTGAAGCCCGCGGCGCGTTGGAATCGGGGCAGTGGATGTCGCATGTTCAAGCTCCTACGGTGGACATGATGGTCATGATCGGCAACAGCAGCGCCATCATGATAAGACCGACGGTCAGCGCCATGACCAGGGTGAGCACCGGTGTCAGCGCCGCCAGCAGGCGGTCGATGGTGGCCCGGCTCTCGTTGTCGAAGGTGTCGGCGACCTTCAGCAGCATGGTGTCCAGCTCGCCCGACTCCTCGCCGACCGCCACCATCTGCAGCGCCAGCTTCGGAAACCGCTTCTGCTGGCCGAGGGCATAAGCCAGGCCGTCGCCGGTCTTGACCAGTTCGGTCGCCTCGTCCACCGCTTCGGCGAGCACGGTGTTGCTGAGCACGTTGCGCGCGATCGACAGGGCCTGGAGCAATGGAACGCCACTCTGCAGCAAAGTTCCCAGGGTGCGCGCCAGGCGGGCGGTATCCAGTCGCAGCACCAGCGTGCCGAACATGCCCAGGCGCAGGAACCGCTCGTCCCAGGCCCTTCGCGAGTCCGGCTGGGCCAATTGTCGCTGGAACCAGAGCACCACCAGCACCACAGCACCGATGAGCAGCCACCACCAGCCGGTGAGCAGGTCGCCGAAGGCCAGCACGATGCGGGTCATCAGCGGCAGTTCGGCACCCATGTCCTCGAACATCGGCACGAACTGTGGCACCACGAACATCAGCAGCATGAAAATCGCGCCGAGCACGGCAACGACCAGGATTGCCGGATAGATCAGGGCGCTGATCACCGAGCTGCGCAGCTTCTGCGCGCGGTCCATGTACTCGGCCAGCCGGCGCAGGGTGCGCTCGAGGGTGCCACCGATCTCGCCGGCGCGCACCATGTTGATGTACAGGCGCGAGAATGAACTGTGCTGGGCCTCCAGGGCGTCGGACAGAGACGACCCCTCGCGGACCTGGTCGCGGACGCGGCCGATCAGTTTTTTCGCTTTCTCGCTTTCCGGCAGGTCGAGGAGGATCTGCAGGGCGCGGTCCAGCGGCTGACCGGCTCCCATCAGCGTCGCCAACTGGTCGGTGAAGGCGGTGACCTGCTTCGGCGTCATGTCCTGCTTGCGCAACAGGCCGCCCAGGCCGGCGCCGCCCGCGGCATCGGCCTCGACCGCGGACAGCGGAATATTGCCGGCGTCCTGGACCTTGGCGATCACCTCATCGGCGCTCGCCGCTTCCATCTGCCCTTCGAGGGTGTCACCCGCCGGCGTGACGGCCGTGTAGCGGTACAGCGTCATGGCTCGATCCGCCGGGAGCGGCGATCAGGATTCCTGCGTGACACGCAGCACCTCCTCGATGGTGGTGAGGCCTTCCAGCGACTTGGCGACGCCGTCCTCGAACATGGTGCGCATGCCATCGGCCTGCGCCTGTGCCTGCAGCTTCAGTTCGTCGGCGTGCTGCATGATCAAACGTCGCAGCGCTTCGTTCATGGTGAGGAATTCCATGATCGTCGTCCGCCCGAAATAGCCGGTCGGCGTCAATGCCGAAGGCATCGGCCGGTACAGCTGCGGGATCCGGCCTTCCGCCAGGCGCTCGAGCTGGTACTGCTTGATCACTTCCGGCGACGGCGTGTACGCCTGTGCGTGTTCGGCATCGAGGCGGCGCACCAGTCGCTGCGCAAGGATGCCGTTGACGGTCGAAGCCAGCAGGTAGTCGTCGACGCCCATGTCGAGCAGACGGGTGATGCCGCCGGCGGCCGAGTTGGTGTGCAGGGTCGACAGTACGAGGTGGCCGGTCAGCGCCGACTGGATGGCGATCTTCGCCGTCTCCAGGTCGCGCATTTCGCCGATCATGATGACGTCCGGGTCCTGGCGCACGATCGAGCGCAGCGCCTGCGCGAAGTCGAGGCCGATCTGCGCCTTCGCCTGGATCTGGTTGATGCCCTCGATCTGGTATTCGACCGGGTCCTCGACGG
>CAZYHP010000030.1:0-26909 GCA_964647135.1 uncultured Rhodanobacteraceae bacterium
CAGCTGCGCCGCTTCTCCGAGTTGTGCGGCGCCGAGATCCCGCGCTGGCTCGGCAAGCGCATGACCGCGCTGGGCGACGACGCGGCGGCAATCCGCGAACTGGGCGCCGACGTCGTTGCCGCGCTGTGCCGGCGCCTGCTCGAAGGCGGCGCCCCGGGGCTGCATTTCTACACGCTCAACCTGGCGCGTCCGACCCTGGCGGTCTACGAACGCATCTAGTCGACGAAGGGTGGTGGCGGCCGCGCGTGGACGGCGATAATGACCGCCTCGACACTCGCTGGAAGGCAGGGCATGGGCAGCTATCCGGAAAAGATCTGGTTCAACGGCGGCATCGTGCCGTGGCAAGACGCGAACATCCACGTGATGTCGCACGTCGTGCACTACGGCTCCTCGGTATTCGAGGGCATCCGCAGCTATGAAACGCCGGCCGGGGTCAGCATCTTCCGGCTCGGCGACCACCTGCGTCGCCTCTTCGCTTCGGCGACGATCTACGACATGCAGATCGGCGTCGATCTCGATACCCTGCGCCGTGCCTGTTTCGACGTGCTTGAAGCGAACGCGCTGCGCGCCGGCTATCTGCGCCCGGTCGCCTGGCGCGGCCTCGGTGGCTTCGGCCTCAGTGCGCAGACGCCGATCGAAGTCGCCGTCGCCGCCTGGAACATGGGCCCCTACCTCGGGCCCGGCGTGCTGGAACAGGGCATCGACGCCTGCGTGTCGAGCTGGCAGCGCATGGCGCCGAACACGATTCCCACCGGCGCCAAGGCGGGCGGCAACTACCTGTCCGGCCAGCTGATCGCACGCGAGGCGCGTCGCCTCGGTTTCGGCGAGGGCATCGCACTGGCCTCGACGGGCCTGCTGTCCGAAGGCGCCGGCGAGAACCTGTTCCTCGTCTTCGACGGCGTGCTGCACACCACCCCGGTGTCGGCGGCGCTGCTCAACGGCATCACCCGCGACAGCATCATCACGCTGGCGCGCGCGAACGGCATCGCCGTGGTCGAACGGGATCTGCCACGCGAGTACCTGTATCTCGCCGACGAGCTGTTCATGTGCGGCACCGCCGCCGAGATCACGCCGATCCGCAGTGTCGACGGACGTCCGGTCGGCAGTGGAAAGCCCGGCCCGGTCACCGCGCGCATCCAGCAACTGTTCTTCGGCCTGTTCGACGGCAGCACGCCGGACCCGGCCGGCTGGCTGGAATACCGCTGACGCCGCCGGTCCGCGCCGGCTTTGTTGCCGGCGTCGGTGCCCGCTTCAGTGCAGCGGGTCTACGGGGGACAAGGTATCGTCGGCCTCGGTGTCGCCGCCATTGATCGGCACTCTCTGCGGGCCGGATGCAGTTCGCTTTCGATGCTGTTCCAGTGCCTGCCCGGCGCAGGCTTCAGCATCGTCCTCAGGGCCGGCCGAACACCAGGGTCGCCTTGGCACCGTGGGGATCCAGCGGCACCAGACTGACCCGCCAGCCGTACAGCTGGCTCAGTCGTCCGACGATCGCCAGGCCGATGCCGCCACCGGTGCCGGTCGCGGCGCTGCCGCGATAGCCGCGGTCGAAGGCGTGCTTGGCGTCTTCGGCGCTCAAGCCCGGACCGGTGTCATGCACTTCGACGCGATCGTCGAGCACGCGCACGCGCACATGGCCTTCGCGGGTGTATTTGCAGGCGTTGCTGATCAGGTTGCCCAGCGCCACGGCGAACACCGATTCCGGCGCCAGCACCTGCGGCTGCGCATCCGCTTCCAGCACGATCTGGATCGGCCGGCCGGCGATGGTCGGCTGGTTGTCTTCGATCAGCTGCGCGCACAGCCTTGCGATGTCGGTGCGTTCGCCGGCGCCGATATTGCGCTCGTTGCGCGACAGCATCAGCAGCGCGCTGATCAGGTCCGTGCACTGCCGTGAAGCGCGTTCGATGCGCTGCACGCGCTCGCGCATCTTCGCCGTCAGGTCGCCGGCGAGGATCAGCTCGGCAGCGCCCTTGATCACCGCCAGCGGCGTGCGCAGTTCATGGCTGACATCGGCGTTGAACTCGCGGTCGCGTCGGACCAGCTCGGTCAGGCGTGCGGCATAGTCGTCGAGCGTGGCGGCCAGCTGGCCGACCTCGTCGTCCGGGAAATGCGCCGCCAGCTTGGGCGGATCGGTACGGCCGGCGAATTCATCGACGCGGCGCGCCAGCTCGGTGACCGGTTTCATCACCCGGCCGGACAGCCACAGGCCGATCAGCAGGGCCGCAGCGGTGAACAGCACCAGGGCGCCGGCCAGGGCGCCGATCATCTGCTGCTTGCCCAGTTCCTCCTGGGTGACGTCGTAGCGCAGGAAACCGCGGATGTCGCCATCGTCGCGCACCGCCAGCTTGTAATGCCGGATACTGCCGTCGGCATGCTGTTCGTCCAAGTCATGGATCCCGCTACCCAACGGCTGCCATTCAAGCGGGATGTTGGCGAAACGGTGCCGGGCGTAGATGCCGGCGACGAAGCGGTCGAACTCGTAGTTGACGTCCGGTTCCGGGTTGGCGCGCTTGAAGGCGACGAAGCTGTCGACTTCGCTCTGCAGGCTTTCGTTGATCAGCTCGCTTTCCAGGCGGTCACGCAGGTAGAGCGTGGCCAGCGCGAACGCCGTCGTCAGCAGCGTGCCGAAGACGACGAAGGCGATGACGATCCGGCTGCGGAGCCTATGCCTGAACCGCTTCCGTGTCCGCGATCCGGTAGCCGATGCCATGTCGTGTGTGGATGAGGGGCTTGTCGAACGGCTTGTCGATGGCCTGGCGCAGGCTGTGGATGTGCACGCGCAGCGAGTCGCTGTCGGGCAGTTCCTCGCCCCAGACGCGGGTCTCGATCTCGCTGCGGGTGACCACGGCCGGCGAGGCCTCCATCAGCACCTGCAGGATCTTCAACGCGGTGGGATTGACGGTCAAGGTCTGCCCGGCGCGACGCACGATCAGCGTGTCGAGGTCGTACTCGAGGTCGGCGACGGTGAGGATGCGCGATTCCGGCTTGCGCTGGCGGCGGCCGAGGGCGGCCAGGCGCGCCCCCAGTTCCTGCAGAGCGAACGGCTTGACCAGGTAATCGTCGGCACCGGACTCGAAGCCGGCCAGTTTCTGATCGAGGGCGTCACGCGCGGTCAGCATCAGCACCGGGGTGTTCTTCTGCGCTTCCTGGCGCAGTCGCCTGCAGACCTCCAGGCCGTCAAGGCCGGGGAGATTCAGGTCGAGAATGATGATGTCGAAGTCCTGGCTGACGGCCAGGTGCAGCCCGGTGATGCCGTCGGCGGCGAAGTCGACCTCGTTGCCCTGGTCTTCCAGGAAGTCGCCGATGTTGGCGGCGATGTCGCGATGGTCTTCGATGACGAGTATGCGCATGCCCGGAACGCTATCGGCAGGTGGAGGGCGGCGCAAGCCGCGGCCGGGCCGCTGGTGCTGCTCCGGTTCATCGCCGCGACAAGGGACCACTTCCCCGTCGCCGCCTTGCTGCATCGCGCCTTGCGGATCGCTCGCCGGCGCGGACCTGTTCCAGGGGACAAAAAACCCGGAACCGCTTCCGGCTCCGGGTTCAATGCTGCTGCCCCGATTACCGTAACCTGCCCCTCGTCCCTGACGTTGGAGTGTCCGCAGATGTACGATGTGGGCAATCCTACACGATGCCGTCTTAAGGTCTTGTTAAAGCTCGGGAATCGCTTCAAGCGCCTGTAGAACGGCCGTTCCGGGCGCGTCCGGACTGGCGGCGATCATCGGCCTGGTCGCGGCGTTTGCGCACGCTGGTCTCGAGATAACGCACGATATCGCCGGCCACATCGACCTTCGTCGCGCCCTCGATGCCTTCCAGTCCCGGCGTCGAATTGACTTCCAGGACCAGCGGGCCACGTCTCGAGCGCAGCAGGTCGACGCCGCCGATGCCCAGGCCGACGGTGCGACACGCGCGGATCGCCAGCGCCTTCTCTTCCGGCGTCAGTTCGACCTGGCGGGCCTGGCCACCGCGGTGCAGGTTGGCGCGGAACTCGCCGCTGGCGGCCTGGCGCTGCATCGCCGCGACGACCTTTCCGCCGACCACGAAACAGCGCAGGTCGCAGCCCTCGGCCTCGGTGATGAACTCCTGCACCAGGAAGTTCGCGTACAGACCACGGAACGCCTCGATCACGCTGCGTGCGGCCGACGCCTTCTCGGCGAGGATGACGCCACTGCCCTGCGCGCCTTCCACCAGCTTCACGATGTACGGCGGTGGCCCGAGCATCGCCAGCAGGTCGCTGGTGTCGTCGGGGTTGTCGCCGTAAACGGTGATCGGCAACGCGATGCCTTCGCGGGCGAAGAGCTGGTGAGCGCGCAGCTTGTCGCGCGAACGCAGGATGGCGTCGGACGGGTTCGGCGTGAACGCCCCCATCATTTCGAACTGGCGCAGCACGGCGGTGCCGTACTTGCTGACCGAAGCGCCGATGCGCGGCAGGACGGCATCGTAGTCGGCCAGCTCGCGACCCTTGTAGTGCAGCTCGACATCGTTCGGCGCGATGCGCATGTAGCAGCGCAGCGGATCGAGCACGCGCACGCTGTGCCCGCGCGCGCGGGCCGCCTCGACCAGGCGCTGTGTCGAATACAACTTGCTGTTGCGGGAAAGGATGGCGATCTTCATCGAGGCTCCGGGCGCCCGAGCAGGAAGGACTGGGCCGGATCCACCCTGAGCCGGTCGGCCATGGCGGTGCGGCCCAGCAGCATCGGAAACAGCATATCCGCGCGATTGGTGAGGTTCATTTCGATCGACCAGTGCGAGCCGTCGGCCAGTTGCAGGGTCGTGCGGATGAAGGGTCGCTCGCGCGTGCGGCCGCCGGAATCGGTGACCGGCCTGATGTCGATCACCTCGGCTTCCTTTTCGACGCGCTCCAGATCGGGGCCGGGGCGCAGGGCGAAGCGGACGTGGCGCAGGCCGTCGCGCTCGAACAGCGCCATGTCGTCGACATGCAACGCCGAACTGCGGGCGCCGGTATCGAGCTTGGCGCGGATGGCGGGAATGCCCAGGTCGGGCAGCGCCAGCCACTCGCGCCAGCCGGCGAGCCGGAAATCGTTGCTCATGGGATCGGTAATCGGGCTCGTCTGGGGTGGCGGACAATGCTCGCGGGGCAGGCGGGAACAGACGATGCCGGGACGCGAAGGCGCGGAGATTAGCACCGTCGCGGCAGCCGTGGATGAAGCGTTTCGCGGCACGGCGATGCCGCGCGCGGACAGTGCTCGGTTAGCATGTGGACTCGATCCGGCCCACCGTCCGGACAGCAAGGACGCACGCATGGGCACGCCGTATCCGCACCTCCTCGCGCCACTGGACCTGGGCTTCACCACGCTGCGCAATCGCGTCCTGATGGGCTCCATGCACACCGGTCTGGAAGACCGTCGCCGCGACCTGCCGAAGCTCGCCGCCTATTTCGCCGAACGGGCGCGTGGTGGCGTCGGGCTGATCGTCACCGGCGGCTTCGCCCCGAACATCGCCGGCTGGACCAAGCCCTTCGCCGGCACGCTGGTCACCGCCGCGCAGGCGCGCCGGCACCGCCAGGTCACCGATGCCGTCCATGCCGAGGGCGGCCGCATCGCGCTGCAGGTCCTGCACACCGGTCGTTACGGTTATCACCCGTTCGTCGTCGCGCCGTCGGCGATCAAGTCACCGATCTCGCCGTTCAAGCCGCATGCGCTGGGTGCCCGTGGCGTCGAGCGGCAGATCCGCGCCTTCGTGCGCTGTGCCCAGCGCGCCCGCGACGCGGGTTACGACGGTGTCGAGATCATGGGCAGCGAGGGCTACTTCATCAACCAGTTCCTCGTCACGCACACCAATGCGCGCAGGGACGAATGGGGCGGCGACTATGCGGGCCGCATGCGGCTGGCGGTGGAGATCGTCCAGCGCACGCGCGAAGCGGTCGGCCCGGACTTCATCCTCGTCTACCGGCTGTCGATGCTGGACCTGATTCCGCAGGGCAGCGACTGGAACGAAGTCGTGCAGCTGGCGCGCGCCGTCGAGGCGGCCGGCGCGACGATTCTCAACACCGGCATCGGCTGGCACGAAGCGCGCGTCCCGACCATCGCCACCTCGGTGCCGCGTGCGGCCTTCGCCTGGGTGACGCGGAAGCTGCGCGGCGAAGTAAGCATTCCGCTGGTCACCACCAATCGCATCAACACACCGGAGGTTGCCGAACAGCTGCTCGCCGACGGCTACGCCGACATGGTGTCGATGGCGCGGCCGCTGCTGGCCGATCCCGACTTCGTCGCCAAGGCGGCACGCGGCCGCGCCGAGGAGATCAACACCTGCATCGCCTGCAACCAGGCCTGCCTGGATCACGTTTTCCAGAACCGTCTGGCGACCTGCCTGGTCAATCCGCGCGCCGCCCGCGAGACCGAGTTGCGCATCGAACCGGCGACGCGGCGCAAGCGCATCGCCGTCGTCGGCGCCGGGCCGGCGGGGCTGGCGGCGTCGACCGTACTGGCCGAACGCGGCCACGCCGTCGACCTCTTCGATGGCGCCGACCGCATCGGCGGGCAGTTCAACATGGCGAAAACGATTCCCGGCAAGGAAGAGTTCGCCGAAACGCTGCGCTATTTCGCGACGCGCATCGAGGCCACCGGCGTGCGCCTGCACCTGGGCCAGCGTGTCGATGCGGCCCGGCTGGCCGCCGCTGGCTACGACGACATCCTCCTGGCCACCGGCGTGTCGCCGCGCGATCCGCGCATTCCCGGCCAGCTCGAAGGCCAGCGGGCCGGCCGCGTGCTGACCTACATCGACGTGCTGCGCGAGCGCCGTCCGGTCGGGGCGCGCGTCGCCGTCATCGGCGCCGGCGGCATCGGTTTCGACATCGCCGAGTTCCTGGTCCATGACGGCGCCACGCATGCCGGCGACATCGCCGCATGGATGAAGGAATGGGGCGTCGCCGACCCCGCGCAGGCGCGCGGCGGCGTCACCCGTCCTGCGCCCACGCCGCCGGCGCGCGCGGTCACGCTGCTGCAGCGCAAGCCGGCGCCGCTGGGCAAGGGCCTGGGCAAGACCACCGGCTGGATCCACCGCGCGACGCTGAAGATGAAGAACGTCACCTTCGTCGGCGGCGTCAACTACGAACGCATCGACGAGCACGGCCTGCACATCAGCCACGGCGAAAAGCGCGAGAACCCGACGGTCGTCGAAGTCGACACCATCGTTCTCTGCACCGGCCAGGAACCGCAGCGCGAACTGGAGGCGCCGCTGCGTGAAGCCGGCCAGTCGGTCCACCTGATCGGCGGTGCCGACGTCGCCGCGGAACTCGACGCCAAGCGCGCCATCGACCAGGGCACGCGCCTGGCAATCAGGCTCTAGGAGACGTATACGACCGTTTGGAGGGGAATGACGTGTTCATCACAGCGCGTGCAACTGGACGAACCCCTCATCCATTGCAGGCTTCAATACCCGCCGGCGTTCAACCACGTGCGGCAAGTTGGCCAGATCTGGAGCGGGTGAAGGGAATCGAACCCTCGTCGTAAGCTTGGGAAGCTTCTGCTCTACCATTGAGCTACACCCGCACTGGCGTCGATCATAGCGGCACTTCCCGCCGCTTGCGAAGCCTGCACCGGCCACCTCGGGGGTGGGCCGGCGCTACCGCGAAGACGGGTGACCGGGCTCGCCCGTCCCGGTCTTCTCAGCCGCGCTGTTGCTTGAGCAGGTCGCGGATTTCCGTCAGCAGCACTTCTTCGGCCGGCGGCGCTGCCGGCGCGGCTTCGGCCTGCTTCTTGAAGCGGTTGAACTGCTTGATGAGGATGAACAGCGCGAAGGCGACCAGCAGGAACTTGATCACCGCGTTGATGAACAGGCCGTAGGCGATGACGGGTGCGCCGGCTTCGCGCGCCGCCGCCAGCGAGGCGAACTCGCCGTCGCCAAGGGTGACGAACAGGTTGGAGAAATCCAGTTCGCCCAGCACCAGGCCCAGCGGTGGCATCAGGATGTCGTCGACCAGCGAGCTGACGATGGTCGTGAACGCGGCGCCGATGATGATGCCGACGGCCATGTCGAGCACGTTGCCACGGGTGGCGAATTCCTTGAATTCCTTGAACATGGCGGTCTCCAATGCGATGGTTGCGGCGCTATCGTAACCGGAAACGCGCGTCCGTCACGCACCGTTCGGAGTCCGGTCGCGGCGCGACGCAGCGGCTAGAATGGCGGCATGGACATCCTGTTGAATGGTGAAACCCACGCGGTGCCCGAAGGCTGCACCGTCGCCGAGCTGCTGCGCCGCAATGACCTGGCCGAACGCCGGGTCGCGGTCGAGGTGAACCGGACCATCGTGCCGCGCAGCCGCCACGAGGCGCATGTGCTGGTCGCCGACGACCAGGTCGAGATCGTCCACGCCATCGGTGGCGGCTGACCGGCCCGAGGTCGAGAAGCCGCGCCGCTTGCGGCACAATAGGCGGCAATGGCCACGAACCCTCCCGAAGCGGCGCCCGCGCGCGCCGACAAGCCGCTGACCATCGCCGGTCGCACCTATCAATCGCGCCTGTTGACCGGTACCGGCAAGTACCGTGACCTCGAGGAAACGCGGCTGGCCACCGAGGCCGCCGGCGCCGAAATCGTCACGGTCGCCATCCGCCGCAGCAACATCGGCCAGGATCCCTCGCAGCCGAACCTGCTGGACGTGTTGCCGCCGGACCGTTTCACGATCCTGCCGAACACCGCCGGCTGCTACACCGCCGATGACGCCGTACGCACCCTGCGCCTGGCGCGCGAGCTGCTGGACGGCCACACCCTGGTCAAGCTGGAAGTGCTCGGCGACCGCACGACGCTGTACCCCGACGTGATGGAAACCGTGAAGGCGACCGAGACGCTGGTCCGCGACGGCTTCCAGGTAATGGTCTATTGCAGTGACGATCCGGTCCTGGCGCGCCGCTATGAGGAACTCGGTGCGGTGGCGGTGATGCCGCTGGCGGCGCCGATCGGCTCCGGCCTCGGTGTCCAGAACCGCTGGAACCTCATCGAGATCATCGAAAACGCCACGGTGCCGATCATCGTCGACGCCGGCGTCGGCACGGCGTCCGATGCCGCCATCGCCATGGAACTGGGCTGCGACGGCGTGCTGATGAACACCGCGATCGCCGGCGCCCGCGAGCCGGTGCGGATGGCGCGGGCGATGCGCCTGGCCATCGAGGCCGGTCGCGAAGCCTTCCTGGCCGGCCGCATTCCACGGCGCCGGCATGCCAGCGCCTCCTCGCCGCTGGACGGACTGATCGGCTGATGGCCGAGCTCGAACCGGCCAGCGAGGCGGGCAGCTCGGGCATGGACGATCCCCGTCACCGCGCGGTGCGCAGCTTCGTGCTGCGCCAGGGCCGGATGACGACGGCGCAGGCGCGCGCCTTCGAGGAACACTGGCAGCGATACGGGCTGACGGTCGGCGCGGTCGCGCTCGATCTCGATGCGCTGTTCGGCCGCCGCGCCCGTCGAGTGCTGGAAATCGGATTCGGCAATGGCGAGGCACTGTGCGAGGCGACGCAGGCCGAACCGGACACCGATTTCATCGGCATCGAGGTGCACGGGCCGGGCGTCGGTCGCCTGCTCAAGGATGCCGCCGCCGCTGGCGTCGGCAACCTGCGCGTGTTCCAGCACGATGCGGTCGAGGTGCTCGACCGTGCCATCCCTGGGCACAGCATCGACGAGCTGCGGCTGTTCTTTCCCGATCCCTGGCCGAAGAAGAAGCATCACAAGCGCCGCATCGTGCAGGCGGCTTTCGCCGCGCGCGTGCATCGCGTGCTGGTGCCGGGAGGTCGGCTGCACATGGCGACGGACTGGCCGCCCTACGCCGAGCACATGCTCGAGGTGATGGAAGCGGCGCCGGGCTGGCGCAATGTCGCCGGCGCCGGGCACTACAGCGAACGACCGGCGTCGCGGACGCTGACGCATTTCGAGAAGCGAGGCCTGCGCCTGGGCCATCCCGTCCACGATCTGATCTACGAAACACTGGCCACCTGAGCCATGGACAGCAGCGCACTGGTCTTCACCACGGACATGCTCCTGGTCCTGGGCCTGCTGCTGTTCACCGTGGTGATGCTGGTTGGCGAATGGATCCGTGCCGACATCGTCGCGCCGCTGGTGCTGGTGCTGCTTGGCATCCTCGGCCTGGTGCCCAGTGACGAACTGTTCCAGGGCTTCTCCTCCAACGCCGTGCTGGCGGTGATCGCGACCATGATCATGGGCGCTGGCCTGGAGCGCACCGGCGTGATGGCGTACGCGGCGCAGTACATCATCCGCCTGTCCGGCGGTATCGAACGACGACTGACGGTGCTGCTGTCCAGTCTCTCCGGCGCAGTGTCCGGTTTCCTGCAGAACCCGGTCGACGTCGCCCTGTTCCTGCCGGTGGCCAGCCGTATTTCGGCGCGTACCGGTCTGCCGCTGGCGAAGCTGCTGCTGCCGATCGCCTGCTGCATCATCCTGGGCGGCACGCTGACGATGGTCGGTTCGTCGCCGCTGATCGTCCTCAACGACCTGATCGTCAGCGCCAACCGCAACCTGCCGTCCGGTGCCAGTGCGCTGGAACCCTTCGCGATGTTCGCGGTGGCGCCAGTGGGACTCGCGCTGCTGGTCGCCGGCATCGGCTATTTCGCCTTCATCGCGCCGCACCTGATGCCGGAGCGGCTGCGCCGCCAGGAATCGACGCCGGCGCGAGCCGAAAGCTATTTCGCCAAGGCCTATGGCATCGAAGGCGACATCTTCGAGCTGATCGTCACCGCTGAAAGCCCACTGGTCGGCATGGCGATTTCCGAGGCGGAACAGTTGCATGGCGCGCCGCTGATCCTCGCCATCAAGGTCGGTTCGGAAGCGCGCCTGGCGCCGCCGGCCGACCAGATGATCTGGGTGGGCACCGCGATGGGCGTGCTCGGCCCGCGCGAGGAAGTGCAGCAGTTCGCGCAGAACAACGTATTGTCGCTGCGCCCGCGCCTGCGCGAATTCGCCGATTTCTTCAACACCAGCCGCGCCGGTATCGCCGAAGCGGTGATGCCGCCCGGCAGCCGTTTCATCGGCAAGAAGCCCTCGGAGCTGCGCCTGCGCAAGCGACTGGGCCTGAGCATCCTCGCCGTCAGCCGTGGCGACCAGGTGATCACGCAGGGCGTGCGCGAAACCACGCTGCGTGCCGGCGACTGCCTGGTGTTCCACGGATTCTGGCGCGACCTGGCCCACGCCGCGGAAAAGCACGACTACGTGGTCGTCACCGATATTCCCAAGCAGGAGCAGCGGCCGCACAAGCTGTGGCACGCGCTGATCCTGTTCGTCACCGCGGTCGGCTTCGCGCTGTACAGCGCCGACCAGTTGCCGGTGATGCTGTTCGCCGGCGCCGTCGGCATGATGCTGGTCGGCGTGATCAGCGTCGAGGAAGCCTACGGCGCGGTGAACTGGAAGACGGTGTTCATGCTCGCCAGCCTGATCCCGCTGAGCTATGCGCTCGAAACCACCGGCGCCGCCGCCTGGCTGGTACAGGAAAGCCTGAGCGTGGTCGGCGGCATGCCGGCGCTGGCCGTGCAGCTGTTCATCGTCGCCCTGACCAGCTTTTTCGCCATGGTCATGTCCAATGTCGGCGCCACCGTGCTGATGGTGCCGCTGGCGATCAATGCCGCATTGGCCACCGGCCACAATCCGGCGGCCTATGCGCTGCTGGTCGGCGTCGCGGCCTCGAACAACTTCTTCACCGTCACCAACCCGGTGATCGCGATGATCATGGGCCCTGGCGCCTATCGCACCAGCGACCTGTTCCGTGTCGGCGGTCCGCTGGCGCTGATCTTCATGCTCGTCACCATCGTCATGATCAACCTGATGTTCTGAGGGCGGCCGGCGGCCGGAGCGGACGTCCGTCCGCCGCGCGGACAGGGACATGCCAGCGACAAGTGCCTGATCACAAAGACTTCTGAATTTGGCACGACCCATGCTTTCTGGCTGCCATGAACAGGAGCCCGGACATGGATGGCAGCAGCCGCATCGGCATCCGCGATACATCGGCCCAGGACAGGGTGGTCGCCCCGGGCCCGGGCGAACAACGCTCAAGGCGAATGAAATGGCTGGCGATCACCGTCGTCGTCGTCGTGCTGCTCGCCCTGCTGGTGCCGTCGCTGATGCGCACGTTCTCGGCGACCCGCTCGGTCAGCGCCGAACGCCTGCGCACGGCCCAGGTCGAACGCGGCACTCTGCTGCGCGACATCGCGGTGCAGGGACGCGTCGTCGCGGCCGTCAGCCCGACCTTGTTCGCCCCCGCCGCGGGCACGGTGACGTTCCGGGTACAGGCCGGAGACGAGGTCGCACAGGGCGATCCGCTCGCGCAGATGGCCAGCCCGGAATTGGAGAACGAACTGTCGCGCGAACAGGCGACGCTGGAAAGCCTCGAGATCGAGGTCTCGCGGGCGCGCATCGACATCCGCAAGCGGCAGCTGCTCAGCTCGCGCACCCGGGATGAAGCCGAAGTGGCGCTGCTCGCCGCGCGCCGTGAAATGCAGCGCGCCGATACCGCCTGGGGGACGCGCTCGATCAGCGAGGTCGACCACCTGCGTGCCCGCGATGCCCTGCGCACTGCCGAACTCGGCCACGCCCATGCCAGCGCCGACGTCGATCTGGAAAAGGAGTCGCTGGCTTTCGAGCTGCGTACCCGCGAACTGTCGCTGGACCGCCAGCGGCTGGTGGTCGCCGACCTCAAGCGTCGTGTCGACGAGTTGACCGTCCGCGCCCCGGTCGACGGCCGCGTCGGCACGCTGCTGGTCGCCGACCGCAGTGCCGTCGGCCGCGATGTCGGCCTGCTGACGGTGATCGACCTGAGCCGCCTGGAGATCGAGATCGATGCGCCGGAGAGCTTTGCCGACGACCTGGTGCCCGGCCTGTCCGGCGAGGTGACCTTGCAGGGCCGCAGCTTCGCGGCGGAACTGGCTTCGGTGTCGCCGGAAGTCGTCAGCGGCCAGGTCCGTGCGCGACTGCGTTTCGCCGACGCGCAGCCGGAAGGCCTGCGCCAGAACCAGCGCCTGTCCGCACGGGTGCTGCTCGACGAGCGGCCCAACGTGCTCAAGGTGCAGCGCGGTCCGTTCGTCGATGCCGGGAGTGGCCGCTTCGCCTACGTGCTCGTCGATGGCGTCGCCGTGCGCCGCCCCATCGAGCTGGGCGTCGGCAGCCTCACCGAGATCGAGGTCCTCTCCGGTCTCGCCGAGGGCGAGCGCATCGTGATCTCGGGCACCGACGGCTTCGAAGACGCCGAGCGCGTGCTCGTCAACTGAACCCTTCGACGGCGCGGATCGGGCGCCGTGCAGCCGCTTCATTCCATGACAGAACCAGGACGACAGACATGCTTCGCATGAACCAGCTCAGCAAGGTATTCCGTACGCACATGATCGAGACGCACGCGCTGCGCGAGTTGTCGATCCATGTGCGCGAGGGCGAGTTCGTCGCGGTGACCGGGCCCTCGGGCTCGGGCAAGACCACCTTCCTCAACATCGCCGGCCTGCTGGAAACGTTCACGTCCGGCGACTACCACCTCGATGGGGTCGACGTGCGCGGCCTCAACGATGACGCCCGCTCGCGTCTGCGCAACGAGAAGATCGGCTTCATCTTCCAGGGCTTCAACCTGATCCCCGACCTGAACCTGTTCGACAACGTCGATGTGCCGCTGCGCTACCGCGGCTTCAAGGCGCCGGAGCGCCGCCGTCGCATCGAGGAAGCGCTGGCCAAGGTCGGTCTCGCTTCGCGCATGAAGCACTATCCCAGCGAGCTGTCCGGGGGCCAGCAGCAGCGCGTTGCGATCGCGCGCGCACTGGCCGGCGAGCCGCGCCTCCTGCTCGCCGACGAGCCGACCGGCAACCTCGACTCGCTGATGGCGCGCGGCGTGATGGAGCTGCTTGAATCGATCAACGAGCAGGGCACCACCATCGTGATGGTCACCCACGATCCCGAGCTGGCCGCGCGTGCGCAGCGCAACGTGCACATCATCGACGGCCAGGCCAGCGACCTCGACGACGGTCCGCGCCTGGCGATGCCCATGCCGGCGCCGGCCACGGCGCCTTCCACGGCGACCGTGAACGCCTGAGACGGAGCGCAGCCATGACCCGCTACTACTTCTGGCTGGCTACGCGCAGCCTGCGCCGGAATCCGGTGCTGACGGCACTGATGATCGCGGCGATCGCCCTCGGCATCGGCGCGGCGATGACCGCGCTGACCGTCCTGCGCGGCATGTCGGGCAATCCGATGGCGCATCGCAATGATCGCGTCTACCGGCCGCAGGTCGACAACTGGTCGGCGAACCAGGCCTACGACGAGCAGGGCAATCCGCCGAACCTGATGACCTACCAGGACTCGATGGCGCTGTACAACGCGCAGAAGGCGAAGCGTCAGGCGGCGATGTTCCCCAACTTCCTGGCCGTGGAACCGGCCAATGCCGAGATCAAGCCGTTCCTGGCGACCGTGCTGTTCACGCATGGCGACTTCTTTCCGATGTTCGACGTGCCGTTCCTGTTCGGCAGCGGCTGGGACCGCCAGGCCGATGACAGCAACACCCGCGTGGTGGTGATCTCGCGGGCGATGAACGATCGCCTGTTTGGGGGTGCCGACAGCGTCGGTCGCCGCCTGCGCATGCAGGGCGAGGACTACACCGTCAGCGGCGTGCTCGATACCTGGGAGCCGCAGCCGCGCTTCTACGAGATTTCATCGGGTGCCTTCGCTGACATCGAAGATGTCTTCGTGCCGTTTGGCATTGGCATCGAAAAGGAGATGACGTCGAGCGCCAACAACAACTGCTACAGCGATCCGGGGGCCGGCTATCCCGCCTGGCTGGCTTCGGATTGCATATGGATGGCGTTCTGGATCGAGCTGGAGGGCTCGGGCCAGGTGGCGCAGTACAAGGATTTCCTGGATGCCTACGTGCAGGAACAGAAAGCGCGCGGCCGCTTCCCGCGCCCGCTCAACAATCGCGTGAACACCGTTTCCGAATGGCTGGCGCAGCAGCGCGTGGTGGGCCGTGATGCGCAGACGCAGACCTGGCTGGCCTTCGCCTTCCTGCTCGTCTGTCTGATCAACACCGTCGGCCTGCTGCTCGCCAAGTTCATGGCGCGGGCCTCGGAAATCGGCCTGCGCCGCGCCGTCGGCGCCAGTCGTCGGCAGATCTTCGCGCAGTTCCTCACCGAGTCGGGCGTGATCGGTATCGCCGGTGCGGTGATCGGCCTGGGCCTGACCTGGCTGGGTCTGGTCGGCCTGCGCGCACTGTACGGCGATTCCGCAACCGGCCGGATGGCCGAGCTCGACACCGGCATGACGGCCATCGTGGTGCTGGCCGCCATTGGCGCCAGCCTGCTTGCCGGACTGTTCCCGACCTGGCGTGCCTGCCAGGTGGCGCCCGCCCTGCAATTGAAGTCGAACTAGGAGAGCGTCATGGCCCTGCGACCGATTTTTTCCGCATTGATGCGCAACAAGGCTGGCCTGGCACTGATCGTCGTCCAGGTGGCGATCACCCTGGCTGTCGTCTGCAACAGCCTGTTCATCGTCCTCGAGCGCAGTGCGCGCGTTGGCCGCCCCAGCGGCATGGATGAAATGTCGACGTTCACGGTCGACAGCCTGGGCTTCGCCGCCAACTTCGACGTACGCGACACCATCCAGTCCGACCTGGCGCGCCTTCGTTCCCTGCCGGGCGTCGTCGCCGCCACCGCCACCAACACCACGCCGCTGAGCAATGGCGGCTGGAGCACCGGCGTGACCACCGAACCGGATCGCACACCGGATGCCGCCGGTGTGCAGCCGGCAGCGATGTACTTCATGGATGAGCGCGGCATGGACGCCTTTGGCGTGAAGCTGATCGAGGGCCGCGCCTTCCTGCCCGAGGATGTCCGCGAGTTCAACCAGAACACGCGCATCCAGTCCAGCGTGGTCATCGTGACGCAGGCGCTGGCGACGGCGCTGTTTCCCGATGGCGGTGCCGTCGGCAAACAGGTGTACGGCATCGCCAATGAAACCCGGCCGGCGACGATCGTCGGCGTGGTCGATCGCATGCAGGTGCCCTGGGTCGGCTGGACCGAGATCGAGCAGTCGGTGCTGGTACCGGCGATCCAGGTCGACGGCAACTTCACGCGCTACCTGATCCGTACCGAGCCGGGCCAGCGTGATGCCCTCATGCCGCAGGTCGAGAAGGCGCTGCAGGAGGCCAACAGCGGCCGCCTGGTCCGGCGCATGCGAACGGTCGAGGAATCGCGAATGCGCGCCTACCGCCAGGACCACGCGATGATGTCGATCCTTGGTGGCACCATGATCGCGATGCTGGTGATCACCGGCCTGGGCATCGTCGGCCTGACCAGTTTCTGGGTGACGCGGCGCATGAAGCAGATCGGCACGCGCCGCGCCCTGGGCGCCCGTCGCAGCGATATCCGTTCCTATTTCCAGACCGAGAACGCGCTGATGATCGGCCTGGGCATCGTGCTCGGTGGCCTGCTGACCTACGGTTTCAATGCCTGGCTGATGCAGAACTTCGATGCCGCGCGCCTGCCGTGGCATTACCTGCCCATCGGCGCGCTGGCGATGGCCGTGCTGGGCCAGCTTGCCGTGCTGGGTCCGGCCTCGCGGGCGGCGACGGTCACGCCGGCACTGGCGACGCGTACGGCCTGACGGAAAACCCGGACAGCACGATGCGTGATCGATACCATGCCGGCGTGGTGCAACCCCTTTGTCCTTCCGCGCATCCCGACGCAGAAGGCATCGGGAGCGCGGGCGGATGGGCAGGCAGGCAATGAGCACGGTTCTGGTGATCGACGACAACCCCGCGGTGGCGACGGCGCTGGTCGTGCTGCTCGGGCTGCGCGAGATCCGCACGCTGACCGCGAAGTCGCCCGAAGACGGCCTCGCCGCAATCGACCGCGAGCCCGTGGACCTGGTGATCCAGGACATGAACTTCAGCGGCGATACGACGTCCGGCGAAGAGGGTGTGGCGCTGTTCCACGCCTTGCGCGCGCGCCAGCCGGACATGCCGGTGATCCTGCTGACCGGCTGGACGCGCCTGGAAACGGCGGTCGAACTGGTCAAGGCCGGCGCCGCCGACTACCTCGGCAAGCCCTGGGACGACGACAAGCTGCTGGCGACGGTCGAGAACCTGCTCGAACTGTCCGAGACCTCGCGGTTGGCGCGGCGCTACCAGTCCGAGCAGCGCACGGCGTTGGCGGCGCTCGCGCAGCGCTTCGACCTCTGCGGCCAGGTGGTGGCGTCCGGTGCCATGGAGCGCGTCGTCAATCTCGCCGGACAGGTCGCGCGTTCGGACCTGCCGGTGCTGATCACCGGACCCAATGGCGCCGGCAAGGAAGGCATCGCGGCGATCGTGCACGGCAATTCCAGCGTCCGCGACGGACCCTTTGTGGTGGTGAACTGCGGCGCGCTGCCATCGGAACTGGTCGAGGCCGAATTGTTCGGTGCCGAAGCGGGGGCCTACACCGGCGCCGGCCGTGCCCGCGACGGTCGCTTCGAAGCCGCCGATGGCGGCACGCTGTTCCTCGACGAGATCGGCAACCTGCCGCTGTCCAGCCAGGTGAAGCTGCTGCGCGTGCTCGAAAGCGGCCAGTTCGAGCGCCTGGGTTCGACCCGCACGCAGCGCGTCAAGGTGCGCGTGCTGTCAGCGACCAACGCCGACCTTCGCGCGATGATCGCCGACGGGCGTTTCCGTGAAGACCTCTTCTATCGCCTCGCCGTCATCGAGCTGCAGGTACCGCCGCTGGTACAGCGTCGCGACGACATCCTGGCGCTGGCCGAGCATTTCCTCGCCGGGCAGGCGCGCCTGTCCGCGGATGCGCGCCGGAGGCTGCTGGCGCACGATTGGCCGGGCAACGTCCGCGAGCTGAAGAATGCGGTGCTGCGTGCGCGCTTGCTGTGCCGGGACGGCGTCATCGAGGCCGACGACCTGGGGCTCGTTCCGCCGTCGCGACATTCGATGGCGATGGCGGCACCGGCCGAACCGGATCGCGGCGCCATCGAGCGGGCGCTGGAGCGATCGGGGGGCGTGGTCGCGCAGGCGGCGGGGGAACTGGGTCTGAGCCGCCAGGCGCTGTACCGGCGCATGGAAAAGCTGGGCCTGGGTCCTGCGCGCGCGTGAGCGTGGACAGGCGCTGCCCGGGGTCCCGCAGCCGCGAGGCGTTCCGGCGCCGCGGCGATGAAACGCCGCCCATTCGATGCGCCATGATTGTGGGGGCGCCTGGATGCGCCTGACCATTCCTGCCCGTCTCGCGCTGATGCTGTGGATGTCGATGCTCGCCGGTGTTGGGCTCGGCATCCTGCTGGTCGAGGCGACGCTGGGGGCGCCACTGCTGCTGATCACCGCCCTGGCGCTGTCGTTGGCGCTGTGCCTGCCGGTCGCCTACGCACTGACGCGGCCGCTGGTGCGGCTGCTGCGCGCGCTGGCCGGTTCGGTGATCTCGTTCCGCGATGGCGACTTCAGCTTCAGTCTCGCCAGCGACCGCCGCGACGAGTTCGGCGACCTGGTGCGCGCCCATAACGAGCTGGGTCGCGTGCTGCGCGCGGAACGACAATCGCTGTTCCAGCGCGAGCTGCTTTTGCACACGCTGGTGCAGAACGCGCCGACGGCGGTACTGCTCACCAATGCGCGCGGCCACGTGGTGCACGCCAATCTCGCCGCACGCCACCTGCTGCGCGACGGACGCAAACTCGAAGGCCTGACCCTGGAGGCCTTGCTGCGGTCGCTGCCGGAAACGCTGCGCGACGCGGTGCTGGCGCGGCGCGAAGGCCTGTTCGCGCTGGAGCTGCAGGGGCAGGAGGAAGTCTTCCATCTGGCCACACGATCGTTCCGCCTTCATGGCCAGGCGCACCAGCTCTACCTGGTCCGGCACATGACGCGCGAAATCAGCCGTCAGGAGGTCGCCAGCTGGAAGAAGGCCATCCGCGTCATCAGCCACGAACTGAACAATTCGCTGGCGCCGATCTCGTCGCTGGCGCATTCCGGACGCCTGCTTGCCCGGCGCGGCGATGTCGCCCGGCTCGAGGAAGTGCTCGCCACCGTTGGCGAGCGCGCGCAGCACCTCGGCGAATTCATCCGCGGCTATGCCGCCTTCGCCAAGCTGCCGATGCCGCGCCGCGAGGCCATTCACTGGCAGCCGTTCGCGGCGCGCCTGGCCGCACACTATCCGTTCCGACACGGCTGCGCGTTGCCGGAAGGCGCTCGCCTCTTCGCCGATCCCGCCCAGCTCGAGCAGGCGCTGATCAATCTGCTCAAGAACGCCCATGAATCCGGTTCGGCAGCGACGGACATCGAACTCGCTGTCGGCGTTTCCGCGCGCGACTGGTGGATCGAGGTGCGTGATCGCGGACCCGGCATGAACAGCCAGGTCATCGCCAGCGCGCTGGTGCCGTTCTATTCGACCAAGCGCAGCGGGACGGGGCTGGGTCTGGCGCTGGCGCGCGAAATCGTCGAGGCCCACGGTGGTCGGCTGTCGCTGGCGAATCGTCCTGATGGTGGCCTGTGCGTGCGCCTGACCCTGGACAGGTCTGCCGGGACCGACGCGCCCGCCGTCGCGGACTGAGGGACAATGACCGCCTGTGCGTGGAGTCCCCGTGATGGTCCGGTCGCTGATCCGCTTCCCCACCGCGCTCGTCGCGCTGCTCCTGCTTGTCGCCTGTGCCACGCCTGCGTCACGCGATCACGACGCCGAAAGGCAGGCGACGCTGGCGGTGCTGGCGACCAGCGACCTGCACGGGCACATCCTCGGCTACGACTACTACCGCCTGCGCGAGGATCCGACGGTCGGCTTCGACCGGGTCGCCACGCTCGTCGCCGAGGCACGGGCGATCTATCCGGATACCTTGCTGCTCGACAACGGCGACACCCTGCAGGGCACGCCGCTGGCCGACTGGCAGGCGCGCGTGCGGCCGCCTGCCTGCGATGAACGTCTGGCCATCCATGCCGCCATGGATCTCGTCGGCTACGACGCCGCCACCCTGGGCAACCACGAATTCAA
The DNA here is from genome assembly GCA_964647135.1 of uncultured Rhodanobacteraceae bacterium. Lineage (GTDB taxonomy): Bacteria > Pseudomonadota > Gammaproteobacteria > Xanthomonadales > UBA2363 > Pseudofulvimonas. Next base: position 19,929 of record CAZYHP010000030.1, read on the forward strand.
CTATGGGCTGCCCTTTCTCTCGCAGGTGACGGGCATTCCGTTTGCGGACGACCAGCCGGATTGCCGTGGTCCGGATTTTCCGCTGGTGCTGTCCAATGTCGTGCGTGCCGGGGATGGCCAGCCCCTGTTGCCGCCGCGGCTGCTGCTGCAACGCAGCCTGCGTGCAACGGATGCGCAGGGTCGCACCCGCACCCTGCCGATCCGCGTCGGCCTGATCGGGCTGGCGCCACCAGGCATCTTGAAGTGGGACGCCCGACACCTGGCTGACCGCGTGCACGTCGTCGACGCACTCGGGGCGGCGCGCATGCAGGTCGATGCCTTGCGTGCCGAAGGTGCCGATGTCGTGATCGCGCTGGTGCATGGCGGACTGGATGCGCAGCCCTGGGACACGGCCCTCGACAATCCCGGCTGGCATCTGGCCGCCACCGGTCTTGTCGATGCGATGGTGCTTGGGCATGAACATCTGCGCTTCCCGGATCCGCAGTCGGCGCGTCCGGCTTACGGCGACCTGCCCGATGTCGACACCGGCGCCGGACGCGTCCATGGCATTGCCGCCGTGATGCCGGCGTTCTGGGGTCGCGCGCTCGGCGTCATCGAACTGCGCCTGCGCCACCGGGAAGGCCGCTGGCACGTCGACCGCGAAGGCAGCCGCAGCCTGTTGCTCCCGACCGCGGGGAAGGACGGCGCAGCCGTGGCGCCCGACCCGCGCGTCGCCGGACTTGTCGAGCGTGCCCATGCCGGTACGCTCGCCTGGCTCGAACAGCCGATCGCCGACAGTTCGATCGAGATGACGACCTTCTTCGCCGATGTCGGCGACACCAGTGCCCTCGATGTCGTCAACCGTGCCCAGATGGACTACCTGCGCGAACGGATCGACGCCGACTGGCCGCAGCTGCGTGGACTGCCATTGCTTTCGGCGGCGGCGCCCTTCAAGACCGGCAAGGCCGGTCCCGACGACTACACGCAGGTCGCCGCCGGTCCGCTGGCCATCCGCCACGCCGCCGACCTCTACCTGTATCCGAACACGCTCGTCGCAGTGAAGCTGAGCGGTGCGCAGCTGAAGGCCTGGCTGGAGCAGTCGGCGAAGCGATTCAACCGCATCGACCCGGCCATCGCGACGCCGCAGCCGTTGGTCGACACCGACTTTGCGGGCTACAACTTCGACGTGATCGAAGGCGTCCGCTACGTGATCGACATCACCCGGGAAGCGGGGTCGCGGATTGTCGAACTGCGGCATGCCGACGGCCGACCGGTGGCCGACGACGAACGCCTGCTGGTGGCGACCAACAACTACCGCGCCGGCAACGGCAGCCCGTACGGTTTCGACGATTCGGCGCTGGTGATCGATACCCAGGTCGGCAACCGCGACGTGCTGATCGACTGGCTGCGCAGCCAGCGCCGGGTCGATGCCCGCGCACCGGGCGAAGATCCGCCCTGGCGCTTCGCGACGCTGCCGCCGCAGGCATTCGTGACCTTCTCGACGCGAGCCGGCCTGCCGGCGCGGCAGACGTTCGGAACGCATCGCCTGCAACACCTGTCCGACAGCACGGATGGTCGCGCGACCTATCGCCTGACGGTCGCTCGCTGAGCGTCGCCTTGCCGAGTTCGCCGGCAACCGCGTGAAGTCGTGCACAGGCTGCGCCAACTGCATGGTGCCGACAGGGAGCGACGGCGCTTGCCAGCGCCGACAGGCTGAATCCGCGTCGCGCAGCGCGTATAGTTCGGCTCCGATACCTACGGAAGTTTCGCGGACATGAGCCAGCAGACCCCATTGAACGCCGCCCATCGCCAACTCGGCGCCCGCATGGTCGATTTCGGCGGTTGGGACATGCCGATCAATTACGGCTCGCAGATCGAGGAACACCACGCCGTCCGACGCGACGCCGGCATGTTCGACGTCTCGCACATGACCGTGATCGACCTGGAGGGTGACGGCGCCCGCGACTTCCTGCGTCGACTGTTCGCCAACGATGTCGCCAGGCTGAAGACGCCGGGCAAGGCGCTCTACACCTGCATGTTGAACGAACAGGGCGGCGTGATCGACGACCTGATCGTCTACTGGCTGGGTGGTTCGCGCTACCGCGTGGTGTCGAACGCCAGCACCCGCGACAAGGACCTCGAATGGATCCGCCGCCATGCCGACGAGTTCGCGGTGACGGTGGGCGAGCGTCCGGAAATGGCGATCATCGCGGTGCAGGGGCCGACGGCACGCGAGCGTGTCGGCAGCCTGCTTTCCGGCGCGGCCGCCGAAGCAGCTGCCTCGTTGGGCCGGTTTGCCGCCATCGAGGGGGACGGCCTGTTTATCGCCCGTACCGGATACACCGGCGAGGACGGCTACGAGATCGTACTCCCCGACCACCTTGTGGTGACGTTGTGGCAGAAGCTGATCGAGGCCGGCGTGCGTCCCTGCGGGCTCGGCGCGCGCGATACGCTGCGCCTCGAAGCCGGCATGAACCTGTATGGCCAGGACATGGACGAGACGACCACGCCGCTGGAATCGGGGCTGGCCTGGACGCTTGCCATGAAGGACGACCGCGACTTCATCGGTCGCGCCGCGCTGCAGAAGCAACTCGATGACGGCGTGCCGCGCCGCCTGGTCGGTCTGGTCCTGGAGGACAAGGGCGTGCTGCGGCACGACCAGCGGGTGATCACCGATGCCGGCGACGGCGTCATCACCTCCGGCTCTTTCTCGCCGACCGCCGGTAAGTCGATCGCGCTCGCGCGCGTACCGCAGGCAGCATCGTCGAGCTTCCGCGTCGACGTCCGCGGCCGCGAGCTGACCGCGCGGCCGGTCGACCTTCCTTTCGTACGCGACGGCCAGGCCCGCCCGGGACTTTGATGTTTCCACCGGGTCTGGAAATCCTGATCTAGAATCCTCCCCACCGACTCCGGAGTGCAGCACGATGAGCGAGATACCTGGCGACCTCAAGTTCCTCAAGAGCCACGAATGGGCCCGCGTCGAGGACAACGGCACGGTGACGGTTGGCATCTCCGATCATGCGCAGGGGCTGCTCGGCGACCTGGTCTACGTCGAACTGCCGCAAGTGGGCGACAGCGTCGAAGCCGGCAGCGCCAGCGCCGTCGTCGAATCCGTCAAGGCGGCCTCCGACGTCTATTCGCCGGTGTCCGGTGAAATCGTCGCGGTGAACTCGGCACTGTCCGACAAGCCTGAAACGATCAACGAAGACGCCTTCGGCGAAGGCTGGATCTTCGTGGTCAAGGCCGCCGACCTGGGCGAGCTGGAAGAGCTGCTCGATCCCGACGCCTACGCGGAACTCATCGAAGGCGAGGAATGAAGAGGCCGTCGACGGACGTCGAGCGCGCGCCCGGACGAACATTTCCGGATCGCGTTCGCGCCGCGTCGATGCGTCCGTCCCCGAAGACACGAACGATCATTGTCGCGAGCGCAGCGGATGACGCGATGATCGACGTGAGAAAAAAATGACGGAATCTGCGTCTAGACGATTGACACCGTGGATGCAAGTGTTTAGTTTCTGCGCAACCCACGGATCGCAACCCGGTGGCGACGGTCCAGAGAGCTTCAGAACAGTGCCGAATAGGTCCCTGCAGCTGACAATCAGAACGAATGACGTGGCAGCCCAGCCGCGCACCGCCCACCATCCCCGACTTTCACCCACGTCGGTCGGCCGACCATCCCCATAACTCTACCAACCGGCCGCCCGGCGCTTGCTGCGTTCGAGTTTCACTGGGCAACACACACAACCACTAACGAGGAGCTAAGACGTCTATGGCAACTACCAGGAAAGCTGCGAAGAAACCTGCAGCCAAGAAGGCCACGGCCAAGAAGGCAACCCGCAAGGTCGCCAAGAAGGCCACCGCCAAGAAGGCAACGAAGAAGGTCGCCAAGAAGGCCACGGCCAAGAAGGCAACCCGCAAGGTAGCCAAGAAGGCCACCGCGCGTAAGGCGACGGCCAAGAAGGCAACCCGGAAGGTCGCGAAGAAGGCGGCGAAGAAGACGACCGCCAAGAAGGCCACCAAGAAGGTCGCCAGGAAGTCGGCTGCCAAGAAGACGGCGAAGAAGGCCACTCGCAAGGTTGCCAAGAAGGCGACGGCGAAGAAGGCCACGGCCAAGAAGGCCACCGCCCGGAAGGCAACGAAGAAGGTAGCCAAGAAGGCAGCCAAGAAGGCGGCCCCCCGCAAGTCGGCTTCCGCCAACGGCGCCCGCAAGCCTGCAGCCAAGAAGGCAGCCAAGCGTCCGGCGAAGAAGTCCAAGCCGGCGGTGAAGAAGGCGGCCAAGCCCGTGACGGCGCCGATCGCGCCGGTCCTGAGCAGTACCGTCCAGTAATACGGCGTCGGCTTGGCCGACGTCATGACCCTTGCCACCCTCCCCGTGTCGCCCAGCGCGGGGAGGGCAGTTCCTCCAGGCGATGCCCCGCATCCGCCGCCTCCCGAAAATCCCACAGTGCCTGTTCGCCCGACGCCGTCAGCGGCGACGTGAGCGCGCGCCCGCTGCAGGGCTCTTCGCGTCGCGCTGCGCTTCCGACCCGGTGCCGATTCCTGCGGCGACTCCGGCACTGACGTCGACGGCGTGACCCGACCGAAGGCGACGCCGAAGCCCAGGCTGATCGACCGACCCGGCGTTCCGGCAACGGGGCCTTGTGCTGCTGCCGGTGGCGCACTGTAATGGCGCTCCCGGCCCTGACCGACCCGCCGAAATGAAACGACTCCTTCAGATCCTGCTTGCGCTGTTCCTGCTGCTTGCCGTGGTTTTCTTCCTCGGCGCCTATCTGCTGCCCGACCGGATCCACCTGGCGCGTCAGATCGGGATCGACCGCCCTGCCGGCCAGGTCTTCGCCGTGGTCGACGATCTCCAGCGTTTCAACGAATGGTCGCCCTGGTTCGATCTCGATCCGGAAGCGACGTATCGCCATGAAGGTCCCGCGCGCGGCGCCGGTTCGACGCTGCACTGGTCCGGCAACGAAGCTGCAGGCAGCGGCACCCTGCGCATCGTGTCCAGCGAGGCGCCGTCACGCGTGGACACCGAGGTCGCCTTCGAAGGCTTTCCGGATCCTGCGCGGGCGCAGCTGCTGATTGCCGATGAGGGCGGTACCAGTCGCGTCGAATGGACGTTCGAGACGGCGCTGAACGGACCGGTGGCGCGCTGGTTCGGCCTGTTGATGCCGCGCTATATCGGCGCCGATTACGAAAAGGGGCTCGGCCGCCTCAAGGCACTGGTCGAATCGACACCCGCCATCGACCTCGAAGGTCTGCAGGTCGAGGAAACAACGATCGGCGCGTTCGATGCCATCGTCGCCGAAGGCGAAGCGCCGGCCGACGACATGGCGGCCACCGCCGCCACGCTCGGTGAGATCTACGGGCGCCTGCTCACGTTCGCCGCGGAGCAGGACATCGAGATCATCGGCCAGCCATTGACCTTCACCAGTGAAACCGGCGCAGCCACCTGGCGGTTCCAGGCGGCGTTGCCGATACGCACGACGTCTGCCGTGCAGGAGCGCGATGGCATCGCCCTGCAACGGGTTCCCGCTGCGCGCGCCCTGGTTCTCGACCATGTCGGTCCGTACGACGGCCTGGCCGATGCGATGGTGAAAGTGGAGGCCTACGCTGCCGCAAAGGGTTTGCGACGCGGCGGTCCGCTGCGATCGGTGTACGTCAGCGATCCCGGCGATACCGCCCCGGACGCACTGGTGACGCGCATCATCTACCCACTGGCCGACTGAACGGCGCAGGCCCCGGCGCGCCTGCCAGTCGCCGGGTCCCTGCGGGCCGGACACATTTGTTTTCTTGCCCGGACGATGACGAACGGGTAAAACAACGGGTTACAGGGACAGGAGGCACACGGCATGGCACAACAGACCCGCGACCCCATCGATCGATTGCAGCGTGGACTGATCATCGCGCTGATCGTCGTCATCGCCGTGCTGGCCATCGTGCTGGCGGTACGCATGCTCACTGGCGGTACCGAGTTGCAGACGCTCGGCTCCATCCAGACCGGACCGGCAGCGGAAGGCGGCTCGCGCAGCAACATCGACGCACTGCTGGCACAGGCGCGCACCTCGATGGCCGAAAGCCGGATGGTGTCGCCACCCAACAACAACGCCTATCAGTATTACCTGGCGGTGCTGGAGCAGGACCCGGGCAACGTGTCGGCGCGCGAGGCGCTCAACGACCTCTACGGCATCGCGGTCAGCAGTGCCGACCAGGCGGTGGCCGCGGGTGACTTCGATGATGCCGCCCGCCTTGCCGACATGCTGGCGGTGTCCAATCCGAATTCCTTCACCGTCGTCAACCTGCGCCAGCGCATCGAGCGGGCGCGCGAAACCGTTGCCGCGGCCGAGGCCGCCGCGCAACAGCGGCAGCAGGCGCAGGCAGCCGCCGCGGCAGCCGGCACCACCGTACCCGATGAGCCGGAACCCGCGCCGGCACCGACTCCGGTCGCCGAGCCGGCATCCGATCTGGCCAGCCTGACCTCGCCGACGGCACCGGCACCGGTCGCTTCGCCACCGCCGTCGCCACCGCCTTCGCCGGCCAGCACCCCGCGGACCACGACCACGACGAGCACCACGACGGCCTCGGCGCCTCCGGTGGCCGCTCCGGCCGTGCGTGAGGCACGCATTCTCAGCCGCGTCGATCCGGACTATCCGCGTGAGGCCATGCGCGGCCGCCAGCAGGGCTGGGCGGAAGTCGAATTCACCATTGGCGTCGATGGATCGGTCAGCGATGCGCAGGTGGTCGCCAGCCGGCCGGCGCGCATTTTCGACCGCGCCGCGACCCGCGCCATCCAGCAGTGGCGTTTCGAGCCGCGCTACGAGAACGGACAGCCGGTGGCGTCGCGCCTGCGCCAGCGCTTCGATTTCCGCCTCGACTGACGCCGGAACGGGTCGTGTGCAAGTCATGGAAAAGGCGGCGCAAGCCGCCTTTTCCATTTCCGCCGCATGCCGTCGCCATGGAACGCGACACGTGTGCCGGACAGAATGAACCGGTCCACGCCTGCACCACCGT
>CAZYHP010000031.1:0-26550 GCA_964647135.1 uncultured Rhodanobacteraceae bacterium
AAAAAGGCGACCGCGAGGTCGCCTTTCCTGTGTGAGCTTCCCGCGCGGGGATCAGAAGACGTATTCGAACTGCTCGCGGAAGTGTTGGCGGAACTCATCCAGCGTAAAGGACTGGTTCTGCGTGCCCGAGTGCTCGATCTTCAATGCGCCCATCAGCGAGGCGATGCGCCCAACCGTCGGCAGGTCGTAGTCACTGGTCAAACCGAAGATCAGACCGGCGCGATAGGCGTCACCGCAACCGGTCGGGTCGGCGAGCTGGCGCGGTACGGCGGCGGGAATGGTGACGGACTCGTCGCGCGTATGAATCAGCGAGCCCATGGCGCCACGGGTGACGATGTAGGCATCGACGCGCGAGGCGATCTCCTTCACCGACCAGCCGGTGCGCTCCTGAAGCAGCTCCGACTCGTAGTCATTGACGGTGACGTAGTCGGCCATCTCGATGAAATGCCGGAATTCCTGCCCGTTGAACAGCGGCATCGCCTGGCCGGGATCGAAAATGAAGGGGATGTTCTGTTCCGCGAACTGCTGGGCATGCTGGATCATTGCCGCCTTCCCATCCGGTGCGACAATGCCGAACTTGATGCCGCGGACATCCCGGACATGGTTGCGATACGACTCCATCATCGCGCCGGGGTGAAACGCGGTGATCTGGTTGTCGTCCAGGTCGGTGGTGATGAAGGCCTGGGCGGTGAAGTGGTCATCGAGCTCGCGAACATGCGCGAGGCTGATGCCGAGCTTCTCGAAGTGCGAGCGATAGGGGCCGAAATCCGCGCCCACCGTCGCCATCGGTACCGGGTCGCCACCCAGCAACTTCAGGTTGTAGGCGATGTTGCCCGCGCAGCCACCGAATTCCCGGCGCATCGCCGGCACAAGGAACGCCACATTCAGCATGTGCACCTTGTCCGGAAGAATGTGGTTCCTGAAGCGGTCTTCGAACACCATGATGGTGTCGTAGGCGAGGGAACCGCAGATCAACGCCGACATCAAGATACTCCCGCAATTGGATGGATTCCGGTTTCGCGCCGCTCATCTGGGACGCTGGACGGATGAACAGGCAAACCCACGGCGGCGGCCCTCAAGACGCGCCGGTCGGCGCAAGACATTAATCCGGCTTAACACACACGCCCATTCCTGCACCGATCTTGACTTGCCGATGCCATTTGATGTGCGGTTGCTTGCCGGACCCGCCCGCGGCCTTTACATTATCGCACCTTATGCCGGTATCGGCCGCACTTTCCATCCCTCATGTTCAAAACCCTGCGTGGCGTCTTCTCCAACGACCTGTCGATCGACCTCGGCACGGCCAACACCCTGATCTACGTCCGTGACCAGGGCATCGTGCTGAACGAGCCTTCGGTGGTGGCGATCCGCCAGGACCGCGGGCCGGGCGGTCCACGTTCGGTTGCCGCGGTCGGCGGCGAAGCCAAGCGCATGCTTGGGCGGACGCCGGGCAACATCGTCACGGTGCGACCGCTGAAGGATGGCGTGATCGCCGACTTCACGATGACCGAACAGATGCTGCAGACCTTCATCCGGAAGGTGCATCGCTCGCGCTTCCTGCGCCCGAGTCCGCGCGTCCTTGTCTGCGTGCCGTGCGGATCGACCCAGGTCGAGCGTCGCGCGATCAAGGAGTCCGCCGAAGGCGCCGGTGCGCGTGACGTTTTCCTGATCGAGGAGCCGATGGCAGCGGCGATCGGCGCCGGCATTCCGGTTGCCGAAGCGCGCGGTTCGATGGTCCTCGACATTGGTGGTGGCACCTCCGAAGTGGCGGTGATCTCGCTGAACGGCATCGTCTACTCGCAGTCCGTGCGCGTCGGCGGCGACCGTTTCGATGACGCCATCATCAACTATGTGCGGCGAAGCCACGGGACCCTCATCGGTGAGGCGACGGCCGAACGCATCAAGGTGGAAATCGGCTGCGCCTACCCGCAGTCGGAGTTGCGCGAGATCGAGATCTCCGGTCGCAACCTCGCCGAAGGCGTGCCGCGCATGATCACCATCAACAGCAACGAGATCCTCGAGGCGCTGCACGAACCGCTGTCGGGTATCGTTTCCGCGGTGAAGTCCGCACTCGAACAGACGCCGCCTGAGCTGTGTTCGGACGTTGCCGAACGTGGCATCGTCCTCACGGGCGGTGGCGCGCTGCTGCGCGACCTGGATCGCCTGATTTCCGAGGAAACCGGCCTGCACGTCCAGGTGGCGGATGACCCGCTGACCTGCGTCGCGCGGGGCGGCGGCCGCGCCCTGGAGCTGATCGATCAGGGCTACGGCAACGACTTCTTCGCCGCGGACTGACGCTGACGGCCAGGGGCGGGCTCGATGGCCGTGATGGGCGAAAGGGATTCACTGTTCGCCAGCGGCCAGGCGCAGACGCTGCGCCTGATCGTCTATCTGACCGCGGCGGTGGCGCTGATGGTCACGGATCACCACAGCGGCTATCTGGAGCGCATCCGTTCCACGCTGGCTGCGTTCGCGACGCCGTTGTACCGGGTTGCCCAGGCGCCGGTCGAAGCGGCGCGCTGGCTTCATGCCGCCGCCAGCGAACGAGTCGAGCTCAAGCGCGAGAACGATTCGCTGCGTGCGAACCTGCTGCTGGCGCAGGCGCGCCTGAATGCCGCGCGCATCGAGACCGAACAGAACCAGCGCCTGCTGCAACTGCTCGATGCCGGCCGACGCTATCGCCTCAGCGGGCGACTCGTGCAGGTCTTCGATATCGACATCGACCCCTACCGGCAGCGCCTGCTTCTCGATGGCGGCCGTGATATCGGCATCCAGCCCGGTCACCCGCTCATCGATGCCTACGGGCTGATCGGGCAGGTGATGACGGTCGGCAGCACCACCGCCACCGTGATGCTCCTCACCGATCCACAGCATGGCGTCCCGGTGCGGAATGCGCGCACCAACCAGCGCGCGATCGCCTACGGCCTCGGTCGCAGCGACCGCGTCCTGCTGCCGACGCTGCCGATCAACAGCGACGTGCAGGTGGGTGACGAACTGGTGACCTCCGGCCTCGGTGGACGTTTCCCGGCCGGATTCCCCGTTGCCGTGGTTCGCGAAGTGGAACCGGATGCCAACGGCATGTTCGCGCAGGCGCTGGCGGAACCGTACGCGCGACTGCAGCACAGCAGCGAGCTTCTGCTCCTTGAAGAGCATGACGCCGGTGCGGAGGTCGGCGAGTGGCCTGCGGATGGCGTCGGGCCGCCGGCAATGGCTCCCGGGGAAGGGGAAGGCGCAGCGACGTTGGAAGGAGGACCGCAACCATGATGCCGGTCCCGCGTGCCGGCGCATTGATGCCGTTGTCGATCCTGCTGGCCTACCTGCTCACCCTGCTGCCCTTGCCGGGTGCGCTGCTCTACGCGAAACCCTTCTGGCTCGGCCTGTTCGTCATCTGGCTGTCGCTGGAACGGCCGCGCAATGGTCGAATCGGCTTTGCGTTCTGCCTCGGACTGGGCGCCGATCTGTTGTTGGGCACCTGGTTCGGGGAGCACGCCTTCCGCCTGGTGGTCATGGCCTTCATTGTGGGCCGCTTTCGTGCCCGCCTGCGTTTCTTCCCGCTCTGGCAGCAGACGCTTGCCGTCGGCGCGCTCATGCTCAATGACCGCATCGTGCTCCTGATGCTGCGCAGTTTCGACTCGCCGGTCAGCACCGATGTCCTGTACTGGTTGCCGGCAGCGACCGGCATGCTGCTCTGGCCGGTGCTGGTGGTTGCCCTGGACGACCTGCGCCAACGCCTGCGCGTGCGCAGCGGATGATCCGCACCCCGCCGCCTTCAACCGTCAAGAACGTCCTTGCCGAGGCGCTGCTGTTCCGTGCGCGCACGGTCCAGGCCCTCGCGCTGGTCGTCCTCGCGGTGATGCTGATCATCGGGCGCTATGCGCAGCTCCAGCTGCTCGAGCACGAAGAACTCACCAGCCGTTCCGAACGCAACCGCATCAAGCTGCAGCCGGTTGCACCCGCGCGTGGTCTGATCTACGACCGCAATGGCGTCCTCATCGCCGACAACCGTCCGGCATTCCGCCTGGAGATCGTGCCCGAACGCGTGGAGGATCTCGATGCGACGCTGGTCCAGCTTCGCGAACTGGTCGCCATCGATCCCGATGACGAACAGCGGCTCAAGGACCAGATTCGCGCCGTCCGTCGCTTCCAGCCGGTGCCGCTGAAGTTCGACCTGTCTGAAGTGGATGTCGCCCGCATCGCGGTAAACCGTCATCGCCTGCCGGGCGTGGACATCACGCCCTACCAGACGCGGCAATACCTGTACGGCGAACTTTATGCGCATGTGGTGGGCTACGTCGGCCGCATCGACGCCGACGACCAGTCGCGCCTGGATTCCCGTCGTTACGCCGGCAGCACGCATGTCGGCAAGACCGGCATGGAGCGCTATTACGAGGATCTGCTGCACGGTGCTGCGGGATTCGAGCAACTGGAGTCCAATGCCGCCGGGCGCCCGCTGCGCGTGCTCAGCCGCACGCCGCCGGGGGCGGGCAATCACCTCTACCTGAGCATCGACCATCGCCTGCAAATGGCGATGGTGCAGGCGTTCGGACAGGAAAGTGGTGCCGCGATGGCGGTCGATCCGCGCAACGGCGAGGTGCTGGCCATGGTCAGCCTGCCGAGTTTCGACCCCAACCCCTTCGTTCGTGGCATCGGCCGCAACGCCTATGCCGAACTGCGCGATTCGCCGGATCGGCCGCTGTTCAACCGCGTCATCCAGGGCGGCTACGAGCCGGGATCGACGATCAAGCCGCTGATGGTGCTCGCCGGCCTGGAGCTGGGCTTGCGCCGCCCCGACCAGGGAATCGCCTCCACCGGGCAGTTCCGGCTGCCGGGCAATTCACAGGTTTATCGCGACTGGCGCGCGGGTGGCCACGGCTGGGTCGACGCCAGGGAAGCCATCGCGCAGTCGGTGAACACCTACTTCTACCAGCTCGCCGTCGACATGGGCGTCGACAGGATGAGCGAATACCTGGGTCAGTTCGGCTTCGGCTCGCCAACCGGACTCGACCTGCTGGGCGAAACCCGCGGCGTACTGCCGTCGCGCGAATGGAAGCAGGCGAATCTCGGCGAGCCCTGGTATCTCGGCGAGACCGTGATCGCCGGGATCGGCCAGGGCTACTGGGTCACCAGCATGCCGCAATTGGCGCAGGCGCTGTCGATCCTGGCGATGCGGGGAGAACGTGCGCCCCTGCATCTCCTGCGGGCAACGCAGGAAGGTTTCGAGGCGCCGACGCGCTATCGCGAAACCCGGCGCAGCCCCGCCGTACCTGTCCAGACGCCCGCGAATTGGGACGTCGCGGTCGAAGGCATGGTGGCCGTCGTGCACGGACCCACCGGGACGGCGCGTTCGGTCAGCACGGGCCTGCCATTCACGGTTGCCGGCAAGACGGGCACGGCACAACGGGTCTCGCGCCGGGAAGGGCAGCGCCCCGAACAGTTGGCCCGCCACCTCAGGCACCAGGCCCTGTTCGTCGCGCTGGCGCCGGCGGAAACACCCGAGATCGTGGTCGTGGTCATTGTCGAAGGCGGGGGCAGCGGCTCGCGTACGGCCGCACCGGTTGCGCGGCAGATTCTCGAAGCGTGGTGGAGCTTCCGCCGCCCCGATCCGGACACGGCGGCATGAGCGCACGTGCGGCAAGCCGGTTGCGAGCCTTGACGGGGGGCTACGATCCGTGGCTGCTGTTGGCGCTCGCGCTGCTGGCTGCCTTCGGCATGGTGGTGCTGCACAGCGCCGGCGCCGCCGATGCGCAACTGGCCTGGCGTCACGGCATCCGCCTGGCGGTGGGTCTGGTACTCATGCTGGTCATAGCCCAGATGCCGCCGCCTTGGCTGCGCAGCGTGTCGCCCTGGTTGTTCGTCGCGTCGGTCGGGTTGTTGCTCGTGGTTGCCGTGTTCGGTGAAGGTCGCGGCGCGCAGAGCTGGCTACGCATCGGTCCGTTGCGCTTCCAGCCGTCCGAGCTGGTCAAGCTCAGCTTGCCGATGATGCTGGCCTGGCTGCTGCATTCGCAGCCGCTGCCACCGCGCCTGGGCGTGGTGCTGGCGGCGATCACCGTGGCCGCGGTGCCGGTCCTGCTGATTGCCGAACAGCCGGACCTCGGGACCGCGGTGCTGGTCGCGGCCAGTGCCGCCTGCCTGATCTTCCTGGCCGGGCTGTCCTGGCGTTGGATTCTCGGCCTGCTGGCCTTGCTGTCGGTGACGGCGCCCATCCTCTGGCACTTCATGTGGGAACACCAGCGCAACCGGATCCGCACCTTCCTCGACCCGGAAGCCGACCCGCTCGGCCACGGCTGGAACGTGATCCAGGCGAAGATCGCCGTCGGTTCCGGTGGCCTGTCAGGCAAGGGCTACATGCAGGGCACGCAATCGCAGCTGGATTTCCTGCCTGAACACACCACCGACTTCGCCGTGGCGGTCCTCGCCGAGGAATTCGGCTTTGTCGGCATCTGCGTGCTGCTGGTGCTGTGCGTGCTGATCGGTGTTCGCGGCATGGTGATCGCCAACCGGGCGCGCGACAGCTTCTCGCGCCTGCTGGCGGGCACGCTGGCGCTCACGTTCCTCGTCTACGTGCTCGTGAACACCGCGATGGTCGCCGGACTGGTACCCGTAGTCGGCGTGCCGATGCCCTTCATCAGTTTCGGCGGCACCTCGACGGTCACCCTGCTGACCGGTTTCGGCATCATCCTGGGCGTGAACCGGCACCAGCACCGACGGCGACTGCGACAACACCTGAAATGAACCGATCCCTCGCCAGCGTGTCGCAACGCAGTCATCCGTTACCATCCCGACAGCCCACTTCCAGGACCTCCCCATGCTGCGACGTGCCGCTCTAGTTTTCTCAGGCCTGTTGGCCGCCGTTCCCCTCTGTGCCAAGGACTCGCAGGAGCCGGCGCTGTTCATCAGCGAGCTGGCCGCGGAAACCGGCTGGGCCGAGGCCGACATCCGCGCCACGCTGGATGGGGCGCGCAAGATGCAGGGCATCCTCGACGCGATTTCCCGGCCCGCGGAAGCCAAGCCCTGGAAGGACTACCGCCCGATCTTCCTGACCGAGAACCGCATCGAGGCCGGCACGGCTTTCATGCGCGACCACCGCGAACTGCTGGAGCGCGTGGAGGCCGACACCGGCGTTCCGGCCAGCGTCATCGCCGCGATCATCGGTGTGGAGACCAGCTATGGAAAAATCACCGGCACCTACCGCGTCCTGGACGCGTTGTATACGCTCGGTTTCCATTACCCGCCGCGGGCGGCGTTCTTCCGCGACGAGCTCAAGCACCTGTTCCGCCTCGCCGGTGAGGAGCGCCTGGAAATCGGCGAACTGAAGGGTTCGTATGCCGGCGCCATGGGCTGGGGGCAGTTCATTCCCTCCAGCTATCGCCACTTCGCCGTCGATGGTGATGGCGATGGTCGCCGCGACCTGTGGAACTCGCTGCCCGACATCGTCGCCAGCGTCGCCAATTATTTCGTTGAACATGGCTGGGCCCACGAAGGCGTCGTTGCCGAGCGCGTGCGGGCCGCGGCCGATGCGCGGCCGTTCGAGCGTGATGGCCTGAACATGACCAGCACCGTCGGCGCGCTCGCGGAGCTGGGCTACACCACCGATGTCGCGCTGGATCCGGCGCAGCCGGCCACCTTGCTGAGGCTGGAAGGCAGCGCGGGTGACGAGTACTGGCTGGTCTTCCCGAACTTCTATGTGATCAGCCGTTACAACCGCAGCCCGCTGTACTCCATGGCCGTGCACCAGCTGTCGCTGGAACTGGACAAGTCCCGTCACCGCGGCCAGATCCGCCGGCACTGATGCGGCGGCTGTCGACACGGCTGCTGGTGGTTGTGTTGCTGGCTGCTGCGCTGGCGGCCTGCGGCGGCAAGCAGCGCGTGCGCCCGGCGCCGCCGTCCGGTGTGCAGGCGCCCGGCGACAGCTTCCGTCCATTGGCACCCGGGGATGATCCGTGCGCGATTCTTTACGAACACAACGAGGCCGATTACACGGCGGGCGGCCTCTACCGCCCCGGCCAGCGCGACCACGCGCCCGCGGGTCGGCCCGATCTGGAACGGATCCCCGAGCCGGTCGCACGCGTTGAACCGCTCAGTCGCTACGGAAACCGGCCGACGTATACCGTGCTGGGCAAGACCTACCGCGTGCTCAGCGATGCGCGCGGCTACCGCGAGCGCGGCATCGCCTCCTGGTATGGCGCGAAATTCCACGGTCGCGCCACCTCGAGCATGGAGCCCTACGACATGTGTGCCTACAGCGCGGCCCACAAGACGCTGCCGCTGCCCAGCTACGCGCGCGTGCGAAATCTGGCGAACGGCCGCAGCGTCATCGTCCGGGTGAACGACCGCGGTCCCTTTCACGAAGGGCGCGTCATCGATCTGAGCTATGTCGCCGCGCTGAAACTGGGTGTGTACGAAACCGGCACCGCACCCGTGGAAGTGGAAGCCATCGTTCCAGGCGCACCGTCGCCGCTGCCGCGCACGCCCGAGACCGCCACCGTTTACCTGCAACTCGGCGCCTTCGCGCAGCGTGACAATGCCCTGCGTTTCCAGGACGACCTGCGCGCCTCCGGCGAATCCACGCGACTGGTTGAAACGGTGGACAACGGCATCCATCTCTACCGCGTGCATGCCGGTCCGTTCGCCGGCAGCGAGGTCGAGGAAGCGAAGGCCCGGCTGCGGCTGCGCGGCTTCCCGGCCACCCCCATCGTGATCGAAAACTGAATCATCCCCGGTGCAACCGTGACGATCGGTATCGTTACCGCTAACGTGTCCGCTTTGCATTCCCCTGGCGCCGCATCGCCGGCCGCCATCGTCGACCAAGAGAACTCCGCGTGAGAACAGCCTTTTTCCTGTCCCTGGCGCTGTCCGCCAGCCTGGCCTTCGCCCTCCCGCAGGAGCCGGCCGTTCCACAGCCGGCCCCGGCGCCGCAGCCGGTGCCGACGCTGCCGCCACCCGCGCCGACCACGCCACCGACGGTGTCCGGCACCGCCTGGGTGCTGCTCGACCACGCCAGCGCGCAGGTGCTGGCGGGCCATAACGAGCACCAGCCCCTGCATCCGGCCAGCATCACCAAGGTGATGACGTCCTACGTGGTCGCCGATGTCCTCGCCCGTGGCCAGATCAAGGAAGACGACGAGGTCTTCATCAGCGAGCGCGCCTGGCGCCAGGGCGGCGCCGGTACCGATGGCTCGTTCAGCGGTCTCGCCGTGAACTCGCGGGTCAAGCTGGATGAAGTCGTGCACGGGCTGGTGATCCAGTCCGGCAACGACGCCGCCATCGCGCTGGCCGAGCACATCGCCGGCAGCGAAGAGGCCTTCGCCGACCTGATGAACCAGTACGCGCAGCGACTCGGCTTGCGCAACTCGCGCTTCGTCAATTCACATGGCCTTACGGCGGAAGGTCACGTGATGAGTGCGTACGACATCGCACTGCTGTCGCGCGCGCTGATCCGCGACTATCCCGAGCATTACGCGCTGTATTCGATCAAGGAATACACCTACGGCGGGATCAAGCAGTACAACCGCAACGGCCTGCTGTTCCGCGACGGCAGCGTCGACGGCATCAAGACCGGCCACACCAGCGCCGCAGGCTATTGCCTGGCGGCATCGGCGAAGCGCGGCGACCAGCGACTGATCTCGGTGGTGATGGGCGTCGAAGGCTCGCGCAATGAAGGCTTCCGACTCCGTGAGGAAAGCAACCAGGCCCTGTTGAACTGGGGTTTCCGCGCTTTTGAAACGCACCGCCTGTATGGCGCCGGCCAGGCCATTGCCGAGCCGGAGATCTGGCGTGCGGCGAATGACACCGCGCCGCTGGGACTGGCCAGCGATCTGTTCGTGACCTTTCCGCGCGGTCGCTACGACGAGCTCGTCGCCAGCATGGATGTGCCGCCGCTGTTGATCGCGCCCCTTGAGCGGGGTCAGGCTGTGGGCGCGGTGAAGATCAGCCTGGACGGGAAGGTCCTCGCCGAGGCGCCGCTGGTCAGCCTGGCCGCCCAGGAAGGTGCCGGCTTCTTCCGGCGCACCTGGCACGATTTCCTTCTGTTGTTCGAATAAGGGCTGACTTCGCCATGCAGAACCTGGAAGGACAGGCCTATGTGTTTCCCGGCGCATTCGAACTGGCGGCGATGGGTGCCTCCGATGCCGGCCTCGTCGATGCGCTGCCGGGACTGGTAGAAGCCGCTGGCGCCCAGGTGCTGGCCGGTTCGCTGCGCGTGCGCGAGAGCAGCAACGGCAACTACGTGTCGGTGAGCATCAGCTTCCTGGCCAGCGACCGCGCGCAGCTCGATGCCGTGCACGAATCGGTACGCAGCCACGCCGGAGTGCGGTGGCTGCTGTGAGCGCGGAACCCGCCGCGGTGTGCACCTTGGCCGACAACGAGGGCAGCAACGTCGGCGCCGCCGCTTCGTTGCCGCTGATCGTCCGTGACCTCGGCCGCCAGCCCTACGAAGCGGTGTGGCGGGCGATGCAGCGCTTCACCGATGCCCGCGACGAGCAGACGCCCGACGAACTGTGGCTGGTCGAACACGACCGCGTATTCACGCTCGGCCAGGCCGGCAAGCCCGAACATGTGCTTGCCGCCGGCGATATTCCCGTGCTGCCGGTCGATCGCGGCGGCCAGGTGACCTACCACGGGCCCGGCCAGCGTGTCGCCTATCCGCTGCTGGACCTGCGTCGCTTGCGCATCGGCGTGCGCGAACTGGTGTGCCGCATCGAACAGGCGGTGATCGACACGCTGGCGACCTGGAACATCGCCGGTGCGCGCCGCGATGGTGCGCCCGGCATCTACGTCGACCACGCCAAGATCATGGCCTTGGGATTGCGCGTGCGCCGGGGCTGTTCGTTCCATGGCCTGGCCTTCAACGTGTCGATGGACCTGGAGCCCTATCACCGCATCAATCCCTGCGGTTTCCAGGGGCTGGCGGTGACCCAGGTGGTAGACTGCGGCGGTCCCGCCACGCTGGCGCAGGTCGACGAAATCCTGGTGCCGCAGCTGGCGGCGCAATTCGGCCTCTCGCCGCAAACCGCTCCCGCGCCGGAATTGTCATGACCGACCCCGTCGTCGCCCCGAAGTCCATTCCCATCCTGGTCGAGGGCGAGAAGCAGATCGCCGCCGCCAAGATCGCCCGCAATACCGCGGGTTTCGACGCCGAAGCGCCGGTGCTGCGCAAGCCGTCATGGATCCGCGTACGCCTGCCGAGCACCAGCACGGTGGCGACGCTGAAGGACAAGCTGCGCGCGAACCGCCTGGTGACCGTCTGCGAGGAAGCGTCCTGCCCGAACATCCACGAATGCTTCGGCAAGGGCACCGCCACCTTCATGATCCTCGGCGAGGTGTGCACGCGCCGCTGCTCGTTCTGCGACGTCGCCCATGGCCGGCCAAAACCGCCCGATCCGCAGGAGCCCGCCAACCTCGCGCGCACCATCGCCGACATGCGCCTGCGCTACGTGGTCATCACCTCGGTGGATCGCGACGACCTGCGTGACGGCGGTGCGGCGCATTTCGCCGCCTGCATCCGCGAAGTCCGCGCGCTGAACCCGGACATCCGGATAGAGATCCTGACGCCCGACTTCCGTGGCAAGGGCCGGATGGAACGCGCGCTGGAAGAACTGGCCGCGGCACCACCGGACGTGTTCAACCACAACGTCGAAACGGTGCCCGACCTGTATCCCAACGTGCGTCCCGGCGCCGACTACGCCTGGTCGCTGGACCTGCTCAGGCGCTTCAAGGCGCAACATCCCGATGTGCCCACCAAGTCCGGCATCATGCTCGGCCTCGGCGAAACCCTGGAGCAGGTCCACGCCACCCTGCGCGACCTGCGCGCGCACGACGTCGACATGATCACCATCGGCCAGTACCTGCAACCGTCGAAGCACCATCACCCGGTCATGCGCTATTGGACGCCGGAGGAATTCAAGGCCCTGGCCGACTACGGCTACGAGCTGGGTTTCCAACACATGGCCAGCGGCCCGATGGTGCGCTCGTCCTACCACGCCGACGAAATGGCGCACGCCGCCGGCTACGCTGACAATTCCATCGCTGAATCGGACCGTACAACGGTCTAGCGGACTGCCACATCGCTATTTCGGACTAGACGCTCTGGATGACAACCCGGATACCCCAATTGGTCAAGAGTGGTCGCGGCTGAGACGAGTAATGATTAGTGGCATTATGCTATTCGGATCTTATCCAATAATAATAAGAGGGTGGGTGTGAGTGGCTTCGGCCGCTCGATGGACAAACAGCAGAACGCCTATTCCGAGTAGGATCAGGAACACGAAGGATAGGGCGGGGACCGGAGTGGGTGGAGCTACTCGCTGGGTGCCTCGAAGCTGCGAGGTATAAAGCAACAAGCGGCCAAACAGTGGGTGGTTGGTGTCAGCAATTCGCCAGGAAAACGCGATCAGCGAGCCGTCGGGTGACAGATCGAAGTTGATCGTGTTGTCCAGGTACAACGGCCCCAGCAATCCCGTGACATTGATACGCTGACCCGTCTGCCGGTCCAGCACCCAGATCGCTCGCATATCAGCCGGCGGGTTGGGTGGGCCCATGAAGCTGCCGTTCCGGGAATGCCATGCGATAAAGCGTCCGTCATCGCTGATATCCACGCCGACGTTGTAGCTTGGATGGCCCGGCGTGGGCGACAAGAGGGTGACCTGCTGGGTTTGACGGTCGAGCTACCTGTACCCCATGGCCTGACCTTCGTGTCGGCCACGGATGGCGGTGTGCTGGCAGGCAATGAGGTGGTATGGACGCTTGGCGCCCTGCCGGCCACGCAGACCAACCAGCGCCAGGCGACATTCACGGTTGCCGATCTCCCCGAGGGCCATCTACTGAAAACAACGGCATGGTTGTCGGACGCATCAGGACACTTCGCCCATGCCGATGTCATCAACTATGTCGAAACCGCCGTCGGTTTGAGCGTGGTAGCGACGATGAGTGCGACTTCGGTCTCACCGGGTGGCGTATTCAGTGGACAGGTGGCAGTCACCAACAACGCTGCGGTCGATCTTTTCACCGGCAGCGTCTTTATGCGTGTACCGCCGGGCAACTACTGGATCTCCAATGTGAGCGATGGCGGCACGGGCGGTGGTTCCACCGGGGGTGGCGAGCTCATCAGCTGGAACCTGGGGACGCTGGCCGCCGGCGAGACGCGTACCGTAACTTTCAGCGCACAGTTGCGGAGTGAGGTGCTGCCCGGCGACGTGCTGAGCTACCGCGCCTTCACGCGCGCCAGCGACGGGCTGGACCATGCGCGCAGTGAACGCGTGATACGGGTGCAGCCCTGATTCACCCGCAACCATTTCGGCAGGGGTGACGACATGCAGACCAGCCAAACCATGTGGATACGTCCGCGCGCTGCGGCCATGCGGGTCGCGGCAGCGGTGCAGGCCAAAAGGTTCACGGGTGGGCGGGTCAGACGATCGCTGCCCTGGCCCGACGGGCCGGCGTGGCGGCGCCTTCGATAGCGCAGGGTCGATCGCATTGCCCGCTGCCGACGTCATTCGTCGCCGACCCGCCTACATCGGAAGGAGCTGATTATCCATGGCGCGACTCAAAGATTTGATCATCAACAACCAGGCATACACGCTCTACGAATTCACTGGCACCGTCATGAGCGAGAAAACATGGTCGGAAACCCGGGTTCATGGCAGCGGAGGCGGGGGTGGTGGCTCGTTCTACCAAGGCACGGGCACCACGGCGCCGGTGTCGGTCAGGATTTCATCGACGGTGACCCGCAAGGATGTATTCGTGCTGCGTGACAGCGAGAAGAACGAGGACGACTTCGAGTTTGTCGACATGCAGATCAACGTCCGCGTTGGACATGTCGTGACGTGTGTCTGGGCCATTCCACGGGGCAAGAGCAGTGGCCCGTTCTGGCTCGTATACAATCACACCACCGGCAAGATTCATCGGCCCAATGGCTTTGATGATGCGTTCAGGTTTCCCCGCTGGCACTATCTTGTCGCCGGCGCGGCCGGCATGGGGGGAGCCTATGTGCTGTCACCGTTGTTCGCCGTATCGGGCGACTTTTCCTACTACGCGCTGTTGGCGCTGGTGCCAGCCAGTGCCTGGCGCCTGGGCTACTACGGATTTTTCGGCCGGCAGAGTCGCAAGACGTTCCTGGCTTCGAAAACGCACCAGGATCTTATGGAGGACGTGAAGGCGCTCGGGCAGCGCCATGTGCCACCCATGGCGGTGGAGGCGGCGTAAGCCGGCATTCATGGAAGCAGGTCGACCGGAGGACCATGGGCGATGGCGCGGGCATTTCCGCACTTGCGGAACCTTTTCCGCCGCGGTATGTCTGTCATCCTCAGGCCGGGGCTGCGCCCGGACCGCTGGAGTAGCGAATGATGCGCCGTTTCCCCCTCGCCCTTGTCACCGCCCTGCTGGTCGCCGGACTGGTGACCGCCAAGCCGGCGGCGCCGCCGTCGCAGCTCTCGCCGCTGCCCGACCAGGGCAAGACCGCCGCGTTCACCATGTACACCCTGAGCCGGGTGCATTACCGGTCGATGCCGCTGGACGACGCGCTGTCGGTGAAGATCTTCGACGCCTATCTGGAGGCGATCGACAACGACAAGCTGTTCCTGCTGCGCAGTGACGTCGACGCCTTCGCGGCGTACCGCGAGAAGCTCGACGACGCCATCCGCAACCAGCAGCTGGATCCGCCCTTCGAGCTCTTCAATCGTTATATCGAACGGGTCGCCGAACGCACCGCGCATGCGCGTGAGCTGCTCGGGCAGGGATTCGATTTCACGGTCGACGAACAGTATCTCTACGACCGCAAGGACGCCCAGTGGGCGGCGGACAGCGCCGAACTGGACGAACTGTGGCGCAAGCGTGTCAAGAACGACTGGCTGCGCCTCAAGCTGGCCGGCAAGCAGGACAACGAGATCGCCGAGACCCTGGACAAGCGCTACAGCCGCTTCCAGGAGCGTATCGGCGAGATCGACAGCGAGGATGTGTTCCAGACCTTCCTCAATGCCTATGCCATGGCCATCGAGCCGCACACCAGCTACCTGGCGCCGCGCACGGCCGATGCGTTCGAGATCCAGATGAGCCTGTCGCTGGAAGGCATCGGCGCGGTCCTGCAGCGCGATGACGAGTACACCGTGATCCGCTCGCTGGTGCCCGGTGGCCCGGCCGAGAAGGCCGGGATCGGCGTCGGCGACCGCATCCTGGCCGTGGGCCAGGACAAGGGCGGTCCGATGGTCGACGTCATCGGCTGGCGCATCGACGACACCGTGAAGCTGATCCGCGGTCCGAAGGATTCGACCGTGCGTCTGGACGTGGTGCCTGCCGCGGCCAGTGCCGACAGCCGTCCGAATCGCGTGGCCATTGTTCGCCAGAAGGTGAAGCTGGAGGAACAGGCCGCCCGGAAACGCATCATCGAAGTCGGTGAAGGCGACAGCCTGCGCCGCATCGGCGTGATCGAGTTGCCGACCTTCTACCAGGACTTCGAAGGGCGTCGTCGCGGCGAGGCGGACTACCGCAGCGCGACTCGTGACGTCGCCAAACTGCTCAACGAGATGAAGCTGGAAAATGTCGACGGCGTCGTGCTCGACCTGCGCAACAATGGTGGCGGATCGCTGACGGAGGCCACCGAGCTGACCGGCCTTTTCATCGACGAAGGCCCGGTCGTGCAGGTCAAGAGTGCACAGGGCCGCGTCGAAGTCGAGCGCGACCGCCGACCCGGCCGCACCTGGGATGGCCCGCTTGCCGTGCTGGTCAATCGCGTCTCGGCGTCGGCGTCGGAGATCTTCGCCGCCGCCATCCAGGATTACGGCCGCGGACTGATCATCGGTGAGCCGACCTATGGCAAGGGCACCGTGCAGAACCTCGTCAGTCTCGACCAGCTAAGCGGTGGTGGCGAGGCACGGCACGGCCAGCTCAAGTTCACGGTCGCGCAGTTCTTCCGGGTCAACGGCAGCAGCACGCAGATCAAGGGCGTGGTGCCCGACATCCAGTTCCCGGTGAGCATGGATGCCGAAGACTATGGCGAAAGCGTCTACGACAACGCCCTGCCC
This sequence comes from uncultured Rhodanobacteraceae bacterium, assembly GCA_964647135.1. GTDB lineage: Bacteria > Pseudomonadota > Gammaproteobacteria > Xanthomonadales > UBA2363 > Pseudofulvimonas. The sequence goes on from CAZYHP010000031.1 coordinate 16,014, forward strand.
TGGGCCGAGATCGAATCGGCGGACTACGACCGTGTCGCCAACCTCGACCCGATCGTGCCTTCATTGCTGGCCCGCCACCAGCGTCGCATCGTCGACGACCAGGAGTTCCGCTTCTGGCAGGAAGACATCGCCGATTACCGTCGCCAGCGCGAGCGCAAGAGTGTTTCGCTGCTCGAGAGCGCGCGCCGGCAGGAGCGGGACCAGCAGGAATCGCGTCGCAAGGATCGACAGGCGCTACGGGTCGAGCTGGGGCTGGTGGACGACGCCGCCGCGGCCCGTGCCGCCCGCAGCGACGACGGCCTGCAGGCCGACGAGCGCAGCGTCGTCGAGCAGGCGGCCGAGGAGCGTGCGCGCCGCGAAGGTCGGCCCGATGCCCTGCTGAGCGAGGCGGCACGCATTCTTGCCGACGCCATTGCGCTGGGAAATGACGATCTGCACCTCGCCGGCCTGGCACCGGCCAAGTCGGCAGCGTCCAATAGCGACTGAGGCCTACCCTTCGCCCCGTCTACTCCGCTGCGGCCGCCCCATGGGCGGCCGCCCTCGTTGTCGATCCGGTTTTCCGCAATGACCACCGCACCGCTGCCTTCCCGTTTCCAGGTGTCAGTTGGACTGCTGGCCGTCTATCTGATCTGGGGTTCCACCTATCTGGGTATCCGCTTCGGACTGGAAGGATTCCCGCCACTGTTGATGGCCGGCATCCGCTTCCTCTGCGCCGGTTCGGCGGTGTACCTGTGGTTGCGCCTGCGTGGCGAACCGGCGCCATCGCCGGGCCAGTGGCGCAACGCCGCGATCATGGGCGCGCTGTTGCTGGGCATCGGCAACGGCATGGTGTCGGTGGCGCAGCAGTGGGTGAGTTCGGGGCTGGCGGCCATCGCGGTGGCTTCGATGCCGCTCTGGGCGGCCATCTTCGGTGCGCTCTACGGGCGGCGCTACCTGCGTGTCGAATGGATGGGCGTGCTGGTCGGATTCGCCGGCGTGCTCTTCCTGAACTTCGGTGCCGAATTGCGCGCGCAATCCTGGGCGGCCCTGGCGTTGTTGCTGGCGCCGGCGGGCTGGGCATTCGGCTCGGTGTGGAGTCGTGGCCGCGATCTGCCGGCCCCGTTCATGAGCACCGCGGCGCAGATGTTGTGTGGGGGCGCGTTGATGCTCACTGTCGGCCTGTTGACCGGCGAACGGATCACCTCCGTGCCGCCGACCAGCGCGATACTGGCTGTGGCCTACCTGGCGGTCTTCGGTTCGATCATCGGCTTCGGTGCCTACATCTGGCTGCTGCACCATGTCCGTCCGGCGCTGGCGACCAGCTATGCCTACGTCAATCCGCCGATCGCCGTGCTGCTCGGTGCGTTGCTGGCGGGCGAGCGGGTCGGAATGGTCACCATCGTCGCCATGGCGGTGATTCTCGGTGGCGTGGTGCTGATCACCCGCGGCAGTGCGCCGCCGGCCACGCGACGGCCGGCAACCCGCACGCCCTCCTGATGGCGTGTGCGGGCGGCGCGTTCGGGCGCCGTGACGCCTGGCCGCAACAGCTGTCGGCGACCGCTTCCGCGCGTCGCCGGTAGAACGCCTGTGGTCGTCCAGCGGTGTCGATTACCAATCGAACCGCGCGAGCGGTCACAACGCGCGCAGGGCAGTGGTGACGGGCAGGCGGGCGGCACGGATGGCCGGCAGCAGGCCGCCGACCAGTCCGATCACCAGTGCCCAGGTCAGTCCCTGCCACATCAGCGCGGTCGTCACCTTGAAGTCGAACGCGACCTGCGAGAAGCTCGCGCCGTTCAGGGTGCTGACCGTGTAGCCGTTGAACACAAGGTAGGCCAGCGCCGCGCCCAGCAGGCCGCCAAGCAGGGCCAGCAACAGGGCTTCCAGCATCACCGAGATCACCACCGGCAAGCCACCGAAGCCGATCGCGCGCAGGGTGGCGATTTCACGGCTGCGCGTGGCAATGGCTGCGTACATGGTATTGAGCGCGCCGAACACGGCGCCGAGGGCCATGATGGCTGCGATCACCGTGCCCACGATGTTGATGATCATGGACAACTGCCGCGACTGCGCCTCGTAATACGATTTCTCGCTCTGGATCTTCACGTTCAGACGCGGATCGCCCTGGATGGCGGTCCGGACGCCGTCGAGCGCAGCAGCGGAATCCAGTTGCAGGCTCACCGACTGGAAACCATTGCGACGGTAGGCCGATTGCACGACTTCGGCATCGCCCCACAACTCCGACTCGTGGGCGCCTCCGCCCGCCTCGAACAGTCCGACGATGGTCCAGTCCGAGTCGCGAAAGGCGATGCGCGAGCCCACCTGGATATCGCCGAACTGCGAGGCGGCACCCCGCCCGGCGATCAGTTCCCGCGGACCCGGCGTGAAGTTGCGTCCTTCGATGATCTTTACATCCGGGCGCAGTGCAAAGGCCTCGGGCTGCACGCCGCGAACCTGGGCATTGGCCGCCGTTCCGGTGGAAGCCTTGGGCAGGTCGGCGATCACCAGCAATTCGGCGGAGGCGATGGGCTCGCCGCCAGCGTCTCGCCGTACTCCGGGCAGACGCTTGATCAGGTCGGCCTGTTCGCGGGTCAGGCCCGACGACAATTCGGCATTGGCGCCTTCGCGCAGCACGATGGCGCGGTCGTCGGTGCCAGTGCCGGCCAGGGTGGCACGGAAGCCTTCGCCCATCGCCAGCAAGGCCACCAGGACGCCGACCACGCCGGCGATGCCGATCACGATCACCAGCGAGGTGCCCAGGCGCTGCGGAATGTTGCGCAGGTTCATCCAGGCGATGGCTACGATCTGCTTGAGTACGCGCATGGGGGTGTCCTCAGCCGTTGAGTGCGTCGACGATTTTCAAACGCAGGGCGCGTATGGCCGGCAGGAGCCCGACAGCCAGCCCCAGCGCCAGCATGGCCACCAGGCCACGCCAGATTACCGGCCAGCCGATGCCGGTCATGCCGAACTGCGACAGTGAGGCGCTCATCAGGTGCGCAGTCAGCCAGGCCAATCCCAATCCGGTCAAGCCGCCGAGCACGGCCAGCAGCAGGCCTTCGACCAGCACGAACCCCAGCACCTGGCCATTGCCGAAGCCCAGGGTCTTCAGGATGCCCAGTTCGGGAATGCGTTCGCGCAACGCCTGGCTCATCGTATTGCCGGTCAAGACCAGGATCGTGAAGAACACGGCGCCCAGGATGGCCGTGACGATCAAGCTGATGTCGCCGATCTGTTTCAGGAAACTCTGCGCAAACGCAGCCTCGGTCTGCGTTTTGGTTTCCGATTCGGAATTCTCGAACAGGGCATCGACATCCCGCGACACGGTGTCTGCGTTCTCGGGTCGATCGATGACCAGGACCAGCCAGCCGATCCGTCCCTTGGCGAATTGCCGCGCCTCGTCGAAGTAATCGAAGCGGAACAGCAAGGCCTGCTCGCCGTTGCCGCTGTCGCGGGTATTGTCGTAAATGCCGACGATGTCGAAGGTCCAGGTCAGCTCGCCGCCCGCCTGCGGCCAGATGTCTGCGTTGACGGGCACCTTGTCGCCGAGCTTCCAGCCGTATTTTTCGGCCAGGCTGCGGCCAACGATGGCGCCCGTGCGCGTGCGCATCCAGGCCTCGCGTTGCTCGGTGGGCAATTGCAGTTCCGGCGCCACATCCAGGTAGGTCTGGTGCTCGACCGGGAAGATCGCGAACGGTGCCGGCTGGTCCTGGTAGGAGCCGCCAAACCACGTCGCATGGCTGACGGCACGCACGCCCGGGACGGCTGCGATCCGCGCGTGATAGGACTGCGGAAGCAGATCGATGATCGAGTAGCGCGAATTGGTGACCAGCCTGTCGGCCTGGGTATTGGCGGCGACGTTGGAGAAAGCCTGTGAGACCGATTGCAGCAGGCCGAACAGGAAGAAGGCGACGATGATCGACAGCAAGGTCAGCACCGTCCGCAGTTTCTTGCGGAACAGGCTGGCCCAGAGCAGATGCAGGTATTTCATGATCGGATCCTCAAGACGCGGTCGTCGGCCCTGGGCGGGTTCAATGCGGCAACGGGTCGCTGTCGACGACCAGTTCGCCCTTGTCCAGATGCACGATCCGATTGGCGTACTCCGCAGCCTTGGGATCATGGGTCACCATGATCAGGGTCTTGCCGTGTTCCCGGTTCAACCGTTGCAGCAGTGTCAGAATCTCGTCCGCCGTCGCCCGATCCAGATCGCCGGTGGGTTCGTCGCAGACCAGAAGCGTCGGATCGGAAACGATGGCGCGGGCGATGGCCACGCGCTGCTCCTGGCCGCCGGAGAGTTCACGCGGCTTGTGGCTCGCGCGATCCTTGAGGCCGACCAGCTCAAGCGCGATCTGCGCACGACGACGGCGGTCAGCGGCCGAAAGGTGCGTCAGCAGCAGCGGCAGCTCGACATTGCGTTGCGCGCTCAATACCGGCAGCAGGTTGTAGAACTGGAACACGAAGCCGACGTGTTCCGCGCGCCACTGCGCCAGCTCCCTGGCAGACAGGCCGTCAATCCGCCGGCCACCGACCTCGATGCTGCCGGTGGTGGGATGGTCCAGTCCGCCGATGAGATTGAGCAGTGTCGTCTTGCCTGATCCAGACGGCCCCATCAGCGCGACGAAATCCCCCTCGGGAATATCGAGATGAATGCCGTGCAGCACTTTGACCTGCTGCTTGCCGCGCGTATAGGTCTTGGTTACGTCGCGGATGCCGACCAGGTTGGACATGTGCGTGTCTCCGTTGAATGCGTGGCCCGCAGGCTGTGCGAAAGGGGTGGCGAATCAGGGGCTGACGACGACGCTGCCGTCGACGAGGGTGTCCGGCGGTGACACCACGACCTGTTCGCCGATGGCCAATCCACTGGCAATCCGCGTGTTGCTGCCACGACGCTCGCCGACCTGCACAGGCGTGCTGCGGGCTCGACCGTCCTGCACCACGAAGACGCTGTCGCGACCGTCACGCTGCACCACCGTTTCGCTGGGAACCAGCACGCCGGCCGGTGGCGCGATGTCTTCGTTGGCAGCCGCGCCGTCCCCGCTGTCCAGAAAACTGACGCGGACGCCCATGTCGGGCACGATGCGCGGGTCCTTCAGTTTGAGTGCGACGCGCACGCGCACGGTCGCCCGGCTGCGGTCAGCGGTGGGAATGATGGCGATGACTTCTGCCGGAATGCGCCAGTCTGGGTAGGCGTTGAGCACGGCTTCGACCGGTTGGCCCGCGCGCACCCGACCGATGAATGCCTCGTTGACATCGACCTGGATCTCCAGTGAGTCCATATCGACGATGGTGCCGATGCCGGTGCGGGTGAATCCGCCTCCCGCGGAGATCGGCGAGACGATTTCGCCCGGCTGCGCGGCTTTCGCGGTGACCACGCCGGCAAACGGCGCGCGCACGATCGTATTGTCGATGCCGATGTCGGCGACGGCGAGCGCGTCGCGGGCGACGTCGACCTGTCGCTGCATGCTGGTGACGGCGGCGCGCAGTGCATCGCGCTCGCTCAGTGCCTGGTCCAGCAGTTGCTGCGGGAGCAGGCGCTTGTCGGCCAGCTCCTGGTTGCGCGCAAGGGTCTTCTCGGCCAGCTCCAGTTGTGCACGCACCTGTGCCACCTGGGATTGGGCGGCGGCAAGCTGCGATGCCGACAACGCGCGCTGTGCCTGTGCGTCGGTGACCTCCAGGCGAGCCAGTATTTGCCCTTCCTCGACGCGCTGACCTTCCTCGATCAGTACATCCTCGACCTTGCCGGTGATCTTTGCCGACACCGTCGCCATGCGTCGTGCGGTGATGTATCCGGTTGCGTCCAGTACCGAGCTGGCGCGGTTGCCGCCCGCCGGCACCGCGATGGCGGTGACGGTGCGCACGACGATGGGTTGCGCGCCCGCCAGCAGCCACCATGCGCCGGCAATGGCAATCAACAGCACGGCCGCCGCCAGCATCCAGGGCCAGAGCGGCCGCGCGGAAGCCGGCCGGGGCGCGCGTCGGTCTAGGCGCAGTTCGTTGAGCAGATCCTGCGGATGGGTCACGGTGCGGCTGCCTGCGCGTCAAGGAGTTCGGCGACAGCTTGCGCGATTGCCCGGAACGGTGCCAGTGACGGCAGTCACTTCCTGGCTGGGTCGCGTGGGTGGCACTCGGCCCCACAGCCCCTCTGCCCCTTAGTCGCTCGGCAGCTCGCCCGCCGGATCGCCGGGCAGGGACAGGGGCGGGCAGGGCAGCCCAGCCCTTGTCGTGCTGGCGGCCGGGAGCCAGAAGCCGACCGGACCGGCCAGCCAGTCGGCACGGGCGGTGGTGCTGAAGTGCCCGTCTTCGGGCAGTTCCACATAGAGATTGCGAGGGGTACCTGCGGCGAGGTTGCGTGCCGTGTCGACCGGGATGAGGGTGTCGACCCTGCCGTGGACATGCAGCACACAGGCCGTTATCCGCTGCATCACTTTGCCGACATCCAGTGCCCGCAAGTCGCGGTCGATGGCGGCGCTGACCTGGTCGATGGCGTGTTCGATGCGGGCGTCGCCGTAGCGGCGACGCAAGGCGGCGCGCAGGGCACGTTCACGCCAGCCCAGGTGCGGTGCGCTGCGCAAGAGGCCCGCGATCGAGGTGCGGATGGCGTCGGCGGCATTGGCGAACGGCTCCATGGCAACGACGGCGCCCAGCGCCGCGTGCCCATCGTCGTGTGGCCATTGCGCCGCGGCATGCAGGGCCGTCACGGCACCGTAGGAAATACCGAACAGATGCACCGGCGACGGCAGTTCGTCGCGCTCGTGAAGATGATCGACCAGCGCCAGCACGTCCTCCGCTTCGCGTGTACCGAAGCCCGCCGGCGCAGCGCCGGAGCGGCCGTGGTTGCGCAGGTCCGGCACGATGATCCGGTAGCCCTGCTCCGCCAGGCGAATCGCCCATGGCAGCAGGTAACGGCCATCGGTGGACCAGCCATGCAGCAGGACGATGCTGCCGACCGGCGGCTGCGCTTCACCGGGTTCGAACATCCGGAACCGGTAGGAGAACAGCTGCCCGCGACGCAGCACCTCGTAGTCGAGCTGGTAATTGCGGGGTTCGAGCAGCAGGTAGGACTGCGACGGACCTTCCGCTGGCGCGAACACCGCGCGCTGGATCTTCGCGCGTTCGAGCAGCGTGTCGTGCTGCTGCAGCTGCCCGTTGTCGGGACGCGGGGGCTCGACGATGCGCCGGTGCAGCGGCGTGCAGGCGGCCATTGCCAGCGTGCAGGCGAGAACGACGGCCTGCCATCGAACCGGCGTCACCCGCGCAGTCTCCGACATGCGGCTCAGCGATAGCGCGCAGCCAGCGCGGCGTAGAAGGTGCGCAAACCCTGCGCTTCGCCGCCGGCGGGACGACCCGGACGCGGCGTATCGTTCCAGGAATACACATCGAGATGTGCCCAGGATTGTCCCTGCGGCACGAATCGCGACAGGAACAGGGCGGCGGTGATGCAACCGGCATGGCGCGTCGTCGCTGCGTTGTTGATGTCGGCGATCGGGGTGTCCAGATAGGCCATGTAGGGCGCATGCAGCGGCATGCGCCACAGCGGGTCGCGCTGCGCCTGTCCCGTTTCGAGCAGGGCAGCCGCCAACGATTCGTCGTTGCTGAACAGGGCCGGCAGGTCGGGACCCAGCGCGATCCGCGCCGCGCCGGTCAAGGTCGCGAAATCGAGCAGCAGTTCCGGCTGCCACTCGCTGGCGTAGGTCAGGGCATCGGCGAGGATGACCCGGCCCTCGGCATCGGTATTGCCGATTTCCACGCTCAGGCCCTGGCGGGTGGCGACGACTTCGCCGGGTCGGTAGGCGTCCGGCCCGATCGCATTCTCGACCGCCGGAACCAGCAGCTTCAGGCGGACCGGCATGCCGGATGCCATGATCAGGCCGGCCAACGCCAACGCGTGCGCCGCGCCGCCCATGTCCTTCTTCATGCGCAGCATGCCGTCGGAGGGCTTGATGTCCAGGCCGCCGGTGTCGAAGCAGACACCCTTGCCGACGAGGGCGAGGCGCGGCTGCGACGCTTCGCCCCAATCCAGTTCGATCAGTCGCGGTGCACGGTGGCTGGCGCGCCCGACGGCGTGAATCGCCGGGAAGTTGTGCTGCAGCAAGGCATCGCCTTCGATCACCCGGCAGTGGCCGCCGTGGGCCTGTGCCAGTTCCATCGCGAAAGCGGCCAGCTCGGCCGGGCCCATGTGTTCGGTCGGCGTATTCACCAGGTCGCGCACGCGCCAGCTGGCAGTCAGAACCGTGCCGACCGTTCCGCGAACCGACTCGTCGATGCACAGGCGCGCCGGTGCACGCTTCACTTTCCGGTAGCGGTCGAACTGGTAGGCGCCAAGGCCCCAGCCGAGGGCGGCCAGTGCCGGATCGATGCGCTCGCCGAGGCTGGCATGCAGCGAGTAGGTGCCCGCCGGCAGCCCCAGCGGCAGGCCCGCCAGCGCGAACGGATCCGCGGCGTCGACGACGCCGACGAGGACGGCGGCCAATCCGCCCGACGCGGCAGGGACAAGGCACCAGGTCTGTGCCTCCGCCATGAAGCCGGCGGCGCGCACGAAGTCGGCGCCGCCGGCATCCAGGGCATCGAGTGTGGTGGCCAGCCGTTCCGGATGGACGGCAATGAGCGGAATGGCGTCGGTCCGGTCGGAGACGAGGGCGAAGGACATGGCGTTCAGTCGTGGGGAAGTTGATCGAGCCAGCGGCCCAGTTCGGCCAGGTCGCGGATGATGAGGTCGGGCTGGCGATGCGGGAATGGCCAGGGCTGGTCGTTGCGATTGATCCAGACGCCGCGGAAGCCGGCGGCCTGCGCGCCGAGTACATCCAGCTCGGGGTCGTCGCCGACATGCCAGATATGCGCGGCGTCGACGTCGAGCAGGTCCCGGGCGTGCGCGAAGATGCGCGGATCCGGTTTGGCAACACCGACTTCCCGGGCCAGCACGGCGCCATGGAAGTGTTGCGCCAGCCCCATGCTGGCGAGGTCGGCGTTGCCGTTGGTGAGGGCCAGCAGCCGATAGCGGGCCGACAACGCCGGCAGTGCATCGGCAACCTCGTCATACAGCTGCACGCGGTTGCGCTCGGCGTAGAAGGTCACGTACGCACGTTCGATCAGCGCTTCGGCATCGGCGGCATCGTGCGCTTCGGCGAAGGCCCGCTGCAGGCTGAGACGGCGCTGCGCGCTGTAGTCATGCGCCAGCTCCGGTCGTTCCAGCGCCACGCTGTCGCGCAGGGCACGCATCGCGCGGGCGGGAAAGCGCTGTGCAACGGCCGGCGCATGTTCGATCAGGAACGCTTCGAGCACCTGCTCGCAGCGCTCCATCACCGGCAGGATCGGCCAGAGCGTGTCGTCCAGGTCCAGCGTGATCGCCGCGACCGTGGTCGTGGCGGATGCGGTCAGCACTTGCGTGAGAACAGCCGCCGCTTGCAGGTCGGCTCTTCCGCATTGCCATCGCCGGCACTCATCACCGGGCCGGCAGGCGGAATGGTCACGGCGGGCCCGGGCGGTTCTGCCGCAGCCGTCGCCGGGACGGCGGTGTCGGTGCCGCTGGCGACCGTGGCATCGGCGGCCCCTGCGGCCGGTCCGCTCGATGCGGCCGGCGCCGCGGAATCCGCAGGCGTGGCGTTCGTGGTGGCCATGCGCGCCAGCGTCGCCTGTGCGACCGGCTCGCCACCCATGTGCTCCCACAGACGCGCCAGGCGCTGCGTATGCAGGGCGCGGAAGTCCTCGTTGTCCCGATGCGGCACCAGGCGTTTGTTGACCATCACGGCCTCGGCCACCGGCGTGCGCAGGAACTCGGCGAATCGCGTGATTTCCGCCGCCTTCGGACTGTCGGCGCGATAGACCAGGTACAGCGGCACGGTCAGCAGGTAGCGACCGTCGGCGACGGTGTCCTTGTTGGCGGCGACGCCTTCGATCTCCAGCGCACGCACGCGCTGCTTGTCGAGGCCGGCCAGGGTCGTCATGCCGATCGAATCCGGATCCATCTGCACGCCGACCTCGATCTGGTGCTGATTGAGGAACAGGCGGTCGATCTTGGCCATGTAGCCGGGATTGCCGAACAGGATCTGCCGGATCGAGGCTTCCAGGCCGTCGTAGGGACCCATCACCGAATACAGGTCGATGGGCGCATCGCGGCCGCCGACGTCCTTCCAGTTGTCGAGATTCCCCAGGAAGATGTTGCGCACCTGCTGCACCGACAGCTGCCGCACCGGGTTGCTCGGATGGACGATGAACACGACCGCGTCCCACGCGACCGGCCAGAACACCAGTTCGCTTTCGCCGGCGCGCGCCGCGATCGGCGGGCGCGCAGCCGCGGCGATGTCGATCTCGCCCTTGAGCACGCCATCGATGCCGGCATTGGTGCTGAATGGTCGGACGTTCACCGTCGTGCGGTGCTGTCGCGCGTAGAGCGCCCCCACTTCGGTGATGCCGCGAGCGCTGGCGTAGTCACCACGCAGGTTCAACTGGCCGAAGCTGGCGCCGGCCCAGGCCAGGGCGGCAAAGCTGAACAGGAGCGCGGAAAAACGACGCAAAACCATGGAAATCACTCGCGAAAACGGGCCTGCGGCACCTTAGCACGCGACCC
>CAZYHP010000032.1:0-26390 GCA_964647135.1 uncultured Rhodanobacteraceae bacterium
GCCTTCGCGGGGATGACGAGCTGCGCAACACGCACAATTGCTCATTGCGCACACGGTGTAGACCACGGACGGTGCCCGGCAACCACCTCTGCCCAGCACCACTCACCGCATCCCCCATCATCGAAGTAGCGCGCAAGCGAGTCAGCAAAGATCCGCGTTCGGCACCATTGCTTGAGTGCGCTCAGACCAGCCGCATCGACAGGTCGACGGCACGCACGTGCTTGGTCAGCGCACCCACCGAGACGAAATCCACGCCCAGGCCGGCCACGCGTCGCACGCGCTCCAGGTCCATGCTGCCCGACACTTCCAGCTGCGCCCTTCCGGCGTTCAAGGCCACCGCGCGCTGCAGATCATCCCAGCCGAACTCATCGAGCATGATGCGCTCGGCGCCCGCCTCGATCGCCTGTACCAGCTCATCCAGCGATTCCACCTCGACTTCAATGAAGCGGCCGGCCCCCAGTTCGCGGGCGCGGGTGACCGCGGCGGCAATCGAACCGGCCGCGGCGATATGGTTTTCCTTGATCAGCACCGCGTCGTACAGGCCGCTGCGGTGATTGCCGCCGCCGCCGGCACGCACGGCGTATTTCTGCGCCAGGCGCAGGCCGGGCAGCGTCTTGCGCGTGTCCAGCACCTGCAGACCGCTGCCGGCCACTGCCTCGGCGTACAACGCCGTGGCGCTGGCCGTGCCGGACAAGGTCTGGATGAAGTTCAGGGCACAGCGCTCGGCGCTGACCAGTGCGCGACTGTCGGCCTGGATTCGAAGCAGTTCGCCATCCGCCTCGATGCGTTCGCCATCGCGTACGCCGATCCGGAATCGTGCCGACGGATCCAGCGCCGCGAAACAACGCAGCGCCCAGGGCAGTCCGCAGACGACGGCGGCTTCGCGGGCGATGATGCGCGCTTCGGCCGGCCCTTGTGGCAGCAGCGCCGCACTCAGGTCGCCGCTGCCGATGTCCTCGGCCAGGGCGCGTTCGACATCGCCGTCGATCTGCATGGCCGGGGGCGCGTCCAGTCCCTCGCGCACACAGGCGACCAGGGCCGCCTTCAGATCCAGGAACGTGCTCATCGAGGGAAATCGGCCAGCTGCGTGGTGCCGATCGCCTCTTCGGCGAGCAGCACGGGAATACCGTCGTCGATGGGATAGATGACCTGCCCGTCTTCGCGGACCAGCGCATCGGACAACGCCAAGGAGACCGGCTCGCCACCCACCCTGGCGACATTGCCGGCCTCGATCGCCGCATTCAGCGCGCGCAACTGGTCGCGCGAGATCGGCCGCAACGGCCGCTTGGTGACCGGGCAACACAACAGTTCGAGCAGACGTTTGTCCATGGAGCACTCCTGACGGCAATGGCAGCGGCCCGTCAGCGCGCAGGCTGGGGACCGGCAGCGTAGAATAACCGGCCCGCCTGGCCTCGCGGCAGTCGACCCGGCGGCCGCCGCACGGAGAACGAGGATGGACAAGCCGAAAGTTGGCGTGGTGATGGGCTCCCGGTCGGACTGGGAAACAATGCGCCACGCGGCGGAGAAACTGGATCAGCTCGGCGTTCCGCACGAGGTCTGCGTGGTCTCGGCGCACCGTACGCCGGACCTGCTGTTCGACTACGCCGACAAGGCGGCCGGCCGAGGCCTGCGTGCGATCATCGCCGGCGCCGGCGGTGCCGCCCACCTGCCCGGCATGCTGGCCGCGAAAACGGCGGTGCCGGTGCTTGGCGTCCCGGTGCAATCGGCCGCGCTCAACGGACTGGACTCGCTGCTGTCGATCGTGCAGATGCCGGTCGGCGTGCCCGTTGCCACGTTCGCCATCGGCAAGGCCGGTGCGGCCAATGCCGCGCTGTTCGCCGCCGCATTGCTGGCGCTGGACATGCCGGAGGTCGCTGCGGCCCTCGAGAGATTCCGTCGCGAGCAGACCGCTACCGTGCTGGCCAACCCGGATCCGCGCCGGGCATGAGGACCGTCGGCATCCTCGGTGGCGGGCAACTGGCGCGCATGCTGGCGATGGCCGCCGTGCCACTGGGCGTGCGCGTGCTCGTGCTCGACACCAGCGGCGATGCCTGCGCCGGTGAAGTGGCGACGCTGATCGAAGCCGACTACACCGACGAGGCGGCGCTGGCCGAATTCGCGGACCTTGTCGACGTCGTCACCTTCGATTTCGAGAACGTGCCGGCCAGCAGCGCCGAATGGCTGGCGCAGCGCGTGCCGGTGTTCCCGAATCCCGGCGCGCTGGCGACGGTGCAGGACCGTCTCAGCGAGAAAACACTGTTCACCGACCTCGGGCTGTCGACGCCCGCGTTCGCTGCCGTCGACACGCGCGAGGATCTCGACGCCGCCGTGGCGCGCATCGGATTGCCGGCGGTCCTGAAGACCCGCCGACTCGGCTATGACGGCAAGGGCCAGGCACGCCTGCGCGACATCGCGGATCTCGACCTCGCCTGGCAGTCGCTCGGCGCCGGTCGCGTGCCGCTGATCCTGGAAGCCTTCGTGCCGTTCCAGCGCGAATTGTCGGTGGTCGCCGTGCGCAGCCGCGATGGCGAATTGCGCACCTGGCCGCTGACGCGCAACTGGCACGAGAACGGCATCCTGTCGCTGAGCGTTTCGCCGATCCCCGTGGACGACGATCTTGCCGAACAGGCCACGCAGTTCGCACGCCGCGTCGCCGACCGCCTCGACTACGTCGGCGTGTTCGCCCTTGAGCTGTTCGAGCACGATGGCCGGCTGCTCGGCAACGAGATGGCGCCCCGCGTACACAATTCCGGGCACTGGACCATCGAAGGCGCGCAGACCAGCCAGTTCGAGAACCACCTGCGGGCGGTGCTCGGCCTGCCACTGGGCGACACCGCCGGACGCGGTGCCTCGGCGATGCTGAATTTCATCGGCGAGTTGCCGGATGTCGCCACGGCGCTGGCGATTCCCGGACTGCATTGGCACGACTACGGCAAGCAGCCGCGCGAAGGCCGCAAGGTCGGGCACGCGACGCTGTCGGCACAGCAGATGCAGGTCCTGCACGAAAGGCTCGTCGAGGCCGCCACTGCGCTGTCGCACCCGGCGTGGTCGCCCGCTGCGACGGAACTTGGCCTGTAGGTTGCCGGTCAACGACAGACTGCGGCACGCTCTTTCGCCCGTCCTGGCCGCCGTCCCACGTGCCCGTCCGGCATGGCTTATGATCGGCGACCCTATCCATTCCACCCGCCTGCTATGAGGGTTTGCTGATGTTCAAGTCACTGCTGTTCGCCGCCGCCCTGGCCCTGCCGGTGTCGGCCTTCGCCCAGGACACGGCAGCGTCCGCCCCGGCCGCCGACGCCAACAAGCCGCGCGTGGTCCTGAAGACCAACGTCGGCGACATCGTGCTGGAACTGGACAAGCGTCGTGCGCCGGTGACCGTCGACAACTACCTGCGCTACGTGCGCGACGGCCATTACGACGGCACCATCTTCCACCGCGTCATCGACGGATTCATGATCCAGGGCGGCGGCTACACGCCGGAACTGATCGGCAAGCCGACCCGTCCGGCGATCATGAACGAAGGGCCGAACGGCCTGAAGAACACCCGCGGCACGATCGCCATGGCGCGCACCGGCGACCCGCATTCGGCGACCGCACAGTGGTTCATCAACGTCGTCGACAACACCGCGCTGGACCACGTCGCACCCACGGACAGCCGCAGCTGGGGTTACGCGGTGTTCGGCCAGGTCGTCGAAGGCATGGACGTCGTCGACCGCATCAAGTCGGCGCCGACGCGCAAGGAAGGCATGATGGAAAACCTGCCGGTCGAGCCGATCATCATCGAGAAAGCCGAACTGGTCGTCGCCGCTGCGACGGCCGAAGAGAAGCCGGCGTCCGGCGAGTGATCCCCCGGTCCGGACGCCCTGCGTCCGGACCTCGCCCCGTACGCTGCGTGGCGTCCCGACCCTTCGGGCACGCCGGCAGCACGCAGCGCACCGGCATCCACGCATGCCGGTGCGCAGTCCAGCCAGCCGATGAGCACCTATTTCATTTCCGATCTGCATCTGGACGCGAGCCGCCCGGAAGCCACGCAGGCCTTCCTCGGCTTCCTCGCGGCGCTGCCGGCGGACACCGATGCCCTGTACATCCTCGGCGATCTGTTCGAATCCTGGATCGGCGACGATGACGACGCCGAATTGCCGGCGCAGGTGGCGTCGGCGCTGCAGGCCACGGCGGGCCGCGGCATCGCGCTCTACTTCATGCATGGCAACCGCGATTTCGCCCTGCGCGAGGACTACGCCTCACGCTGCGGAATGACGCTGCTCGAAGACCCCACCGTCGTCGACCTCTACGGTCATGCGACGCTGCTCATGCACGGCGACACCCTGTGCACGGATGACCGCGCCTACCAGGCGTTCCGCGCCCAGGTGCGCGATCCGGCCTGGCTGTCGCACATGCTCGCGCAGCCGCTCGCCATCCGCCGGGCCTTCGCCGAACAGGCGCGCGCCGGCAGCCGCGAGCACACGGCGATGAGTACCGAGACGATCATGGACGTCAATGACGAGGCCGTGACAGACGCCTTCCGCCAGCACAATGTCGACGTGCTCATCCACGGCCACACCCATCGGCCTGCCGTCCATCGCGGCGAGGTGGATGGCCGCGACTGCACCCGCATCGTGCTGGGTGACTGGTACGACCACGGCATCCTGCTTCGCGCCGACGCCGACGGGCGCCTGCGGCTTGCGGGCCTGGACGAGCTCTAGCGATCGTCAACCCGACCTGACCCGGCGTTCGCAGAACCGGGTGGGCACCCGAACCGACCCCCCGCGATCCGGCGATGCGATGGCGCCGATGCGCCGTCGCGCGCAGGACGACGGACGCGATCGCTGCGACCGGTCGCAGCGGCCAGACAGGCCTGGACCCCGGGTGCGCCACACCCGCGACCTGGGGACCGTCGCCCGGCTCTACGCGTCCGGCCTGTCGCTGTCGTACGCCCGGGTCTTGCCCGGCGACCGTGTTGGACTGCCGCCATGGATCGGCGCGCGCAGCGCGCGCGACCCTCGCTCGTGACGGGTCATCGGCCGTCGCCCGCGCTGGGCGAGCCGATGCGTCGCCGTCGCCGCTTGGTGCCCGTGCACGACTGCAGTCAGCGGCCGGCCCAGGCAGCGGCTGCACTCAGAAACGGAAGTCCGCGCTGAGCAGGTAGGCGCGCGGCGAACCGAGGAACACGCGCGTCATCGGCCAGTTGCCGGAGGTCGCGTAGACCTTGTCGCCGACGTTGTCGATGTTCAGGCGCAACGACACGTTCTCACCGAACGCATACGAGGCCACCAGGTTCGCCACGGTGTATCCCGGCAGCTTGCCGAAGCGGCCATTGGCGATGATGCGGTCGGCGTCGTCGGGACGTCCGACCCAGGACTCGCCGACATGCTGTACGCCACCACCAATCATCAGGCCGAAGTCGAAGGCATAGGTGGTCCACAGCATGGCGGAACGCTTGGGCGAAAAAGCCAGTTCGTCGCCACTGGTGCGCAGTCGCTCGCCATAGTCAGCCGGATTCGCCTCGCGTCGCGCCGCATCCAGCTCGGCACTGTGCTGGCGCTCGCTGTCGAGCAGCACCGCACCGGCGAAGACGGTCCACGCCTCGGTGATGCGACCGTTGATGCCCAGTTCGATGCCGCTGACTTCCTGCTTGCCATAGCCACGCAACACGGTCGGACTCGTGGGCTCACCGGGCTCCTTGCCGGTCATCGCCACACTGCGCCGCTGCGTGTTGAACAGCGCCGCCGTCGTGACGAGTCGATCATCCAGGAAACTCCACTTGATACCCAATTCGTGGTTGATGGCGCGCTGCGTCTTCGCGGTGTCGTTGTTCTGGCCGGCCAGACCGGGAAAGGCGTTGTCGCCGGTGCGCGAGATATCCGGGTTGGACAGCCACGAACCGGGCGGCAAGGCCGTCATGCCCACCGAGGCGTACAGCGATCCGTTCTCGACCGGCTTGTACACCAGGCCCAGCTTGCCGCCCAGCGTGGTATCGCTGTGGCGGTAGCCATCCGGACCCTGCGGCAAGCCGTCGGCAAGATTGCGACTGCTGATGTCGACCTCGTAGTGCTCGCCGCGCAGTCCGCCGGTCAGTTGCCAGCGATCGCTGAATTTCACGGTGTCGTAGGCGTACAGCGCAATGGTGTCGATATCGACGCCGGCGCTCTGAATCGCCGCGGGCAGGTCGAATGCGATCCGCCGCGGATCGGGATACAGCACCGGCACCGGGTCAAGGCTGGTGGCGCCGAAGCGCAACGCATCGGACGATTCGCGCGTCAACTCCACACCGGTCGACAGGACGTGCTCGACCTGGCCGGTCTGGAACAGCGCGGTCAGATTGGTCAGGTTGGACAAGCTGTCGTTTTCGCGCTGGTAAGCCTGCACCTGTGCGGTCACCGTCTGCGTCGCCGGCGCATAGGCGAATGGCAGCGTGTACAGCGCCGTGCGCTCCGTCGTGCTCCAGCGCGTCTGGTTGCTGAGCATCAGGCCGCTGCCGAAGTCGTGTTCGACGCGCGCCAGTACGGACGTCGATTCGTTGTCGTCGAAATCGCTGTGCAGGCCGAAAAAGGTGTCGCGATCCACCGCCGATGTCGCCGGGTCATGGTTGATCGTGCCCGGAATCAGCGCCCCGGGCACGCCCCAGTCCGGTCGCCCGCTCTGCTCGAGGTACAGCGCTGCGAGCGTGAAGCGCGTGTCTCCGTCGAGCCCGAAGGCGATCGAGGGTGCAAAGCCCAGCGCTTCCGATTCGGCCTCTGCGCGACCGGCGACACCGCCGTCCTTGGCCAGGACATTCACGCGGACGGCCGTGCCCGCACCCAGTCGCCGGTTGAGGTCGAAGCTGCCGCGCAGGCGGTCGTCGCTGTCATGGCTGTCGGTGCCATAGCTGGCGGTACCGCGCGTGAAATCATCGAGCTGTGGTGTCTTGCTCACCAGGTTGACGTAACCACCGAGGCCACCGCGGCCATTGTCGGCAGCCGGGCCCTTGGCGACTTCGACCTGTTCAAGGTTGAACACGTCACGGGCGTAGTTGCCGGAATCCCGGACACCATCGATGAAGATGCTGCCCGTGGTATCGAAGCCGCGCAGGCTGAAGTTGTTGGTATCCGATGCGAATCCGTTCTCGCCGGCGTTGAAGCTGATGCCGGGCGTATTGCGCAGCACATCGGTGAGATTCTGCGCGCCCTGCGTGTTGAACAGGTGCGCCGGGATGACATCGAACACCTGCGGCGTATCGAGCAAGGGTGCGGTCAGCTTCGGCGAACTGGGCTGGACCGGCTTCACGGCTTCGACTTCGACCGTCGTCAGCGTGCGGCCCTGGTCATCGGCGCTGTCCTCAAGGCTGTCCGCCCAGGCTGGCCGGGCCACCGTTCCCAGAAGACCCGTGGCGATCAAGGCCGCAACCAGCGGCGTGCGGCGGAAGCGATGGAAGGGGAGCGTCGACATCGGCTGCGATCCAGTTCTTGTATTGGACGGATGAGTGGCGGGCGGACTTGATAGAATCGGCCCTGTCTGAGATGACGAATGGTATCCATTCTCATTAGCAGTTGCAATGAATGGGATGGTCCTCCTGCACTCCCCCCTCCCCTGATCTTCCGCCGTCACTGGATCCCCGCTCATGCTGCACACCGTCCCGGACCTGCTCAGCCCCGACCAGCTCGAAGCCTGTCGCAGCGCGTTGACACAGGCGGACTGGCAGGATGGCCGCCTTACCGCCGGACACCTGGCGGGCCGGGTCAAGGCGAATGAACAACTGCCGGCAGACAGTCCGGTGGGACAACGCCTCGGCGAGGGTCTGATGGACCTGCTGGCGCGGCATCCCACCTTCCTGTCGGCCGCGCTGCCCCTGAAGATCGTGCCGCCAAGGTTCAATCGCTACCGCGAGGGCGGGCACTACGGCGACCACGTCGACGCGGCGATCTTCAGCGTGCCCGGCACGCCACACCGCATCCGCAGTGACCTGTCCGCGACCGTGTTCCTCAGCGACCCGTCCAGCTACGACGGCGGCGAGCTGGTCATCGAGGACGGCACGCAGCAGCATGCGGTCAAACTGCCGGCCGGGCACATGGTGGTCTACCCTTCCACGAGCGTGCACCGTGTCACGCCGGTGACACGCGGGACCCGGCTGGCGGCATTCTTCTGGATCCAGAGCCTGGTCCGCGAAGCGAGCCAGCGCGCCGTCCTTTACCAGCTCGATACGACGATCCAGCAACTGCGCGTCCGCGTACCCGACGACCCGGCGCTGGACCCGCTGACCGGCGTTTACCACAACCTTCTGCGGCAGTGGTCGCAGACATGAGTGCCCTGCTGCCGCCGCTGGTGCAGATACCCGCGCAGATCGTCGCCGCGGCGGATTACCTGCCCTATGCGCAAGCCCGTCTCAGCGAGGCGACCTGGGCCTGGCTGAGCGGCGGCACCGGCGACGAGCAGACCCTGGCCGACAATGCCGAGGCGTTCGCGCGCATCCGCCTCAATGCGCGCCCGCTCGCCGAACTGCGCGGAGGAAATACCAGACTGGCGCTGCTCGGCCAGACGCTGCCGCACCCGATCCTCGTCGCGCCCGTCGCCTACCAGCGCCTGCTGCATCCCGACGGCGAACGCGCCACGGCGCTCGGGGCCTCGGCCCTGCGCGCGCCGATGGTGGTCAGCCACCACGCAAGCGTCCGCCTTGAAGACATCGCCGCCGTCGCGCAGTCGCCCTTGTGGCTGCAGTTGTACCTCGATGGCAATCCCACACAAACGCGTGAACTCCTGCAACGCGCCGAATCAGCGGGCGTGCGCGCCATTGTCGTCACCGTCGACACACCGGTTGCCGGCGTGCGCAACCGTGAGCAGCGCGCCGGTTTCAGCCTGCCACCCCAGATCAGCGCGGCGAACCTGCCTGAGGGCAGCGTGCCGCCGGCCTTGACTGCGCGTGCCGGTGAGAGCCCGGTCTTTGCCAGCGATCTGATGGCGAGCATGCCGACCTGGTCCGACCTGGCGTGGCTGCGCAGCGAAACCCGTCTGCCACTGGTCGTGAAGGGCATCCTCCACCCCGACGACGCGGTGCGCGCCGAACAGGCCGGCGTCGATGCGCTGGTCGTCAGCAATCACGGCGGTCGTGCGCTGGACGGCGTCCCCGCGAGCATCGATGCCCTGCCGGCCATTGCCGCCCGGGTGTCGCTGCCGCTGCTCATGGATGGCGGCATCCGCCGCGGCACCGACATCCTCAAGGCGCTCGCACTGGGCGCAAGTGCGGTGCTCGTCGGGCGCAGCTGCATGGCCGGGCTGGCCGCCGCCGGTGCGGTCGGTGTCGCGCACGTCCTGCACATCCTGCGCACCGAACTGGAGATGGCCATGGTGTTGACGGGCTGTCGCGACCTGGCCGCCCTCACGCGCGACGTGGTCCGGCTTCCTCAAGACCCGCTTTGACCCGGACGCGCGGCGTTCGACATGGGCGCCTCAGGACAGCCGCCGTGCAAGATGATCCAGCGCGACTGCAGCCATCGATGGCCGTACATGACGCGACGACGGAAATGTCGGCGTCGCCGGCAGTCAGCATCCGCCACACAGGAGGCCCCGGGCCGCCCAACGACCCGATCCGACCCGATCCGATCTGATCTGATCTGATCCTCTCGCAGATCACCGCCTTTCTCCAGTGCGAAAGCGGTGAAGCGGCCAGGCGCTTCGGCGCTTCACCCCATCCCGGTCGTCGACGACGACCCTGGCAGACGATGTCGCCAAGCCGCCTCCGCGAGCAGCTCGGGGAAGGCGGCCATGATGCGCCCGCGGATTTACCAGACCAGCCGGTAACAGGGCTGGTAGGCGGATCCACCCGGCAACTTCATCCGATGCTGCGATACAAAGTCCGCCAGCATCGCGTCCATCGCCTCCATCAGTTCCGGATCTCCGCTGATCTCGAACTTGCCGTACTGCTCGATGGCGCGGATGCCATCGACCTTCACGTTGCCGGCGACGATGCCGGAAAACGCGCGGCGCAGATCGGCGGCCAGCAGGTGCTTCTCGCGATTGCGATGCAGGCGCAGGCCGGCCATCGCCTCGTGCGTCGGCACGAACGGATGCTGGAAGTCCTCCGGAATGGTCAGGCGCCAGTTGTAGAAGAAGGCGTCCTGCTGCGCGAGCCGGAATTCACGCACCTGGTCGATACCCGCCTTCATCGTCCGCGCCGTCTCTACCGGATCGTCGATGATGATGCGGTACAGCGACGACACCGCGTCACCCAGCGCCAGCCGAAGGAAGGCGTCGATGCGTTCGAAATAGGGCGCCGCGGCGCGCGGGCCGGTGAACACCAGCGGGAACGGCATGCCTCGGTTGTCCGGATGCAGCAGGACGCCGAGGAGGTAGAGGATTTCCTCCGCGGTACCGACGCCGCCCGGGAACACGATGATGCCGTGGCCCATGCGCACGAAGGCTTCGAGGCGCTTCTCGATGTCCGGCATGATCACCAGGTGGTTGACCATGGCATTCGGCGATTCAGCGGCGATGATGCCGGGCTCCGTGATGCCGATATAGCGCGGACTGCGGATGCGCTGCTTCTGGTGGCCGACCGCCGCACCCTTCATCGGTGCCTTCATCGCGCCCGCGCCGCAACCGGTGCAGACGTCCATGCCGCGCAGACCGAGTTCGTAGCCGACGTACTTGTCGTAATCATATTCGGCGCGGGATATCGAATGGCCACCCCAGCACACCACCAGGTTCGGTTCCACGCCCGGCTTCATGACACGCGCATTGCGCAGGATCTCGAACACCGCGGTAGTGAGGCCGGCGGAGCTGCCCAGATCGTAGCGCGGGTTCTCCTGGATCTCGGTCGACACATAGATGATGTCGCGCACCACCGCGCTGAGCAGCTCGGCGATACCGCGGATGACCTTGCCATCGACGAAGGCGGTCGAGGGCGCGTTGCGAAGCTCGATCTTGATGCCGCGGTCACGCTGCACGACTTCGATATCGAAGTCGCGGTAGGACTCGAGCAGCGCACGGGCATCGTCGCCGACACCACCATAGGTCAGCACCGCCAGGGCGCAGCGGCGCAGCATCTCGTGCAGGCCGGTGCGACTGGCGTCGTGCAGACGGGCGATCTCGTGCCTTGAAAGCATGTCCAGTCCACCGCGCGGCACCACGGTGGCATCCACTGTATTAAGCAGGGCCATCCCTGCACTCCTTGGTCATGTCGTTCGGGTCGGCCATGCTAAGTAGCCGGCCCGCGCAACACAAGCCCGGTCGCTGCAACCCGATCGGCGTCGGACACACGTCATGGGCATCGGCAGGGAACCGTCGCCGGTGCAGATTGACTGCGCCGCGTGCGCCCCGAATGCAGGCCAGGCCGGAAAGGTTGGCTGTTCGCCGCCCGCACCCGCGGGCAGCCGGTCGATCCGCCAACGCAAAGGGCCGGCATGAGCCGGCCCTTTGCGGACCGGGGGCTTGGCCCCGGTCCATCTTGCATCCGCCGTGAATCAGAACTTGTAGCGGAAGCCGACCTGCACCGCCCAGCGCGACTGGCCGACGTTGTCATAAATGCTCGGACGGTTATCCGCGCCATTCGGATCGAACTCGTAGATGTAACGACCCGACGCCGGATCGATGCCGCGCATGAACACGGCCTCGCGATCCTGCGGGAAGCCGAACTCCTCGATCTGCCCCCAGTCCTTGTTGACCAGGTTGCCGATGTTCATCACGTCGATCCACAGCTCCGACTTGTGCCCCCGGAAGAAGCCGGGCAACTCCTGGCTGATGCGCAGGTCGAAGGTGTTGACCCAGGAGGAACGCGAGCTGTTGCGCGGCACGACAGTGCCGGCGTAGCGGTTCAGCTCGTCCTGCGTGGCCAGCCACTCGAAGAACGCTGCTTCTTCGGCCGCACCGTTGCGCCAGATGACGTCACCCGGGCCAAGCGGCACGTAGAACAGGTCGTTGGTCTCGGCGTCGCCGTTGGCGTCGTTGATGTAGGTCCAGCTGTACGGACGGCCGGACCGGCCTTCGTAGAAGGCCGACACCGAGGTCTTGTAGTCGCCGAAGAACGCACGCTGCCAGGTCAGGATACCGCTGATACGGTCCTTGATCTCGTAGTTGGAACGCTCGGCGATGGGATCGTTGGGATTGAGCAGCATGCGGCCGTCCCAGTTCGAGTGCGCCTGCGACGAGGTCAGCGGGTTCACTTCCGTCGCCTCGGTGTAGGTGTAGCCGAGCATCCACGACCAGGAATCGGTCATAGGCTTGGTCAGGCTGATCGTGTACTGCGCGGATTCGCCCTTGTTGGTCGGACGCAGATAAATGACGTTGTCATTGCCCCAGCCGGAGATGTTGGCGAACTCCGCCGGCATCTGGCCGCTGGCATGCAGTGCCTGGATGCCCTGGTTGCGGTTGCAGCGCGTACCACCGCCGGCAGTGGCCGGGTTGCAATAGAAGATCTGTCGACCATCCGGACCGATGGCGGTCGGATCACCCATGCCGAGGATCTCGTAGTGCAGGCCGGTTTCGGTCTTGACCCACAGAGCCTCGGCCGAGGCGACCATGCCCCACCACGGCAGTTCGTGGTCCAGTGCCAGGTTGATCTTCCAGGCCGACGGCTGCTTGAGTTCCGGATCCATCAGCGCCACCACCATCTGCTGCGCGCTGGACGGTGCCGGCTGGTTGTCCGGGTTCGGCGTGAACGGATACTGCGCCCACAGCGCGGCACGCTGCTCCGGCGTGGTGCCGGCGATGTTGATGCCGTAGATCTGCGGGGTGAAGCCGGCGTTCTGGAAGGAATTGCCGATCCAGACGTTGGCCGATGCACCCTGGAACAGACCGAAACCACCGCGCAGCTGCGTCGGACGCTCGGTGTCGAACGTATAGTTGAAGCCGAAGCGCGGCTGCACCAGCTTCTTGCCGTCCATGGTCACGGTGTTGTCGAGACCATACAGGCGCTCGATCAGCTCGTTCTTGCGCGGCTTGTCATCGAGCATGTACTCGTCGATGCGCACGCCGTAGGTGACGTTGAGGTTCGGCGACAGCGTCCAGGTGTCCTGCAGGAACAGGCCCAGGGTCTCGTAGTCGAAGTCGGCGGCGATGCTTTCAAAGGACTCGCCGGGCAGCGGACGACGCGAGGTGTAGGTCCAGTACTCGCCACGACGGAAATGATCCAGGCTGGCGAAGTTGTAGCTGCCGAAAAGGTCGCGGCCGAAGAGGTTGAAGACGTCGTTGCTGGCCCAGTCGAAACCGAACTTCAGCGCGTGGTCGCCAGCGTAGTAGGTGCCGGCCAGGAACGCGCTGTTCTCCTTGGTTTCCACATGGTTGATGTGGGAGAACTGCTCGGTACCGAAGTTCAGGAACGGCGTACCCGGCGGCTGGTCCGGATCGTTCGGGTGCGGCCCTTCGCGCAGGCTGATGCCGATCTGCGGCATGCGCGGCCCAAGCGGATTGCGGATGGCGGTGTACTCGCGCTGCGACACCTTGAGCTCGGTGGTGAAGTTCTGCGACCAGTCACTGAACAGCTGGCCGACGACGTTTTCGAACACCTTGTCGTGGGCATACCAGTAGGTATTCAGCGACAGGCTGTTGGCGCCGATGCCCGGCATATTGGCATCGCTCTGCTCCATCTTGTTGTAGCGCAGCGAGGCGCGGTGCGAATCGTTGATGTTCCAGTCGAACTTGATCGCGTATTCCTCGACATCGGTGGTCAGGCCTTCGGGTATGGTGAAGGACCCGATGTCCATGCCCCACACATCGCGGGCGATCTGTTGCGCCTCGGCAATCTGCGCCTCGGTGATGTTGACGATGTTGGATGCACCGGAACCGACCGGACCGAAGGAGGCACCGGGCGCGGTACGGGTGAACTTCTCGTAATTCAGGAAGAAGAACAGCGTGTCCTTGATGATCGGGCCACCGAAGGTGCCGCCATAGGTTTCTTCGTCGATGAAGCCATTGAACGGGCTGCCATCGGCATTGTCACGGACCCAATCCTGATCGCGGTACACGTAGTAGGCCGAGCCGGAGTACTCGTTGGTGCCGGACTTGGTGACCGCGTCGATCACCGCGCCGGTGGCGCCGGTGATGGTGACGTCATAGTTGGCCAGGTCGACATTGATTGCTTCGATGGCGTCCATCGACACCGGCTGACGCAGGGTCGGCAGGTTGTTGGCTTCCAGGCCGAACGGGTCGTTGGTGCTGACGCCGTCGATGCGGATGGCGTTGAAGCGCGAGTTCTGGCCACCGGCGGAGATTTCACCGCGGCCCTTGTCGGTCTGCGCGACGCGCGGATCCAGACGGACATAGTCCTGGATGTTGCGCTGGATCGACGGCAGCGCCTCGATCTGCTGGCGCGACACGCTGGTGCCGGTGCCCATCTTGTCCGGGCTGAACACGTCACCCTGGTAGACGCCGACGACCTGCACCGTTTCCAGCTGCTGGGCGGCGCTCAGCGTCGCGTTGACGCTGTTGGTGTCACCCAGGCTCAGGTAGACGTTTTCCTGGACCTCGACCTGGCCATCCTTTTCGATGGTGATGGTGTAAGGGCCGCCCACGCGCAGGCCGCGTGCGCCGTAACGACCATTGGCATCGGTCGTGGTCTGGCTGACCGTGCCCGACTCGGCATGCAGGATGGTGACGTTGGCGCCGGCCACGGGTTGCCCGGCGGATTCGACGACGCGACCACCGATCGTGGCGGATGTCTGCTGCGCGAACACCGGCGCGGCAGCGGCCAGCGCGAACGACAAGGCCAGTGCAAGCTTGGCTTTCTTAGGCATGAGCATGGGGAACACCCTATCTCCAGGAAGTTTGAAACCCTTTGAACGAAAGGCCGCCGTAGCGACCGCCGGATACCGCTTCACGGCTGGGTTCCCCCGAAGCCCGACCGCTGGTATTAGCGAGATTTTAACCCCAGACCATGACAGATTTCTAACACCCGAACGCCACAGTACGGATGGAATGGCTGCCTCACACCGGCTGGAAGCCATTGATCCCATTACAATCAATCAGATAGAAGCCACTGCGGAAGTGGTATCGAAGCGACATGGGCGCCTGTCAGCGCCCGGCCCGCGGGCACTCGTCGCCGCCCCGGTCCTCATTCCGCGCCGAAGCACCACCGCAACCGCCCGGACGACACCCGGTGCGCCCGCTCAGTCCACCGCCGCCAGCGCCGCCGAAAGACTGTCCGCGGCGATCACTTCAATACCGGCAGGCGCACGTCGAGGCGCATTCGCACGCGGCACGATGGCCCGAGTGAATCCATGCGTCGCCGCCTCCTTCAGACGCTCATCGCCATTCGGCACCGGCCGCAACTCGCCCGCCAGTCCGATCTCGCCGAACGCGACCAGCTTCTCCGGCAGGGGCCGGTCACGGAAACTGGACAGCACCGCCAGCAGCACGGGCAGGTCGGCCGCGGTCTCCTGCACGCGGATGCCGCCGACGACATTGACGAACACGTCCTGGTCGAACACCGCCATGCCGCCATGCCGGTGCAGCACCGCCAGCAGCATCGCCAGGCGGTTCTGTTCCAGACCCAGCGTCACTCGCCGGGGATTGGCCAGCGGACTCTGGTCCACCAGCGCCTGCACCTCGACGAGCAGTGGCCGCGTGCCTTCGCGGGTCACCATCACCGCACTGCCTGGCCGGGAATGGTCGCTGCCGGACAGGAAGATCGCCGACGGATTGGGGACTTCACGCAGACCGCGGTCGGCCATCGCGAACACGCCCAGTTCGTTGACGGCCCCGAAGCGGTTCTTGAAGGCGCGCAGCACGCGATAGCGGCTGCCGGCTTCGCCTTCGAAATAAAGCACGGCATCGACCATGTGCTCGAGAACGCGGGGACCGGCGATGCCGCCCTCCTTCGTCACGTGCCCGACCAGGAACACGCAGGTACCGGTGGTCTTGGCCAGGCGGACCAGTTCGGCGGCACTTTCGCGCACCTGACTGACGGAACCCGGCGCCGACGCGACCGCGTCGACATGCATGGTCTGGATGGAGTCGATCACCACGACATCGGGCCGCTCGTTGGCGATCACGGCGGCGATGGATTCGATGCGCGTCTCGGCGAAGCTGCGCAGTCCGGCCAGCGGCAGCTCCAGGCGACGACCGCGCGACGCCACCTGCGCCAGCGATTCCTCGCCGGTGACATACAGCCCCTTGAGGCGACCACCCAGGCCCGCCAGCACCTGCAGGAGCAGGGTCGACTTGCCGATGCCCGGATCGCCGCCGACCAGGACGATGGAACCGGCGACCAGTCCGCCGCCCAGCACGCGGTCCAGCTCACCGATGCCGGTGGCGGTGCGCTGTTGCGCCTCGTCGGCGACGCCATCGAGATCGAGGACCTCCGACGCGGCCAGGCCGGTCCAACCACCGGGACGCGGCGCGGCGCGACCGGCACGCGCGGGCGCAAGCACGACCTGGCTGATGCTGTTCCAGGCACTGCAATCGCCGCACTGCCCTTGCCACTTGCCGTATTCGGCGCCGCACTCGCCGCATACAAAGGCGGTGACCGCCTTGCCACTGGACTTCAGCTTGCTCATGGCGGTGAGCTTAACGCGGATGCCCCGGCCTTCGCGGCGTCAACGTCGTATGCGTATCAGGCCTTGAGAGCCGCCCATGCTCAGGTGAGTCGATGTCAACCATGACGGGACCGGGGCGACGGCGAATCGCCCCCGTCCCGCCTTGGCAAGACAGCGAGGAACCGGGTGCGGAAAAAGCCGGGCCTTCGCGCAAAGGCCCGGCCGGCAACGCTACTGGAAGCCGTTGATGAAGATGGTGTCCGAAATCACTTCACGGTAGGCCATGACGAAAACACCCTGGCTGCTCACCGAGTAGCCCCGGACCCGGACCGTGCGGTTGCCGGTCGAGGGCGCCGTCCACTGCAGTCGCGACTGCAACCCGCAGGCGTCATCGTTGCCCACGACGCCGACGATGTCGATGCGGGTGTCGAAGTTCGCCGAGCCGCCGTTGCCGCTGCAGGTGGTCAACTCGTACGTGCGCCCGGCGACGGCCGGCAGGACGTAGTCCCATTCACCAAGCGGCCCGATGCGACCGAGGCCCGCCGTCTTCCAGACCGCAGTCGGCGCCAGCGTCGTGGGGTTGTTGCGGATCGTCACGGTGACGTCCGGGTTCGACGAGCTCGTGCGATTGAGCGTGCTGCCCGGCCCGTTCTGCAGCCACATCGTGAAGTAATAGCGTCCCGTCGGGACCGTGCCCGCGATCGTCGTCGCGCCGACCGTATAGCCGTGCGAACTGAACGGCGCCAGGGTGGCGGTGTAGTTCGCGCTGCGCAGGAACGTGTAGCTGTCGGTCCAGGCGTTCCAGTTCTGGGTCAGGTAAAGATCGACGACTGGATTGACGAAATCGCTGGTGCCCAGGTTCTCGATCTGGAAGGAGCCGGTCAGGCTCAGGTTCTGGCCATGGCGCAACGTGACCGACGCCGCCAGTGCGGGGGTGTAGGTCGGCTGCATCGAACTGGCGTTGTCCGTCGTGCGCCACTGGCTGATCAGCGTGCGTGCCATCGCCGGACCACCGTACCGCGTGCGCACGGCGTTGACGTCGTCGGTGTTCAGCCGCGCCTGCCGCTGCGGTTTCGGCGAATAGTTCATCACCGAGTCCCACCAGACATTCTGCGTTTCCCAGGGATGGTCCAATCCCCAGCCGTGACCGAGTTCATGCAGCATCGTCTGCTGGAAGCTCCAGCAACTGCTCGACGGGTTGGCGCCCGTGTACGCATCCAGGGTCCAGCAGAAGGCCGGGTTGAAGGCGATATCGACTTCGTTGATGACATTGCCGACCCAGCGCGACCACGCCACTGCCAGCGTATTGGCACCCCAGCCCTGGCCGAACTGATCGATCATGGTCTGGTTCGATGGCCAGCCCACCAGCTCGAAGCGGTTGTTTCCCCAGGCCCAGGTGCCCAGCTGCGTGCCACTGATGAGGAACAGGTTGCCGTTGACGATGCTGTTCCAGGCCGACATCTGGTACTGGTCGTGGGGGCTCCAGGTCCAGTCATGCGGCAGCTCGTCATAGACCACCGGAAACGACACCGTCGGGCCGTAGTGGTAGCGCGGCGTCGTCCACAATGGTGGATCGTCGACGCCCGCGTCGGCCTCGACGGTTCCCCCCTGCGGCCTGGCGAGGCCGGCCGGCTGATCCGGGGAGGGCTCATCCAGGGGAACGTGAGCGTCCGCGGCGACCGGGGGGAGCGGACGCGCAATGCCGGGTGGAACATAGGATTTCGCCGGATAGTTACGGTTACCTGCCGGCATGGCCTGGAAACGCCGGGGTGGTGCACCGGCACGCGCATCGACCAGCGCATCGACATCAGCGATCAGGTCGCTGGCGTGGACGCTGTCGAGCCCGGCCAGTGAATGCGCCGTGCCGTCATCGTCGAGGCGATACACGCCCTGCTCGCCCGCGACGAACGGCGAGAACAGCTCGCCCTGCTCGACATCGACGAACACCAGGTAGCGCGTGCCGGACTGCAGGTCCGGGTTGCCGCTCACCTTGTGGCCTTCATTGCCGATCACCCCGCCGCCCTGGCTGAGCGTGAAACGTTCGCCGGCACCGCGGTTGCCAAACAGGTCGCGCTCACGCCGGAAGTGCATGTCGGTAACGATCAGATTGCCGCGCTGGTTCCAGCGTGACGATTTCGACTCCAGACGCACCACCTCGATGCGCTCCGCCTCCGCGACCAGATCGGACAGGGTCTTGTCGACCGCGTGACCGGCCCAGGCGGCCTCGCCCGCTGCCAGCAGAAGTGCCAGCACCAGCCAACCCGCCGGCGCGCAGACCCGCCGGCCGCCATACAACCATTGCATACCCATGACGCATGTACTCCTGAAGAAAGGTGGACCGGCGCGAGGGCTGTCCCGGCGGAGACAGGGCGCGTCGATTGCGATGACCGCACTGCGAGGTACGCCATTGGAGGGACATGTGTGACATTCATCACAACGAAGGGCGGCCCGGACGATGCCGGGCTTGCTGCCGTCGGCAGGCAGGGACGGCGGCGTACGCTCGCCCTGCGCCTACAATGGCGCCATGCCGACACCGACATCGACCGGTCCCGCCGACACCGCCGACCTGTACTGGCTGGCGCTGTGCCCGCTGCTGCCGGCGTGCACCGGTCCGGTCACCGGCGCCGCACTCATGCTGGCTGCCGCCGTCTGCCTGGCCGTGTGCGACCTCGCCCACCGGCTGCCCGATCCCTGGTCGCGGGAGGCGGGGCCGCGACTGAATGCGGTACTGGCGACAGCAGGCCTCGCCGGCATGCTCGACCTGTTGCTGCGCGCGTTCGCGCCGCAGTTGCACATGCAGATCGCAGCCGCCCTGCCCCTGCTCGTGCTGTGGGGGCTGCTGCCACCCGGACGCCCGGGCGCGGAAGGACGGATCCGGCGCGCGTCGCCGGCGCTGCTGATGGTCTTCATGCTGGCCTGCGCACACGCCTGCTTGCAGGAGGAGGGCCTGTCCGGGGAATGGCGCCTGCTGGCGCTTGAGTTGCCTTCGCGAGACGCCGCGTTGCCCTGGCGCTCACCGGCGGCCAGCCTGGTCGGACTGGCGCTGCTTCTGGCGGCGGCGAATATCGCCAGGACAGCCACCCAGCGGGGGCGCGCCGGATGAAGGTGGCCGAACGTGTCGAGTTCTTCCGCCGCCTTGCCGAGCTGGATCCCGAACCACGCACCGAACTGGAATACAGCTCCACGTTCGAGTTGCTGATCGCCGTGGTGCTGTCGGCGCAGGCCACCGACGTCGGCGTGAACAAGGCGACACGGCAGCTGTTCCCCGTCGCGAACACGCCGCAGGAGATCCTCGATCTTGGCGAGGAAGGCCTGAAGCGCTATATCGCCACCATTGGCCTGTATCACGCGAAGGCGAAGAACATCATCGCCACCTGCCGCCTTCTCGTCGAGCGCCACGGCGGCAAGGTGCCCGGCAATCGCGTGGATCTCGAAGCCCTGCCCGGTGTCGGTCGCAAGACGGCGAACGTCGTGCTCAATGTCGCCTTCGGAGAACCCACCATCGCCGTGGACACGCATATCTTCAGGGTCGGCAACCGCACCGGCCTGGCCGCGGGCAAGACGCCCCTTGACGTCGAACGCAAGCTCCTCAAGGTCGTGCCGCCGGCCTTTCGCCAGCATGCGCACCACTGGCTGATCCTGCACGGGCGATACACCTGCCAGGCACGCAAGCCGCGCTGTCCGCAGTGCATCGTCGCCGACCTGTGCCGTTATCCCCGGCGCCTGCGCACGCCGCCAGACGCCAACAGGGACATGCCGGCGGCCGCGGGGACAAAGGCGGCTGTCGGCAAAGGGCGGTCGTGACATGCAACTGTCACAATGTCGGCTTACGATGCCCCGTTGCCCGACTTCCCCGCCCCGCTTCGTGTTGCGACTGACCCTTCTCTTCCTGTGCTGCCTGACGGGCGCGACCACACGGGCAGCCGAATGGCCGCCACGCTGGACCAGCGCTGACGGCTGGACCCTGGCCACATCGGCCAGCGTGCAGTACCAGACGCTGCATTCCGGCCCTTTCCACTCGAACGGGTTCCGTCGCCAGCGCCTGGCGGCGACGCTGGAATCTCCGCAAGGGTATTCCTTCAAGGCCGACTACGACTTTGCCGCAGGCACCTGGTCCGATCTGGCGCTGCAGATCCCATTCGCCGGCAACCAGCGCCTGCGGATCGGCCAGGTGAAAACGCCCCTGGGACTGGAGACCTTTGGCAGTCATCGCGACCTCGCCCTGCTCGAGCGCGCAGCGTTGTCGACGCTGTTGCCGGGCCGTCGTGTCGGCGTGAAATGGTCGGCATCGAGCGGGCCTTCCCGGTTCAGCGTCTTTGCCGCCGGCGACAACCTCGACCGCCAGGAGCTCGGCCACGGTCTGTTCGCTCGCGCCACGCACGCGATCGGCGCCTCCACGGAAGCGGGAATGCTGCATCTCGGCGTCGGTGCAGGCGTCGACTGGCGTCGCGACGGCTTGCGCGTGCGCGGGCGACCGGACGTGTCGGGACTGCCGCTGCTGATCGTCGACAGCGGGATGATCGACCGCGTGGATCGCATCGACCGCCTTGCACTGGAGGCCGCCTGGGACCACGGCCCGTGGACACTGCAGGCGGAATATGCGCGGCTGCGCGCACGGCCCGCCGCCCTTCCTGCCAGCGACGCGGCCTCCGATGTCGATGGCGATGGCGCCTATGTGATGGCGAGTTGGCGTCCCGGTGGGCAGTCCCGCGGCTACCGCGACGGGCTGTTCAAATCGGTATCGAATGCCAATCCGGGCGGCGCCTTCGAACTGGTGGCGCGGCTGTCGTACCTGTCGGTCCGGGGCGCCGACGGCGCCCGCCGGTCGGGACACAGCGCTGCCCTGGGCGGCAACTGGAACATCGGCCGCGACTGGCGCCTGCAGGCACAGGTGTCGTCCAGTCCCGACGACGATGCCGGTCCGATCCACGGCCTGCGAATGCACTACCGTTTCTGAGCCCAGGCCCGGATCCGGAGCCTGCGCCGATGGCGTGCCGCATCATCGCCGGGCGCGAGACAGTGCGGCGCGGCAGCGGAATTTTCACGCCGACTTCCTGCAATCGCGCTAGGCTTGCGCTGTCCGTGAACCGCCAAGCGGCAGGGGCGGACAAGCGGTCCGGCTAACCGGCCACGTCACCCACGACAGAGGATCCCTCCATGTCCACGAAACTCGTCAAACCCCTTGGCGCCGCCGTCGGCCTCGCCCTGCTCGGCTCGGCCGGACTGGCCTGCGCCGATTCGCCATTCATGCTCAACGATCTGGGCAGTGGTTACCAGCTGGTCGGCGAAGAAGGCAAGTGCGGTGAAGGAAAATGCGGTGAAGGCCGCTGCGGTATCGACAAGCTGGATACCGATGGCGACGGCGCGGTCTCCCGCGCCGAGTGGGATGCGGCTGGCAAGCCGGCCGACAAGTTCGCGCAAATCGACAGCGATGGCGACGGCCGGATCACGGCGACGGAAATCGAAGCCTTCCATCAGTCGCACGAGCATGAGGAAGGCAAGTGCGGCGAAGGCAAGTGTGGCGAGGGCAAGTGCGGCGAGGGCAAGTGCGGCGGCAGCCACTGAGCGGGCACGTATCGACCCGGCCATGAATGCCGCCGGCCCCGACTCCGGCGCAGGCCTGGGACTCCGGCGGGCCCTGATGGGCCCGCTCCAGGCCGCAACGTCCGGGGTTGTCGATTTCCTTGAAGTCGCCCCGGAAAACTGGATAGGCGTCGGCGGGGATGCTGGCCGGCGCCTGCGTGAACTCGGCGAACGCTGGCCGCTGTACTGCCACGGCCTGTCGCTGTCGCTGGGCGGCCCGGAGCCCCTTGACGAGACCTTGCTTCGACGGATCCGCCGTTTCCTCGATGTGCACCAGGTGCCGGTGTATTCCGAACACCTCAGCTGGTGCAGCGACGATGGCCATCTCTACGACCTGATGCCCATCCCGTTCACGGCGGAATCGGTCATTCACGTCGCCTCGCGCATCCGCCACGCGCAAGCGCTGCTCGGCAGGCGCATCGCCGTGGAAAACGCCTCCTTCTACACCCCGCTGGCGCCGGAACTGACGGAGTTGGAATTCATCCTCGCCGTTCTTGATGCCGCCGACTGCGAGCTGCTGCTCGACGTCAACAACGTCTATGTCAACAGCATCAACCACGGCTACGATGCGCTCGCGTTCCTGCGCGCATTGCCCGGCGAACGCATACGTTATCTCCATATTGCCGGCCATTACCGCGAAGCCGAAGATCTGATCGTCGACACGCACGGGGCCGATGTCATCGACCCGGTCTGGCAACTGCTCGATGCCGCCTACGCCTTCCACGGCGTGCGTCCCACGCTGCTGGAACGTGATTTCAACATTCCGCCGCTGCCGCAGTTGCTGGGCCAGGTCGAGGAGATCCGCGCCAGGCAGCGCGCACATGCGCCAGCGCTGGCCAGCCATCCGATCCAGCGCCGCCATGTCTGAGTCCGCGGCGCGCCGGCAGGCGCTGCAGCGCGCGTTCGCCCTGCACCTGCGCGATCCTTCCCGACACCCCGCGCCGCCCGGACTTGACGACCGTCGCCTGCAGATCTATCGGGAGCTGTTCCTCAACAACGTCGTGTCGCTGCTGGCGGGCAATTTCCCGGTATTGCGTTCGCTGTACGACGAGCCGGGCTGGCGGGCGCGCGTCCGCGAGTGGTACAGCCACCACCGTGCCCGGACACCGTTGTTCCCCGAGCTGGGCAGCGAATTCGTGCGTTGGCTGGACCACCAGTGTGCCGGTGATGACGCATCCATTCCTGCCTGGCAGGCCGAACTGGCGCATTACGAATGGATGGAAGTGGTGGCGCGCAATGCCGAGCATGACCTGGATGAGGCGCCCCCTGCCGTCGAAGGCGACCTGGTCGTTGGCATCCCGGTGCTGTCGCCCCTGGTCTGGCCACTGCTGTACCGCTGGGCGGTGCACCGGATCCGGGCCGATGCCCGACCCGACAGCGCGCCGCCTGACCAACCCACCTGCCTGGTCATCGTCCGCGACCGCAGCGACCAGGTCGGCTTCCTGGAAACGAACGCGATGACGCTGCGCCTGCTGGCGCTCATCGACGAACAACCCGGGCGCAGCGGCGAATCGCATCTGCGCCAGCTCGCCGCCGAGAGCGGACGGGATCCGGCCCCGCTGCTTCGGCACGGTCCGAGCGTGCTGGCGTCCCTGCGTGCCCGCGACATCCTTCTCGGTGTGCGGCCGGGCTGAAAAGCGGCGCTACGGCTTGATGCCCGAAAGTCCGGGATGCCGCGACAGGTCGCAACACCGATAATGAAGGCGTCTTCCGTGGAGAACCTCATGCTCAAGGACAAGGTTGCGCTCGTCACCGGCTCCACCAGCGGCATTGGCCTGGCCGTTGCCGACGGACTGGCCCGCGCCGGCTGCCGGATCATGCTCAATGGCCTGGGTTCGCCGGAACAGGTCGCGCAGGCCCGTGACCAGATCTCGGCACACGGCGGCGAAGTGGACTACAGCGATGCCGACCTCAGCGATCCCGCGCAGGCCGAAGCGATGGTGACAGGCACCGAAAGGCGTTACGGTCGCCTGGACATCCTCGTCAACAACGCCGGCATCCAGCACGTTGCGAGGGTGGAAGCGTTCCCGGCGGCAAAGTGGGACGCGATCATCGCCATCAATCTTTCCGCCGCCTTTCACGCCATGCGCGTGGCGCTGCCAGGGATGCAGGCACGCGGGCATGGGCGCATCATCAATGTCGCCTCGGTGCATGGACTGGTGGCCTCGGACAGCAAGTCGGCCTATGTCGCGGCCAAGCACGGCATCATTGGCCTGACCAAGGTGGTGGCGCTGGAGAACGCCGAAGCCGACATCACGTGCAATGCCATCTGCCCGGGCTGGGTGCTGACGCCACTGGTCCAGAAACAGATCGACGACCGTGCCGCGCGGGAAGGAATACCCGTGAAGGACGCCGAGCGTGCCCTGCTCGCGGAGAAGCAGCCGTCCTTGCGCTTCACCCGCCCCGGGGACATCGCCGAAGCGGTGCGTTTCCTGTGCGGTCCCGGTGCCGGCAACATGACCGGCACGACGATCACCCTGGATGGTGGCTGGACGGCGCGGTGAGCCGCGCCAGCACCAGCCGGACCATCAATCTCGCCCTGCAGGGTGGCGGCGCACATGGTGCCTTCACCTGGGGTGCGCTCGATGCCTTGCTGGAAGACGGCCGCGTCCGGTTTGAAGGCGTCTGCGGTGCCAGTGCCGGTGCGATGAACGCAGTGGTGCTGGCTTATGGCCTGCTCAAGGGCGGGCGCGAAGGCGCACGGGAAGCGCTCGCCACATTCTGGGCTGACGTCGGACGCTCCGGTCTCCTCTGGCGGGCCGCGCGACCGTCCGACAGCATACTTTCGATGTTCGGCATCAATCCGCAGATGGCAGCCGCCGGCATGCAGGCCGTGATGGATACCTGGTCACGAATGCTGTCGCCGTACCAGTTCAATCCCTGGAATTTCGATCCGCTGCGGCAGCTGCTCGAGCACCATGTCGATTTCAGCGCACTCGGCGATGGATCCTGCCTGAAACTCTTCATCTGCGCGACCAACGTGCGCAGCGGCAAGGTGAAGATCTTCAGCAACAACGAGGTCGGCAGCGATGCCGTACTCGCGTCCGCCTGCCTGCCACAGCTGTTCAAGGCGGTGGAGATCGACGGCGAGTCCTATTGGGACGGAGGATATATGGGCAATCCGGCCCTGTATCCGTTGTTCTATCACACGACGTCGCAGGACATCGTTGTCGTGCATGTCAATCCGATCCGGCGCGACGAAGTCCCGCGGACACCCGCCCAGATCGCCGTCCGCATCAACGAGATCACCTTCAATTCCTCGCTGATGCGCGAAATGCGCGCCATCGAATTCGCCGCTCGCCTCGTCGATCAGGGCTGGCTCAAGGACGAATATGCCGATCGCCTCAGGCGGATGTACGTGCACTCCATCCGCGACGATGACGCAATGTCCAGTCTGGATGGCACCAACAAGCTGAGCCCGGATCCACGGTTGCTGGATACGCTGTTCGGGCACGGCCGCGCCACGGCTGCGGCCTGGCTGGAAAAGCACTTCGCCGACCTGGGCCAACGCGACAGCATCAATGTCCGTGCGGAGTTCCTGTAACCGCGGATCCTGCAGCCACCTTGAACCGCGCCGACCTGTACTGGACGATCAAGCCTCCGGTCGTGATCGCCAATCGCGATGGCGGTGCGATCGCCGGCTACCGTTGACGACAGATGCCACGGCCCGGGGTTGACGGTCGAAAGGCCTACCCCGGTTCACGCCGAATTCGCACAGCGGCCTGGTGACATCGAGGTTCGAGCCGACCCGCAGGGAGGCGCCGTCACCCCGATGCAACCGGACGGCGCCTTGCATGCCGATTGGCCGGCAGGCCGGCTGCCGTGCCAGCGGGAATCATGTAACTCCCGCGTCCATAAGCTGGACTGCAAACCTGCCGACGTTCAACGATCGGACCACGGCCGTAACCGGCACGGCGACCGCGACCCGTTTCAGCAATGCTGACAGCCGGAGCTGGCAACGAAGACAGGATCACCACGGGCAACAACGACGACGGGAACGACACCACGCCGACATCGTCACCGACAGCAGAGGTGTCCACTCAGCCCATACCCCGCTGGCATCGGTCGCAACCCGGGCCGCTTCAGGAATTCGGACGCTTCAGACCCGATCGCGGCGGGCGCAGCAGCGGCGTGTGTCAGCCACATCGCCCGCATCAGCCGCGAGCGCAAGGCTTCGACAGGATTGACCGTGATCGCGGCGGGCGCCGCCGCCAGCGCGACAGCGGGGCCTGGGAACTCGGGCACCGGCATGGAGCGCTTCGCGTCAGGTCAGCGCGCATTGCCCAGCCCTGGACCCCCGTCTGCGCGGGGATGACGAGCGGGGGCGGCTGGATCCCCGCCTGCGCGGGGATGACGAGCCCATACAAC
>CAZYHP010000033.1:0-26192 GCA_964647135.1 uncultured Rhodanobacteraceae bacterium
ATCTGCGCGCCCATGTTCTCGAACTTGTCCTTCAGTTCGATTTCCTTGGCGACGGAGACGCCGTCCTTGGTGATGGTCGGGGCGCCGAAGCTCTTCTCGAGCACGACGTTGCGGCCCTTCGGGCCCAGGGTGACCTTGACCGCATCGGCCAGGATGTTGACGCCGGCCAGGATGCGCGCGCGGGCGTCTTCGGAGAAACGGACTTCTTTGGCTGCCATTTTCGTGTTCTCTCAATATCTGTGGTGGATCGAAGCGGGAGGAGAAGCGAGCCAGCGATGGCCGGGCAAGGCGCGCGGCGCGGCGCAAACCGGAGTTGGCTCAAGCCACTGAGGAATTGCGACACGACGCAGCAACGCCGCCCGGGCGAGCTGGCGCGCTTATCCTTCGATGACCGCCATGACGTCTTCTTCGCGCATGACCAGCAGTTCCTGGCCATCGACCTTGACCTCGGTGCCGCTGTACTTGCCGAACAGCACCTTGTCGCCGGCCTTGATGTCCAGCGCGCGCTTTTCGCCGCTCTCCAGGATCTTGCCGTTGCCGACGGCGAGGACCTCGCCACGGATCGGCTTCTCGGCAGCGTTGTCGGGAATGACGATGCCGCCGGCCGACATGGTTTCGGCCTCGAGTCGCTTGATGATCACGCGGTCGTGCAAAGGACGCAGATTCATGTGCTTAAACCCTATACGCAAATGGTTGATTTCACTTGGATTCGGGCAGACTTGTCAGCACTCTGCCCGGGTGAGTGCCAATTTTACGGATTCACCCGGTCCGGACAAGTCCCGCCGCTGGCTGGAAGCTTGGGGCGCGGGCGAACGATTCAAGTGCGCGGGCGCGAAAAAGCCATCGGCTATGCTCCGGCCATGGACACGACGCCTGCCCTGCTCTGCCTGAGCACCTGTCCCGACGAAGCCAGTGCGGCGATGCTGGCGCGGTCGCTGGTCGGCGAAGGCCTGGCGGCCTGCGTCAGCCGGCTGCCCCTGACCGCCTCGGTGTATCGCTGGCAGGGCGAGATCCACGAGGACCCTGAGGTCCTTCTGCTCATCAAGACCACGCGCGAATGCTGGCCGCGACTGCGCGACCGCCTGCCCGGCCTGCACCCCTACGACACGCCGGAACTGGTCGCCCTGCCGATCCAGGACGGGCTGCCCGCCTACCTGGCCTGGCTGGGCGCGGAAACCTTGCGCTGATTCCGTGGTCCACCGTGTCCCGGCCGGCACGTTAAGGCTGCCGCCCTCCTCTCGACGATAATGCCCGGATGATCCGTCTCGCCTGTCTGTGTGCCGCGCTGTTCGCGGCCTCCCCGCTCGCCGCCTCATTGAACGAGGATGACCTGCTGCCCATCGACGAGGCCTTCGCGCTCAGCGCCGAGGCCGATGCCGGCGATCTGCACCTGCGCTGGCGCATCGCCGATGGCTACTACCTGTACCGGCATCGTGTCGCCCTCAAGTCGCTGACCACGGATGTGGAGATCGGCGACGTGCGACTGCCGGAGGGTGCCCGCCATACCGACGAGTTCTTCGGCGAGGTGGAAACCTACCGCGGCGAGCTGGCGGCCAGCGCGCCCATCGTCGCCTGGCCCGCGTCGGCGGTCGAAGCGCAGTTCGAGGTGCGCTACCAGGGCTGTGCCGATGTCGGCGTGTGCTACCCGCCGCACCGCGCGACGGTGACGGTGTCGCGGCCTGCCGATCTGGCCGCCGCGAGCCCGGCCCTGGACACGGGCACAGCGAAGGCCGCGGACAATCCACTGGCGCGCGCACTGGCCGCACCCTCGGCACCCGCGCTCACACTGGCGGACCCGCCCGCGGCGCCCTTCAATCCGTCGGCCGGCAGCGAGCCGGTGTTGCAGGATCCGCTGCCGGCCGATCGCGAGCCGCCGCTGCCGGAAGAACAGGCCTTCGTCTTCGAGGCCATCGCCTGGTCGCCCACCGAGGTGCTGGCGCGCTTCACGATGCCGAAGAACTACTACCTCTACCGCAACGGCACCAACTTCAAGGTGGAGGGCGGCGACGGGGCGCACTGGCCGCTGGCGGCCCCGGGCTGGCCGACGCCGCGACAGCACACCGATGACCACTTCGGCCATGTGCCGGTGTATTTCGACCTCGTCGAGGTGCCGATCACGGTGGTGCCGCCGCAGTCGGACAGGTCCGCGCCGCTGCGCGTCACCGCCAGTTTCCAGGGTTGCCAGCTGGACGGCATCTGCTATCCGCCGATGACGCGCACCGTCGCGCTGGACATGCCCGCGGCGGATGCCGGGCAGATCGAGGCTGCGCGGGCGGCCGTCGACCGCGACCCCTACGTCACCAGCGTCCTGCAGGAGCGCGAGGAAACGCAGCCTGGCGCTGGCGCGACCCGAATTGCCGTGGACGAGTCCGCATCGTCGCTCGGACTCATCGGCGCGCTGCTGCTGGCCTTGATCGGCGGCGTGCTGTTGAACCTGATGCCCTGCGTGCTGCCGATCCTGTCGCTGAAGGTGCTGGGCCTGGCGCGCAGCGGCGAGAGCGTCGCCAAGGCGCGCAGCCATGCGCTCTGGTATACGGCCGGCGTGATGGCGACCTTCGCCGCGGTCGGCCTCGCCGTCGTCGCGCTGCGTGCCGTCGGCCTGGCGCTGGGCTGGGGATTCCAGTTGCAGCAACCGGTGATCGTCGCGCTGCTGGCCTACGTGATGTTCGCGCTCGGTTTGTCGATGTCGGGCGTCTACAACATCGGCGTCGGGCTGACGGGCGCCGGCCAGTCGCTGACGTCGCGTGGCGGACCGGCGGGTGACTTCTTCACCGGCGTTCTCGCCGTCGTCGTGGCCAGTCCCTGCACGATTCCCTTCATGGGCTCGGCACTCGCCTATGCCTTTGCCTCCTCGTCACTGCTGGCGCTGCTGATCTTCCTGGCGCTGGGCCTGGGCTTGGCGCTGCCGTTCCTGCTGGTCGGCATGGTGCCGGCGCTGGCGTCGCGACTGCCGCGTCCGGGCGCGTGGATGGAAACGCTCAAGCAGCTCCTCGCCTTCCCGATGTACCTGACGGCGATCTGGCTGCTGTGGATCCTCGGCAAGCAGCGCGGCATCGATGCCGTGGCAGCGGTGCTGGTCGGCGCCACCGTGCTGGCGCTGGCGCTGTGGGGGTGGGAGCGCGGCCGCTATCGCGATGGCCTGCATCGTCGCATGTTGCCGGTGCTGATCGCGGTGCTGGCGCTGGCACCGTTGCTGTTCGTGCATCGCGCGCCGCCCCCTTCGCAGGCGGCAAGCACGCATGTCGGCTGGATTCCTTACTCGGCCGGGCGGCTCGCCAGCCTGCGCGCCGAAGGCCGCACCGTGTTCGTCGACATGACGGCCGACTGGTGCGTCACCTGCAAGGCGAATGAAAAACTGGTCCTGCACACCGACCGCTTCAACGAACTTCTGGAACGCAGCGGCACTGTCGCGATGGTCGGCGACTGGACCAATGTCGACCCGGACATCAGCGCCTTCCTGCAGGAATACGGGGCGGTCGGCGTGCCGCTGTACGTGGTGTTCGAGGGCGGCGGGAAAGGCCCCGGTCGCAAGCTGCCCACCGTGCTGACCTTTGGCATCGTCGAGGCCGCGCTGACGGGCAAGACACCATGAAGCGCTTCCTGCCGCCGCTGCTGATCCTGCTGTTTGCCGCCGCCGGTGGCGCCGCCGGATTCCTGCTCAGCAGCCGCTATTACGACAACCCGCCGCCACCGCCGGGGGTTTCCCAGATAGCGATCGGCGAAAAGGTCCCCGATGGCGTGATGCACGACCCCGAAGGCCGACCGCACACCTTCGCGCGCTGGCACGGCCAGCTGCTGGTGGTGAACTACTGGGCCAGCTGGTGTCCGCCCTGCGTCGAGGAAATGCCCATGCTCGATGCCTGGGCGCAGGAAAACGCCGATCGCAACATCGCCGTGGTCGGCGTTGCCGAGGATGATCCGGACGCCGCCCTCACCTTCCTCCGTGACCATCCGGTCGGCTATCCGGTCCTGATCGGCGGCCGCATCCTGGACGGCTCGTCGATGCAGCTCGGCAACAGCCGCAATGTGCTGCCCTACACCGTGGTCATCGGACCCGATGGGCGCCTGCTGGAACGCAGGGCCGGGATGCTGCGTCGTGACATCCTCGACGGCTGGCGCGACCGCCACGCCGGTCCGGCACGCTGACGCCGGGCGCACGGACTCGATACCCGCGCTTCCGGGGTCGTTCCCACCACCGCCCGACCGGGACGGCGACCGGCGGATCATGGAAACTGTTGCGACAACCCGAATGAAAGGAAACTTCATGCGTCAATCCACGTGTCTCCTCGCCCTCGCACTGGCACTGGCCGGCTGCGGTGACAACGCCGCGACCACCGCCGACACCGGCGCGACCGCCAGCCCGCCGCCTGCATCCGCACCGGGCGCCGCAGCCGCCGCGAAGCCGTCCACCATCTTCGATGGCGACGACTACCAGGGCGAGATCACCCGATACGACATCGTCGCCAGGGACGTCGTCGCCGCCATCGATGACGGCGCCAGCGCCGAGGACATCGACGGACGGGTGGTTGAACTCACCGGCATCTTCGACGTGCTGGTGCCGCGTTTTCTGGAGGTCCGCCCGGATTGTGGCGACTATCTGAAAGCGGCCGCCGAGCTGCGTCTGCGCTGGCGCGACATGACGCCGGACGACATCGAGGCCGGCTATCACGACGACAAGAGCCTGCCGCCGATCCAGAACGGTTCGGCCTGCTACCACATCAAGGATCTGCTGGTGCATCCGCTGACTGCGCAGGCGATCCTTGCCGCCGATGGCAGCCAGCGCGAAAAGGCCAAGCGGGAAATCACCGAAGTGCTGGCGCACCTGTCGGTGGTGCGTGCATTGCCACGCTGATCGACCACGTTCCCACTGCCCCGCTGCGGCCCGTCGGTTTCCGGCGGGCCGTCCGCTTTGCGGCGTCGTGTGCGCGACGGCGCGGCTGACAGTCAGCTGTCGACGCGTGCCGGCCCTTCCGCCTTGAACGTCACCACCAGCACATCGCGGAACGCCGGTATCGAGCCATCGAGCGCCTCGACCGCAGTGACGCCGTGCATGACGCGCGCATCATCGACCAGCGCGGTGTCGAAGGGCGCGGCCAGGGTGAAGTTGCCCAGTTCGCGTCCGGCCAGGTCATGGATGGATGTCGTGCCGCGCGCGATGTTGCGGCGGCGGATCATCAGCACCATCACGAAATCGACACCGTCGCGGTGCATGCCCTCCGGCGTCGGCTGGCCGGGACGATCTCCGGCGGCTTCGATGCGGAACTGGTGCACTTCGACCTTCCATGCCGGCACGTCCCGGCGCAGGGCACCAAACCAGGCGTGGCCGCATCGCAGGATCGTCGTCAGCGAATCACTCGTACCGGATGTGGGCGTCAGCGGCTCGAACCAGCGTGCGATGCCGCCGTTGAGAGGGTTGTAGTCGCGATCCTGCCAGTGCGGCTGGTGCGGCAGGCGCAGCGGCGCGGCATCGCCTTCCAGTCGGAATACCGCGTGCCGGCGCCGACGATAACGGCCACCGTCGGCCATGCATGTGTCGAGATGAAGGTCATTCCAGCTGTCGACGAAATCCGGCCAGTCGCGCAGGACCCCGAAGCCGGACAGCAGTCCGGACATGCGTGCCCCGGGAATGAATGCGAAACCCTCGCGCTCAAGCTCGGAGACTTCGGGTTCCAGCACGGTCGGCGACGGCAAGCACATGCAACATGGTAGCGCGCCGTCGCACGCCGCCTGCAGTCGCTCGGTGCCCGTTGTTCAACCGGCGTTGCCGGCGCCGGCGTCCCGCCTGTCGCGCCGGGCTGGCGGCGCCGATGCCGGCGGCCAACGCGCAGGGCCGCCGACTGGAGCCGGCGGCACTCGTGTTCGGCGCCAGTGTGCGGGAGTCAGTCGGCCGCGCGTTCCTGCAGCATCGCCACGGCGGGCAGCGTCTTGCCTTCGAGGAATTCGAGGAAGGCGCCACCGCCCGTCGAGATGTAGGAGATCTTCGACTCGATGCCGTACTTCTCGACGGCCGCAACCGTGTCGCCACCGCCGGCAATGGAGAAGGCGTCGCTGTCGGCGATCGCGCGCGCCATCGCTTCGGTGCCCTTGCCGAAGGCGTCGAACTCGAACACGCCGACCGGTCCGTTCCAGACCACCGTGCCGGCGCGCTTGATCAACTCGCCGTAACGCAAGGCCGTCTCCGGACCGATGTCGAGCACCAGTTCCTCGGCACCGATGGCCTTGGCCGATTTCACGGTCGCACGCGCATCCGCCTTGAACTCGTCGGCGACCACGACATCGCTGGGAAGCGGGACCTCGGTACCGTGTTCGGCGGCCAGGGCCAGAATCTTCTTCGCAGCGGGAATCAGGTCCGGTTCGTACAGCGACCTGCCCACCAGAAGACCGGAGGCGGCCAGGAAGGTGTTGGCGATACCACCTCCGACGATCAGCATGTCGACCTTCTGCACCAGCGTTTCCAGCAGCTGCAGCTTGGTCGAGACCTTGGAGCCGGCGACGATCGCAAGGACCGGCGGCTTCGGCTTCTCCAGGGCCGTTGCCAGGGCGTCCAGCTCGGCGCACAGCAGCGGGCCGGCGACGGCAACCGGCGCATACTTGGCTACGCCATGCGTTGAAGCCTGGGCGCGGTGCGCCGTCCCGAAGGCATCCATGACGAAGACATCGCACAGCGCCGCCATCCGGCGTGCCAGCGTCTCGTCATCCTTGCCCTCGCCCTTGTTGAAGCGGACGTTTTCCAGCAGCACCACCTGGCCGGGCTCGACCTCGACGCCGTCGAGCCAGTTGTCGACCAGCGGCACGTCGGCCTGCAGCGCTTCGCCCAGCCACTTCGCCACCGGCGCCAGGCTCGATGCCGGATCGAATACGCCCTCGGCGGGCCGGCCCAGGTGGGACATGACCA
Source organism: uncultured Rhodanobacteraceae bacterium (assembly GCA_964647135.1). Taxonomy (GTDB): domain Bacteria; phylum Pseudomonadota; class Gammaproteobacteria; order Xanthomonadales; family UBA2363; genus Pseudofulvimonas. Next base: position 6,896 of record CAZYHP010000033.1, read on the forward strand.
TCACGCGGGCGCCGGCGTCACGGGCCGCGCGCAGCGTCGGCAGGGCGGCTTCCAGCCGCTGCGTGGCGGTGATTTCGCCTTCCGGCGACAGCGGCACGTTGAGATCCTCGCGGATCAGCACGCGCTTGCCGGCCAGGTCGATGTCGCTCATTCGCTTGAAGCTCATAACGTGGCTACCTTGGATCGAACGGGAGTGAGATGGCGACACACCACGCCAGGGCGGTAGTCGCGGTCAGACGGCAAATGGTAGTGCAAGCCCACAGCACCAACCGGCGACCCGGATACGCCAGCCGGGCGCAGGCGTGGCGCGCTCCCGGCGAGGCGCCGCGACACAGCTGTAAATTCTTCGGAATCAGGACGAAAACGGGCCAAATGGCACTTGAAAACGTCGGAAAGCCGGAGCAGTCTGCCGCCATGCTGTCAGCCCGTCTCGCCCTGACGTTCATGTTGGCGCTCAGCCTGCCGATTTCCGGCAGGGCCTGGGCGCACGGTGCGCTGCCCGACAATCTCGACGGCAGCGAGTTTTCAGGCATCGAAAGCACTGGCAGTGCGGCCGGCAATCAGCCGGCGGACAGCGTGGCGCCTGCCGCGGAACCCGCCGCCCCGGACGACTGCGACCATCACGACGTCGCACCGGCAACGCCGGCGGTGAACGATGGCGGCAAGGCACCGCCGCGTGCGGTGCCCGGCAATCCGCACGGATGCTGCACGGATGGCAGCTGTCCGTGTCCGCCACCGAATGCCAAGGGCATGGCCATCGGTCCTGCGCACCTCGCGACGACGCGTACGCCGGTACAGTACGCGCCGGTGTCATCGCCGGTGTCCATCGACCCGTACAACGCGGTTCTGCGACCGCCCATCCATTGAGCCGCTGCCGCGCGGCCCGTACAGGTCACTGATCGCCGCCTGCGCCGCAGCTGGCGCTTTCCGTCGATCCGTACCATCCTCTGTCGCGCCTGAATCGCCGCATCGCGGCGTCGACCCGTGCCGTTTCGTGCCGCTGACGATCTGTGCCGCGCCCATGAGCGCTGTCCGGACCGTCGCACGGACCGGCCCCGTTGGACACTCTGAACACCGTAAACGGTGCCTGCGATCCTGCCCATGACGACGACTTTTCGATCCGGGGCCCGCGGACTGGCGAGCATTGCGCTCTGCCTGCTGTGCGCCTGCTCGACCTTGCCGAAGCACGGCGGCCACGATCAGCTCGACACGCTGCTCGAGGGCCGCACGCCCCGACTCTCCGCAGAAGGCGACGCGAACGACGACCTGCCCGCGGCACTGGCGACGCCTCTTGATCCCGATGCCGCGGTGGCCCTCGCCTGGCGCGAAAGTCCGCGCGTGCGGCGGGTGCTGGCGGAGCTTGGCCTCGCAGGCGCCGACCTGTTCGAATCCGGCCGGCTGCGCAATCCGACCCTCTCGGCCAGCCGCCTGGGTGGCAGCGACGGCAGCACCGGCGTCGGCGTCGGCCTGCTGCTCGGCGACCTCGTTACCCTGCCGGCGCGCAGCCGCATCGGCCGGCATCGCTGGCAGGCGGCGCTCGCCCATGCCGCACAGGCGCTGGTCGACGAGGCCGCCGCGACGCGCGCCGACTGGTACCGCCATGTCGCCGCGCTGCAGATCGCCGAACTGCGCGAGGCGGTCGCCGAGGCCGCCGCCCTGTCGGCCGAGCTGGCCGGCCGTTTCCACGCCGCCGGCAACATCAGCGCGCTGCAACTGGCGCGGGAGCAGGCGGCGTCCAGCCTCGCGCGCACCGAAGCCGCACGCGCGCGCAGCGAGCGCTTCGCCGCGCGCATGGCACTGGCGGAACGCCTGGGCCTCGCCGGTCGCAGCAATGCCTGGCGCACGCCAACGCGCCTGCCGCTGCCGCCGCTCGCCGATCCTGCCGCCGATGCGGTGCTGGCGCAGGCGGAACGGCAACGCCAGGACCTGGCGGCGGCAAACGCCTTGCTGGCCGCGGACGAATCGGCGGCGAACCTGGCGCGCGGCCTGGCCTGGCTGGGCGAAGTCGAGTTCGGTTTCGAACGCGAACGCGAAGACGGCGAACGCAAGAGCGGACCCCACCTGTCGCTGCAGTTGCCGCTGTTCCAGCAGGGCCAGGCGCAACGTGCACGCGCGAACGCCCTGCGCGACATGGCGCGCGAACGCGTCGCGCTGCTGCGGCTGCAGCTTCAGCGGGAAGTGCGCAGCGGGCTGGAGCGACTGGCGACGCAGCGCGCGATCATCGACACCTTCCGCGATGCGCTGATCCCGCAACGCGAGGCGATCGTCGCGCGCGAACAGGAGCGTTACAACTTCATGCTGATCGGCGTCTTCGAACTCATCCAGGCGCGTCAGCAGGAATACGACGCCTACCAGGCCTACATCGAGGCGATCCGCGATTACTGGCTGCATCGTGTCGAACTGGCGCGCGTCGCCGGGGGCGAACTGCCGGGCGACGGTACCGCCAGCGGTGAGGCGCCGACGCTGGACGACCTGCTCGGACCGGCGGACGAACACGACCACTCACATCACCATTGAGGCCGACGCCATGAACCTGACCCGACGCGCCCTGCTGCTCGGTGCCGGCGCCGCCGCACTGGCACCGGCCATTGCCCGACCGCAACCGGAGACGCGATCCGGCATCGGCATCGCCAGCGATCCGCCGCGCGACCGCCGCCATCGATACACGCCGGTGCGCACGCCGAATGGCTGGACGCTGCCCTACCGGATGAACGACGGCGTCAAGGAATTCCACCTCGTCGCCGAAGAGATCGAGCACGAATTCGCGCCCGGCAGCCGCGCCATCTGCTGGGGCTACAACGGCACCACGCCGGGACCGACCATCGAGGTCGTCGAAGGCGACCGTGTGCGCCTGTTCGTCACCAACCATCTGCCCGAGCACACCACCATCCACTGGCACGGGCTGCTGATTCCCAGCGGCATGGACGGCGTCGGCGGCCTGACGCAGCCGCACATCAGGCCCGGTGAAACCTGGGTCTACGAATTCACGATCCGCCAGCACGGCACCCATATGTACCACCCGCATGCCGATGAAATGGTGCAGATGGCGATGGGCATGATGGGCCTGTTCATCATCCATCCGCGCGCCGGCGAACCGCGGCGCATCGATCGCGACTACGCGATCCTGCTGCACAACTGGGCGCTGCATCCGGGCACCGCGCGTCCGGATCCCTCGGTCATGACCGACTTCGACCTGTGGACCTTCAACTCGAAGGTGTTTCCCGCCATCGAGCCGCTGGTCGCGCGCAGCGGCGAACGCGTGCGCGTGCGCATCGGCAACCTGTCGATGTGGAACCATCCCATCCACATGCATGGTGTGCAGTTCGATATCACCGGCGGCGATGGCGGACGCCTGCCGCGCGCGCAATGGCGCAAGGAAGTCACCGAGATCGTCGGCGTCGGCCAGATGCGCGACCTGGAGTTCACCGCCGTGCCCGGCGACTGGGCGTTCCACTGCCATATGTCGCATCACGTCATGGGGCCCATGGGTCACGAGATCCCGAACACGCTGGGCGTCGACCAGGCCGGCATCGAGGATCGCATCCGCCGCATCCTGCCGGGCTACATGGCGATGGGCGAAGCCGGCATGGCCGACCACCAGGACCACACCGACAGCGGCCACATGCGCGGCCCGGACAACACGCTGGCGATGATGGCCGGCAAGGGGCCATTCGGGAACATCGAGATGGGCGGCATGTTCACGGTCATCAAGGTGCGCGACGACCTCGCGGCCGGCGATTACCGCGATCCGGGCTGGTACACGCATCCGGCCGGCGAGCAGGCGCGCAAGGTCAGCGACGTGCCTGGCATTGGCGAGCCGGTCCGCCGCGGAACACCGCGCGCCGACGCAGCGCGGGACGATCTGCCGCGCGCGCACCGGCAGCACCGCCATTGAGGGATACGCGTAGACACCATGGCAGCGATGACCGACCCCCCTGTCGGATCAATGACCATGGCGGCTGACGCAAGTGAGCGGCGCAATGCTCGCCTTGCCGGGGCCAACGCATTGAGACCACCGGTGGAAGACCGGTGCGATGCGCTGCAAACCTGCGCACGTACACACGAAAACCTGCGTCGGCCAGGCAAGAAGCGGGCAGGATGCCCGCGCCTCTGCAGGGCCCCATCCGGCCTGGCGGGTGGCGGGCGGAAATGTCGCGCCACAGGCGCGAGCGGCCGCAGGGATGCGGCCGACCGGAGCGACGCGCCAGGGATGGCGCGCCGCGCAGGCCCGACCGCCGCACGCGAACCGCACGGGCAGGAGGCCCGGGCGGCAGGCCGGCTGGGGTGTCCTTCTCTTTGGTTACTTTCTCTTGGACAAGCAAGAGAAAGTAACCCGTGCGCCACGGACTGCGCACGGAAAAAGCCACGGAAGGCACCCCGATCACATTCCCCGCCGCTACCAACCGCAGCAACACGCATTGCCATGCTGTGATGCGTGGCGAAGCTTGAGGATCGGGCGTCAGTTGCGACGGGCGCGTGCCAGGGCGTCGGCCAGGGCGTTGCCGAGCGGCGAAGCCGGTGACTGCGCCCGGCCCGGGTTGGCGCGATCATCGCGGCGACCGCCTCGTCCATGGTCGCGGCGCGAGTCGCCGCCGCCGGCGGCGCGCGCCGGCTGCTGGCCCGGTTCGTCATCGAGGCGCAGGCTGAGGGCGATGCGCTTGCGGCCGAGATCCACTTCCATGACCTTGACCTTGACGATATCGCCCGCCTTGACGACGTCCCGCGGGTCCTTGACGAACCTGTGCGACAGGGCCGACACATGCACCAGGCCATCCTGGTGCACGCCGAGATCGACGAAGGCACCGAAGGCCGCGACGTTGCTGACCACGCCTTCGAGGATCATGCCGACCTGCAGGTCCTTGATGTCCTCGACGCCGTCGGCGAAGTTGGCGGTGCGGAATTCCGGTCTCGGATCGCGGCCGGGCTTCTCCAGTTCGCGCAGGATGTCACGGACGGTCGGCAGGCCGAAACGCTCGTCGGTGAAGCGCGACGGATCCAGTCCGCGCAGGAACGCACTGTCACCGATCAGCTGGCGCACGTCACGACCGCAGTCGGCGACGATGCGCTCAACGACCGGGTAGGCTTCCGGATGCACGCAGGATGCATCGAGCGGATTGTCGCCCTGGGCGATGCGCAGGAATCCGGCACACTGTTCGAAGGCCTTTTCGCCCAGGCGCGACACCTTGAGCAACTCACGCCGGCTGCGGAAGGCACCCTTGTCCTCGCGATAGCGGACGACGTTCTCGGCGACCGATGGCGACAGACCCGCCACACGCGCCAGCAACGGCGCCGAGGCGGTATTCACGTCGACACCGACGGCATTCACGCAGTCTTCGACGCGCGCTTCGAGCGCCCGCGCCAGCTTCACCTGGTTGACGTCATGCTGGTACTGGCCGACACCGATGGACTTCGGATCGATCTTCACCAGTTCCGCCAGCGGATCCTGCAGGCGGCGCGCGATCGAGACGGCGCCACGCAGCGACACGTCGAGGTCCGGGAATTCGCGGGCGGCGATTTCCGATGCCGAGTACACCGAGGCACCGGCTTCGCTGACCACGATCTTCGCCAGGCCCAGCTCCGGGTGACGGCGCATGACATCGGCGGCCAGGCGATCGGTTTCACGCGAGGCGGTGCCGTTGCCGATGGCGATCAGCATCACCTGGTGGCGGCGGCACAGATCCGCCAGCGTGGCGATGGAGCGGTCCCATTCACGACGCGGCTCATGCGGATAGATCACGCCGGTTTCCAGCACCTTGCCGGTGGCGTCGACGACCGCGAGCTTGCAGCCGGTGCGGATACCGGGATCGAGGCCGAGTACCGCCTTCGGTCCCGCCGGTGCCGCCAGCAGCAGGTCCTTGAGATTGGTGCCGAACACCTGGATCGCCTGTTCCTCGGCGGCCTCGCGTGCGGTGCCGATCAGGTCGAGGCCGAGATGGACATGCAGCTTCGCCACCCAGGTCAGGCGTGCGGTGTCGAGCAGCCAGCGATCGGCGGCGCGACCCTGGTCGGCAATGCCGACATGCACGGCGACACGGCCGGCCGCCTCGGCATGGCCGGCAGCGATCGTGTCGACCAGCGCGTCGTCGGCAACAACGCGTGGCGCGGCACTGGGCATCGGCACCAGCTCAAGGTCGACGATGCCTTCGTTGCGGGCACGCAGCATCGCCAGCAGGCGATGCGAGGGCACGGTCGCGAATGGTTCGACATGCGCGAAGTAGTCGCTGTACTTGGCGCCTTCGTTTTCCTTGCCGGCGACCACGCTGGCGCGCAGCTGGCCCTGCTGCGACAGCCACTCGCGCAGCTGCCCGACCAGCGCGGCATCCTCGCCGAACCGCTCCATCAGGATCGCGCGGGCGCCATCGAGCGCCGCCTTGACGTCGGCGACACCGCGCTCGGCATCGACATAGGCGACGGCCTCGTCCTGCGGCGTGCGCGAGGGATCTTCCAGCAAGGCCAGCGCCAGGGGTTCCAGGCCGGCTTCGCGTGCGATCTGCGCGCGGCTGCGGCGCTTCGGTTTGTACGGCAGGTAGAGATCTTCGAGTCGCGCCTTCGATTCGGCCGCCAGCAGGTCGCCGTGCAGCGCTTCGGTCATCTTGCCCTGTTCATTGATGCTGGCGATGATCGCCGCGCGCCGGTCTTCCAGCTCGCGAAGATAGCCCAGGCGGTCTTCCAGCAGGCGCAGCTGCGTGTCGTCCAGTCCACCCGTCACTTCCTTGCGGTAGCGGGCGATGAAGGGCACCGTGGCACCCCCATCCAGCAGTTCCACCGCCGCGCGCACCTGTTGCGGCTTCGCGACGATGTCGTGGGCGATTCGTTCTTCAATTGAAAGCATCAGCGATATCCGGGAGTCCATAACGAGGCCGGGCCGTCATGACGGCCCGGGGCGCGCAGTCTAGCGCGGAGTTCGCCGGGGTCGGCCAGCCGTTGCAGGAATGCCCGACCATCGCGAGCGCGCGCCCGCAGGCGCCCGGGACGGTTCGATCAGGGGACCGGATCCGGTGCTTTCCAGACCGAAAGCCGGCGCGTCGCCGCCCGCGGCCGCGCAGTCACGATACGGATCCCCGGCGCACGGACCGGTGGCCGCCTGCACGCAGACCCGTGCCCATCGTGCGCAGCCGTGGCACACTCGCGTCCGGCGCCGAATTCCGACGCCTTGATCATCATCCGTCCAGAAACAGGGGAAATTCCATGCAGCTCAGACAATCCACGGCGTCCTTGCGCGCGCAGGTTCGCCGCCCAGGCCTGGGGCTGGTGATCGCCGGCGTGCTGGCCGGCATGGCCGGGCAGGCCGTCGCCGGCGGCGCCCCGGTCACATTGACGCCCAACCCGTTCGATTACGGTGCGGTCACGGTCGGGCAGGACAGTCCGGCGCAAGTCTTCACGTTGGCCAACCCGTCCACCGATCCGATGACGATCACCAGTATCTCCCTCGGCGGTGCCGCGCCGGCCCAATACCAGCTGGTGTCCACCACCTGCGGCGGCGTCCTCAACCCAGGTGCAAGCTGCAGCATCAACGTGCGCTTCACACCGGCCGCGGAAGGCCCGCAAGTCGCGCTGATCCGTGTCCTCTTCACGATGCCGCCACCGGCGCCGCCAGGTGGCCAGGAAATCAATGCGGTGTTGACGGGCACGGGCGTCGCGGCTGCGGGAGCGGCACCCCAGCCGGTTCCCGGCCCCGGTCCGCTGGGCCTCGCCCTGCTGGCGCTGCTGGGCGTGCTGACCGGCCTGCGCGCAATGCGCCGCCAGCCGGGCTGAACCCGGGACTGTCACCGGACCGCCGCGGCGTCATGGCGCCGCGGCGTTCGATTCCGGCACAATCGTGGGCTTCGCTGGCAAGCACACGACGTCACCCTCCCGAATGAGCAACCAGATGCCGGGCTTCGAGCCCGTCCCGCTGCGCCAGTACGCCGAAAACGCGTACCTGGACTACTCGATGTACGTCATCCTGGATCGCGCCCTGCCGTTCATCGGCGATGGCCTGAAGCCGGTGCAGCGACGCATCGTCTACGCCATGAGCGAACTGGGCCTGTCGGCCGGCGCCAAGCCCAAGAAAGCCGCGCGCACCGTCGGTGACGTGATCGGCAAGTTCCATCCGCACGGTGACAGCGCCTGCTACGAGGCCCTGGTGCTGATGGCGCAGCCCTTCTCCTACCGCTATCCGCTGATCGACGGCCATGGCAACTTCGGTTCGCCCGACGACCCGAAGTCGTTCGCGGCGATGCGCTACACCGAAGCGCGCCTGACGCCGTTCACCGACCTGCTGATCCAGGAGCTCGGCCAGGGCACGGTGGACTGGCAGCCGAACTTCGACGGCACCCTGGAAGAGCCGAAATTCCTGCCCGCGCGTGTCCCGACGCTGCTGCTCAACGGCGTCACCGGCATCGCCGTCGGCATGGCCACCGACATTCCGCCGCACAACCTGCGCGAGGTCGCCAGCGCCTGCATCCGCCTGCTCGACGATCCCGAGGCCAGCGTGCGCGATCTGTGCGAGCACATCCCGGCGCCGGACTTCCCGACCGAAGCCGAGATCGTCACGCCGCGCGCCGACCTGCTGAAACTGTACGAAACCGGCAACGGTTCGCTGCGCGCCCGTGCGGTGTACATGCGCGAGAACGGCAACATCGTGCTGACCGCGCTGCCGCACCAGGTGTCGCCGGCGAAGATCATCGAGCAGATCGCCGCGCAGATGCGCGCCAAGAAGCTGCCGCTGCTGGAAGACGTGCGCGACGAGTCGGACCACGAGAACCCGGTGCGTCTGGTGCTGATCCCGCGCAGCAACCGCGTCGATGCCGAAGAGCTGATGAACCACCTCTTCGCGACCACCGACCTGGAAAAGAGTTACCGCGTCAATTTCAACGTCATCGGCCTGGACGGCCGCCCGCAGGTGAAGAACCTGCGGGCGCTGCTGGAGGAGTGGCTGTCGTTCCGAACGGAAACGGTGCGCCGTCGCCTGCAGCATCGCCTCGACCGCGTGCAGCGGCGCCTGCACCTGCTCGCCGGCCTGCTGGTCGCCTACCTCAATCTCGACGAGGTGATCCGCATCATCCGCAGCGAGGACAAGCCGAAGCCGGTACTGATGGCGCGCTTCGACCTCAGCGAGGACCAGGCCGAGGCGATCCTGGAAACCAAGCTGCGCCACCTGGCGCGCCTGGAGGAAATGAAGATCCGCGGCGAGCAGGACGAACTGGAGCGCGAGGCAAAGCGCATCGAAGGCATCCTCGGTTCCAGGGCGCGGCTGAAGAAGCTGATCAAGGACGAGCTGGCCGCCGACGCCGAGGAGCACGGTGATGCACGCCGCTCGCCGCTGATCGAGCGCGAGGCCGCGCAGGCGCTGTCGGCCACCGACCTCGTACCGTCGGAGCCGGTCACCGTCGTGCTGTCCGAAAAAGGCTGGATCCGCGCCGCCAAGGGCCACGACGTCGACGCCGCCAATCTTTCCTATCGCGAAGGCGACCGGCTGCTCGTCGCCATCGCCGCCCGCAGCAACCAGCAGGTCGCTTTCCTCGATTCCAGCGGTCGCAGCTACAGCGTTGCCGCGCACACGCTGCCATCGGCACGCGGCAACGGCGAACCGCTGACCGGCCGATTCTCGCCGCCCGCCGGCGCGCGCTTCCAGGCGCTGGCCACCGGCGCCGAGACGCAGCGACTGGTGCTCGCCTCCAGTGCCGGCTACGGCTTCGTCACCCACTTCGACAACCTGCTCGGCCGCAACAAGGCCGGCAAGCAGGTCATCAGCGTGCCGGAAGGCGCCGACGTGCTGTCGCCGGCCCTGGTGTCGGATCCCGAAACCGACGTGCTGTGCGTGGCCACCAACGCCGGCCACCTGCTGGTGTTCCGCGTCGCCGACCTGCCGGAGCTGGACAAGGGCAAGGGCAACAAGCTGATCGACATTCCCAGGAAGGCCGCGGCGGCAGGCGAGAAGGTCGTCGGCGTGGCCGTCATCGGCGCCGGACGCGAACTCATCGTCCATGCCGGCAGCCGCTACCTGCGCCTCAAGACCGGCGACCTCGCGGCCTATACCGGCGAGCGCGCACAGCGCGGCGGCACGCTGCCACGCGGGTTCACGCGCGTCGACCGCATCGAGTCGGAGTGACGTCGACCGCGGCCACGTTCCGCTGGCGCTGGACACTCGTCCTCGCGGCGACGTGCCTGGCGATCACCGTCGCGCTGTTCCTGACGCGCGGCTGGGCACACCTGGGCGTGCCGCACTTCCATCCGGAACTGCGGCCGTTCACCGACACCAAGGCGCATCTGGAAACCGCCGCCGGTTGCCGCATCGGCCTGGGCGAATGGCAGGGCTCGGCCTGCTTCGTACCCGATGCCGTCACCGTGCCGCGCGCGCAGACCTACCAGCCCTGGCTGTTCCTCTACGACATCGGCCTGCTGCCCTACCAGCATTATGTGCCGGTGGCGTGGCTGATGATCGTGCTGTTCTGGTTGGCCTATGCACGACTGGCGGCACCCGCGGGTCCGCGCGAAGCCGCGGTCGCGCTGCTGGTCGCGCTGACCGCCGGCGTGCAGCTCGGCGTCGAGCGCGGCAACTTCGACCTGCTGGTGTTCGCGCTGATGGCGATGGCGGCGCTGTCCTTGCCGCGACGCGGACGTGCCGGCTTCGCCATCGGCACCGCCCTGCTCGCCTTCGCCACCGCGCTCAAGCTCTACACCGGCGCTGCGACGGCACTGAGCTGGCTGGCTGCCAGGAAATGGCACTGGCACGCTGCCGCCGTCAGCGCGCTGATGCTTGTCGCCGCCATCACGATCGTCGGGCCCTCGGAGCTGCTGGCCCTGGGCCAGGAAGCGCCGGAAGGCACGACGCGTTTTTCCACCGGCCTGCCGTGGTTGCGGCAAACGGTCGGTCTGCCGATGACCGCGGCAATGTGTGCCATCGCGATATCGCTGGCCGCTGCAATCGGCTGGCGACGTCGCGTCATGCTGTTCGATGCCTTGTCGCGCGTGCCGGCGGCGAGCCGCACCGCCCTGCACCTGGGCGCGTTCAGCGCCGTGCCGCTGTTCGCCATCAAGGCCAGCTACGACTACCGCTTCGTGATCTGGCTGCCGGCCGTGCTGTGCCTGCTGAAACTGGCGTCCATTCCTGGCGCCCGAGGCATCGGCGCGCTGGGCGTTGCGCTGTTCCTCTGCGCGGGCGGCATGGAGCTGCCGCTGGCGTATATCGAACACTGGTCGCAGACGTCGCTGGATTTCGCGCAACCGGGACTCGCGCAGGCACTGGTCCTGCTGAAACAGTGCGCAGCGCTGCTGCTGGCGGCGCTGATCGGCACGCTCAGCCTGATCGACCTGCATGCGACGCGAGGGCTGCGCCGTCCCGCCTGATGGCGATTCGTGCGCCCGCGACAGCGCAGACCGGGTTGAAAGGCAGCCCATGCGCCTGCACGGACCGCCGGACATCGATCAGGTCGTCCTCGCACCGGCGCGATGATGGACCAGCCGATACAGGGCCGGCAGCACCAGCAAGGTCAGCAGCGTCGCGGTGACGATGCCGCCTACCACGACCGTCGCCAGAGGTCGCTGCACCTCACTGCCCGCGCCCACATTGAAGGCCATCGGTACGAAGCCGAGTCCCGCCACCAGCGCCGTCATCAGCACCGGCCGCAGACGCGATGCGGCACCTTCGAGCACGGCCTGGGACAGCGGTACGCCCTGATCGAGCCGTCGACGGAACACGCTGACCATGACCACGCCATTGAGCACCGCCACGCCGGACAGGGCGATGAAACCGACGGCCGCCGAGATCGACAGCGGCACACCACGCAGCCACAGCGCCAGCACGCCGCCGGTCAGCGCCAGTGGCACGCCGCTGAACACCACCAGTGCATCGCGCAGCGATCCGAAGGCCATGAACAGCAGTGCGAAGATGCCGGCCAGCGTCAACGGCACCACCCACATCAGGCGCTGGCTCGCCGAGAGCATCTGCTCGAAGCGTCCACCCAGACCGAGCCAGTAGCCCGGCGGCACCGCCAGTCGTGCATCCAGTTGTTCGCGAAGCTCGGCGACGAAACCGCCAAGGTCCCGATCTCGGACATTCGCGGTGACGACGACGCGCCGCTTGCCATTCTCGCGATTGACCTGGTTCGGGCCGATGCGTTCGCGGATCGTCGCAACTTCGCGCAAGGGCAGCGCGCGCGGAGGACCGGCCGGCGACGACGCCGAGCGTGCCTGTTCGTCCAGCTCGCGCGACACGGGCAAGGGCACCGGCAGGTCGCCAAAGCGAGCGCTGTCGCTGCGCAAGGCTTCCGGCAACCGCACCACGATGTCGAAGCGGCGGTCGCCGTCATACAACACGCCCGCCCGTTCGCCGCCGATGGCGGTGCCGACCAGGTCCTGCACCGCTTCGACATTCAGACCGTAGCGCGTCAATGCCTCGCGGTCCGGTTCGACCTCGAGCACCGGCAAGCCACTGACTTCCTCGGCGCGCACATCGGCAGCGCCGGGAATGCCTGCGACGATGGCGGCGATGCCATCGCCCAGGCGCGCCAGCTGTTCCATGTCGTCGCCATAGACCTTGACGGCGACATCGGCGCGCACACCGGAGATCAGCTCGTTGAAGCGCATCTGGATCGGCTGCGTGAACTCGTAGTTGTTGCCGGGCATCGCCTCGGCCAGTGCGCGCAGTTCGTCCAGCAGGGCCACGCGCGTCTTGCGTGGATCCGGCCATTCGTCGCGCGGCTTCAGCATGATGAAGGTATCCGCCACCGAGGGCGGCATCGGATCGGTGGCCACTTCCGGCGTGCCGATCTTGCTGAAGATGTGCGCCACTTCGGGCAACTGCTTCAACTGTGCTTCGAGCTGAAGCTGCATGTCGACCGACTGGCCCATGCCGGTGCCGGGAATGCGCAGCGCATGCATGGCGATATCGCCTTCATCGAGATCGGGGATGAACTCGCTGCCCAGTCGCGTCGCCAACAGTGCGCAGGCGACCACGAACAGCGCCGCCATCGGCAGCACCAGCCAGGGCTTCCGCAGCGACCAGGCGAGCACCGGCACATAGCTGCGTCGCGCTGCTTTCATGACGACGTTGTCGTGCTCGCCGACACGGCCGGACAGGAACGTGGCGACGGCGGCCGGCACGAAGGTCAGCGACAGCACCATCGCCGCCGACAGCGCCAGCACCACGGTGAACGCCATCGGATGGAACATCTTTCCCTCGACGCCGGTGAGCGCGAAGATCGGGATGTACACCGCGGCGATGATGCCGACGCCATACAGCGACGGCCGGATGACTTCGACCGTGGCCGATGCCGCCACCGCATGGCGTTCCTCGCGCGTCAGCGTACGTGATAACTGCGCCTGCATTTCGCCGAAACGGCGCAGGCAGTTCTCGATGATGATCACCGCACCATCGACGATCAGGCCGAAGTCGAGCGCACCCAGGCTCATCAGGTTGCCGGAGACGCCGCCGCGAACCATGCCGGTCATGGTCGCCAGCATCGCCAGCGGAATCACCGCGGCCGTAATCAATGCCGCGCGGATATTGCCGAGCAGCAGGAACAGCACGGCGATCACCAGCAGTGCGCCTTCGGCCAGGTTGCGGCCCACCGTGGCGATGGTGCGATCGACCAGCGCGGTGCGGTCGTACACCGCCCGCACGCGCACGCCCTCGGGCAGGCTGGCCTGCACCTGTTCAAGGCGCCGGGCACTGGCTCGGGCGACTTCGCGGCTGTTCTCGCCGATCAGCATGACCACGGTGCCGAGCACCACTTCGCGACCATCCATGGTCGCCGCGCCGGTGCGCAGTTCCAGGCCTTCGCCGATGTCGGCGACATCGCGCACGCGGATCGGCACGCCCTCGCGACGGTCGAGCACGATCGCGCCGATGTCGGCCACCGACTGCACCTGTCCCGGCGCCCGCACCAGCAGCTGCTGGCCGTGGCGTTCTATGTAGCCGGCGCCGACGTTTCGGTTGTTCGCGGCGACGGCGGTGACCACGTCGTGCAGCGAGAATCCCAGTGCCGTCAGCCGGAGCGGATCCGGCGTGACATGGATCTGCCGCGCATAGCCGCCGATGCTGTTGACCTCGGTGACGCCCGGCACGCCGCGCATCTGCGGTCGCACCACCCAGTCCTGCAGCGTGCGCAGGTCGGTCGGCGTCCACGGCTGGCCGTCTTCACGCACCGCGCCGGCTTCCACCTCGACCGTATAGGTGAAGATTTCGCCGAGGCCTGTCGCGACCGGGCCCAGCATGGGTTCGATCTGCGGCGGCAACTGGTTGCGGACCGATTGCAGTCGCTCCGCGACCTGCTGGCGCGCGAAATGGATGTCGGTGCCGTCATGGAACACCGCGGTGATCTGCGACAGACCGTAGCGGGACAGAGAACGGGTGTGATTCAGCCCGGGCATGCCGGCCAGCGCGGTTTCGATGGGCGCGGTAATGCGCTGCTCGGCCTCCAGCGGCGAATAGCCGGGCGCTTCGGTATTCACCTGCACCTGCACGTTGGTGATGTCGGGCACGGCATCGATGGGCAGGCGCAGCGCGCTGTGCACGCCGAGCGCGACCAGTACCGCGGTCAACGCCAGCATGAGCCAGCGATGGTGGATCGCGGCAAGGACGATGCGTGCGAGGAGGCCGCGCTCAGTGTTCATGCGCGGCGCCCGACTTCTCGATGTCCGCCTTGACGAGAAAACTCTGGGCGACGACAACCCGTTCGCCGGCCTTCACGCCGTCGAGCACTTCGGCGTGCAGGCCATCGCGGGCGCCGAGCGAGACGACGCGCGCTTCGTACTCGTCACCGTCCTGCACGAAGACGACGTCCTCGTTGTCCATGCGCTGCAGGGCGGCCAGTGGAACGACAAGGTCGGCGATGCGTTCGGATACCGTGACCGCGGCGCGCACCGCGGTGCCCGGGCGCCAGCGTCCATCGCTGTTGGCCATGCGGGCGCGCGCCACCGTGCTCTGGCTGGCCGTTGCCGTGCCAGGCAACACGCGTTCCAGCTGCGATTCGGCGCGCGCCCCGTCCGACAGCCTTTCGATGCGCACCGGCATGCCAATCTCGACCCGGTCGGCATCGGCGCCGAACAGGTGGAGGTCCACCCACAGTTCGTCGAGATCGGCGATCTCGAACAGCACCTGCTCGCCAGCGAGATCACCGACGGTGACCTGTCGCGCCAGGATCGTGCCGCCGATCGGTGCCGGCACGTCGTAGCGACTGAGGCTGAGGTTGCTTTCGACGCTGGCCAGTCGCTGGCCCGCACGCACGCGGTCGCCGACATTCACGTGGACGGCGCGCACCGGACCCGGGAAACGGGCAACCACGCGCGCGACCTTGCCATCCACCGGCACCAGCAGCCCCTGCATGTAGTGTTCGTCGCGCAGCGTGCCCGATGCCACCGGTTCGGAACGCAGGCCGACGCGTGCCGCCATCGCCGCGGGGATGCGCGTGTGCCGGGATTCGCCTTCGTGGTCGTGATCGCCGCCCTGCGACCGATCGCCGTTGTGGTGGTGATCGTGATTGTGGCCGGTTCCCTGCGGCTGCCTTGTTCCGGAAGCGGGCGGCGTTTCGGCAGGGCCTGCGGATCGTTTGCCTGGCGGCGCGGCGACTTGCCTGCCCTCACGCGGGTGCGCCTGGCTTTGCGTGTCGTGGCGGTCATGGCGATGGCCGTTCTGGCCATGACCCGCCTGCTCATGCCCGCCATGATCGTGAGCGCCATCCTGATGATCCGCCTGACCGTGACCGGCGTGGTCTTCGCGGTGGTCGTGACGGTGAACACCCCCACCGTGCCGACGGTGGTCGTGGCTGTCACGATGACCTTGCGCTGCAGTCGCTGCGTCCGCCTGGCGGTCGCCGGAGCGGGAAGGCGCGTTTTCGCCGTTCTCCCGCGAACAGCCAGCCACGGCGAGCAGTGCAGCGAGAAGGGCGGTCGATACGGCGCGGATCATGGCGTTTCCCCCGTCGCATGGGTGGCATGGCCTTCTTCAACGATGAAGGGTTGTGCCGTCAGGCGCTGGATTTCGATGAGGGCACGGCGCGCATCCAGCGCCGAGGCCAGACGTTCGTCGTGCAAGGCGACGATGTCGGACTGCACCTGCGCCCATTCCAGCCAGGGCAGCGCGCCGGCTCGATAGGCGACCTCGGCAGCGCGTTCCGTGCGCTGAAGCAGCGGCATCAGCGCCGCATCGATGCGCTGCACCTCGTTGCGTGCACCGACATAGCGGCCATGCGCTTCCAGCAATGCAGCGCGCAGGCCCAGTCCTTCGACTTCACGCTCGATGGACAATGCCGCCAGCTCCGCGCGTGCCACGCGCACGCCGGGCCCGGCACGCGACCGGCTGCCCAACGGAATGCTGATGCCGGCCACCAGCGCCATGTCACCTTCGGCCTGCAGGCGGCGCACGCCGAGCTGCCAGTCGATATCTGGCGTGCGTTGCGCCTGCGCCAGTCGCAGACGCGCTTCCCGGACGCGCTCCTCGTCGGCAAAACGTTGCAGCGCCGGCGTCTCCGCGATCACTTCGAGCAGCGTTTCGACGCCCGGAATGTCCGGCAGCTGCGTGAGGCTGCCCGTGGTCCGGGGCGGATCTTCGCTCCCGGGTCCGCCCCACAGCAGAGCCAGTCGCCGCCAGGCGGCCTGCGCGTCGAGTGCGGCGCGCTGATGGGCGAGTCCTGCGCGCGCCACGCCCGCTTCCGCCGCCAGCGCCGACGATTCCGGTGCCGCGCCGATGCGATGGCGCTGCCTTGCCGCCTGCACGGTGCGCTCGCGCAACACGATGCCCTCGTTCGCAATCGCCATGCGTGCCTGTGCATCGGCCAGATCGAGATAGCGACGCGCCACTTCGGCGAGAAGATCGAGGCGCTGCGCCTCGCGTTGCAGTCCCAGCGCATCGATGCGGGCGTCGACGAGCATCCGCCGCGCGTCGCGCTTGCCGGCACGTTCCAGGACCGACGCCAGGCTCAGCGAAACTTCGGCGCGCCTGATGCCGCCATGTTCGCCACTGCCCAGGACGTTTTCGACATTGGCGAGTAGCCGCATGGGCGGCTGCAGACCGGCCTCGTCGCGTTCGCCATCGAGCCGGTCACGCTGCCGTTCGAACAGTCGCAAGGCCGGGTGAGTGGCGGCAACGCGCGCGAGCGCATCATCAAGGGAGAGCCGGGGCGGCTCCGGTGGCTGGGCGAAGAGCGGTCCAGCCAGGGACAGAAGAACGGCGAACGCCGTCGGAAAGCGAAGCATGTGCACACTCCATCACGAAGCCAATGCAGGCCGCGGCCGTGATCGCTGATCACGCCCGTCGGCGGCTGACGATCGGATTCAGGCGGAGATGGGCGGGCGGAACAGGCAGCCCGACGGGCCGTCAGGCGGACCGGTGTCCGACGCGGTGACGACCACCGGCGACGGCGGGTCCAACAGGTGCAGTGCGGCGGACGGCAGCGCCGCCGGCACGTGGTGGCAGTGATGGCCGGCATGGAACAGCCCATGCCAGGGGTCGTCGTCCTGTTCGGGATGGGTGTCGTGATCGTCGATGGCGTGGCCGTGCAGCGCCGCTTCGACGGCATGCCCGGCGTCGTGGAGGTCGCAGGCCAGCGCCACCATACCCTGCATCAGCAGCGCGAACGCGGCGAACAGGACCAGCAGACGGAACTTGCGCCGACGGAACCGGGACATGCCGCCAGCCTAGCGAGCGCGTGCGGCGCGCACAAGACAGACGTCGGCGAATCGCTGCAGCCGGCTCATTCGCCGACCGACTGTCAACAAACCTAGTCTTCGATCTTGGACTGCAGGTAATTCGCCAGGCCGATGCGTTCGATCAGGTCGAGCTGCGTTTCCAGCCAGTCGACGTGCTCTTCCTCGTTCTCGAGGATCTTTTCCAGCAGCTCGCGGCTGACGTAGTCGCCGACCTGTTCGCAGTAGGCGATGCCTTCGCGCAGGTCGGGCAGTCCGCGCATCTCCAGGTCGAGGTCGCAGGTGAACACTTCCTGCGGCGCTTCGGCGATCGAGAGCTTGCCCAGGTTCTGCAGGTTCGGCAGGCCTTCGAGGAACAGGATGCGCTCGATCAGGCGATCGGCGTGCTTCATCTCGTCGATGGATTCCTCGTACTCGTGCTCGGCCAGTTCCTTCAGGCCCCAGTTCTTCAGCATGCGCGCATGCAGGAAGTACTGGTTGATCGCGACCAGCTCGTTGTAGAGGACCTTGTTCAGATGTCCGATGACCTTGGGGTCGCCCTTCATGGCCGCTCTCCGGTTGCCAGTATAGGGCGCAGGTTAGGCCATGTGCGAAGCGCACGCCGGAAAGAAAATGCGAATGGCACGCATGAGCGTGCCATTCGATCAACACCGGATTGTCACAACGCCGCTCAGGCCGCGATGGCGACGGCGCCCTGCCCGGTTGCCGAAGGTGCGCCCGTTTCCTGGAGGATCTGTTCGGCCAGTTCGACACAGGCACCGCAGCCACCGCCGCAGCCGGTACGCATGGTCAGCTCGCCCACGCAACGCACGCCCTGGGCAGCGGCCTCACGGACGACGCGGTCGGTCACGGCATTGCAGATGCAGACGTACATGGCTTGGCACTCCAGCCCCGACGTCGGTGGATCGGGGTGGCGCCATTGAATCTTGAATGAGAATGATTGTCAACCGCTCGCGGCACCGGTCCGGGCGCGGACGTTCATCCTGCCGAACTGCAGCGTTCCCGGTTGCTCCAGCGCCGGCCGCCGCGTGTAGCCGGCCAGCGGCGCCAGCTGCGACAGTGCCTTGGCATAGACCTGGCGCTTGAAATGGACGACATGCTGCAGCGGATACCAGTAGTCCACCCAGCGCCACAGGTCGAATTCCGGCCGCTCACCGCCGCCGTCCAGGCGCACGGCATCATCGTCGGCGAGCAGGCGCAGCAGGAACCAGACCTGCTTCTGGCCGATGCAGGCCAGGCGGTCGTCGCGACGGACCTGGCGGTTCGGCAGCCGGTAGCGGAGCCAGCCCGGCGTCGAACCCAGCACCTCCACGGCATCGCCGGACAGGCCGGTTTCCTCGCCGAGTTCGCGATACATGGCCTCCACCGGCGTCTCGTCGGAGTTCATGCCGCCCTGCGGGAACTGCCAACCGTCGCGGCGCACTCGCCGCGCCCAGAACACCTGCCCCGCCGCATTGAGCAGGATGATGCCGACATTGGGACGATAGCCGTCAGGATCGATCA
This sequence comes from uncultured Rhodanobacteraceae bacterium, assembly GCA_964647135.1. Lineage (GTDB taxonomy): Bacteria > Pseudomonadota > Gammaproteobacteria > Xanthomonadales > UBA2363 > Pseudofulvimonas. The sequence goes on from CAZYHP010000033.1 coordinate 26,027, forward strand.
CGTTCCACGTTCACCGTGTTCTACACATTCCGTGTAGCACAGCCCCTACGACCGGTTCAAGGCTGGCCGCCGTTGGCTTGACAGCGTACGCGGCCACGCGGAGAATGCCCGACCCCATGGCTATGTAGCTCAGCCGGTTAGAGCACAGCACTCATAATGCTGGGGT
>CAZYHP010000034.1:0-26171 GCA_964647135.1 uncultured Rhodanobacteraceae bacterium
CTGTCATCACCCGTGACAGCGCCCGGTTCATCCCGCACGTGATCCTGGCCGACGACGGCGGCGTGTTCGAGGCCTAGCAGGGCGTCGGCGGCGGACAGGGGAAGGCAGGCGCGGCCATGGGGTAGACTGGCACGCTTCACGACCGACTCCAGCGACCGCCGCGGCGGCGCACTACGACGCGAGAACAGCGCCATGAACCTGATGCAGGACCCGACCCGCAACGACCTCGATCCGACCGAAACCCAGGAGTGGCTGGAAGCCATCCAGGCGGTGCTCGGCAACGACGGCCACGAGCGTGCGCACTACCTGCTCGAAAGCATGATCGAGGCCGCCCGGCGCTCCGGCGGCAACCTGCCGTTCCGGCTGACCACGGCCTACACCAACACCATTCCCGCTGGTCAGGAAGCACGCAGCCCTGGCGACCAGGCGATGGAGTGGCGGATCCGCTCGATCGTGCGCTGGAACGCGCTGGCCATGGTCGTGCGCGCCAATCGTCGCCCTGGCGACCTCGGCGGCCACATCGCCAGCTTCGCCTCGGCGGCGACGCTGTACGACGTCGGCTTCAACCATTTCTGGCGTGCACCCAGTGCCGACCATCCCGGTGACCTGCTCTACATCCAGGGCCATTCCAGCCCCGGCGTATACGCCCGCGCCTTCCTCGAAGGCCGCATCGGCGAAGCCGAACTGGATCGCCTGCGCATGGAAGTCGATGGCGGCGGTCTCAGCTCGTATCCGCATCCCTGGCTGATGCCCGAATTCTGGCAGACGCCGACGGTCTCGATGGGACTGGGCCCGATCATGGCGATCTACCAGGCGCGGTTCTGGAAGTACCTGGAACACCGCGGCCTGATGCCGAAGACCGATCGCAAGATCTGGTGCTTCATGGGCGACGGCGAGACCGACGAGCCCGAATCGCTCGGCGCGATCACGCTGGCCGGCCGCGAGAAACTCGACAACCTGGTCTTCGTCATCAACTGCAACCTGCAGCGCCTGGACGGCCCGGTGCGCGGCAACGGCAAGATCATCCAGGAACTGGAAAGCCAGTTCCGCGGCGCCGGCTGGAACGTGGTCAAGACCATCTGGGGCAGCTACTGGGATCCGCTGCTGGCGCGCGACAAGGACGGCATGCTGCGGCGGCTGATGATGGAAACCGTCGACGGCGAGTACCAGAACTGCAAGGCCTTCGGCGGCGCGTACACGCGCGAGCACTTCTTCGGCAAGTACCCGCAGACCGCCAAGCTGGTGGCCAGCCTGTCCGACGAGGACGTGTGGCGGCTGAACCGCGGCGGCCATGATCCGCACAAGGTGTACGCCGCCTACCAGGCCGCGTCGGAGACCAGGGGCATGCCGACCGTGATCCTGGCCAAGACGGTCAAGGGCTACGGCATGGGCAGCGCCGGCGAGGCGCTCAACCCGACCCACCAGACCAAGAAGATGGACGACGAGGCGGTGCGCGCGTTCCGCGACCGCTTCAATGTTCCGATCGACGACGACCAGCTCAAGGACGGCGCGGTGCCGTTCTACCATCCGGGCAAGGACTCGGAGGAAGTGCAGTACATGCTCGAGCGCCGCAAGGCGCTGGGCGGCTTCCTGCCGCAGCGGCGGGCCAAGGCCAGCGAGACCGTGCCGGCGCCGAAGCTGGAGGTGTTCGAGCGCCTGCTCAAGGACACCGGCGAGCGCGAGATCAGCACCACCATGGCCTTCGTGCAGTCGCTGGGCATCATCCTGCGCGACAAGCAGGTCGGCCCGCGCGTGGTGCCGATCGTGGCCGACGAGGCGCGCACCTTCGGCATGGAAGGCCTGTTCCGCCAGATCGGCATCTACGCGCCGGAAGGCCAGAAGTACAAGCCGGTCGATGCCGACCAGCTGATGTACTACCGCGAAGACCAGGCCGGCCAGGTGCTGCAGGAAGGCATCACCGAAGCAGGTGCGTTCTCCAGCTGGATCGCCGCGGCGACCAGCTACAGCACCAACAACCTGCCGATGTTGCCATTCTTCATCTTCTACTCGATGTTCGGCATGCAGCGCGTCGGCGACCTGGCCTGGGCTGCCGGCGACATGCGCGCGCGCGGCTTCCTGCTCGGCGCCACCGCCGGTCGCACCACGCTGAATGGCGAGGGCCTGCAGCACGAGGATGGCCATTCGCATCTGCTCGCCGGCAACATCCCGAACTGCCATGCCTACGACCCGACGTTCTCGTTCGAGGTCGCCGTGATCCTGCAGGACGGCATGCGCCGCATGATGGCCGAACAGGAAGACGCCTACTGGTACATCACCCTGATGAACGAGAACTACGCGCACCCGGACATGCCGGCGGGCGCGGAAGAGGGCATCGTCAAGGGCATGTACCTGCTGCGCGACAGCGGCGTCGGCAGCCAGGACGGCAAGGCCAAGTCCAGGAGCAAGGGGGCGCACGTGCAGCTGCTCGGCAGCGGCACCATTCTTCGCGAGGTGATCGCCGCCGCCGAGTTGCTGGAGAAGGAATTCGGCGTGACCGCCGACATCTGGTCGTGCACCAGCTTCCCGGAGCTGCGTCGCGATGGCGTCGATGCCGACCGCTGGAACCGCCTGCACCCGGAGGCGAAGTCCCGACGCGTACCCTATGTGCGCCAGCTGCTGGACGGCCGCAGCGGTCCGGTCATCGCCGCGACCGACTATGTCCGCCAGGTTGCCGACCAGATCCGCGAATGGGTGCCGAGCCCGTACACGGTGCTGGGCACGGACGGCTACGGCCGCTCGGATACGCGCAGCAACCTGCGCCGCTTCTTCGAGGTCGACCGTTACTGGATCGCCCACGCCGCCATCGCCGCCCTCGCGGCCGAGGGCAAGAAGTCGCCGGCCGACGTGGCCCGCGCCATCCGCGAGTTCGGACTGGATCCGGACAAGCCCAACCCGGCCAGCGTCTGAAGCACGCCCGCAGCCAGCGAGCGCAAGCCGGGTTCGCCTTCCAGGCGGAGGCGGGATCGCCGTGAACGGGGTCCCGCCCGTGGATCCAGATGCCGAGTGGGCGCGGCTGGATGATGCCGGCCGGCGCATCCTGCTCACCGAGATCCTGGCCCAGGTGTCGCGCGACGCCTTGCGCAGCCAGGGGCTGGACGCCGTCCTGCGATGCATCGTCGATTGTCTTGTCGCGCGGCTTCCGGTGGCGGTCGCCAGCATCATCCTGCTGGACACGGAGGGTCGGCACTTCGTCCAGGAAGTCGTGGCCGGGGCCTTCGACCTTTCGTTGCCCAGTGCCTTCCCGTGGCCGGTGACGGTGGGTGCCGCCGGCCGCTGCGCGCGCAGTCGTGAAGCGGTGTTGATCGACGACGTCACCCGTGACAGCGACTACGTGCCCGGTCATCCCTCGGTGCGCTCGGAATACCTGGTGCCGATCCGGCATGGAAGCCGCATCCATGGGGTCCTGAATGTGGAAAGTCCGCGAACCGACCTGTTCACGCCGTCGTTCTGCGCTGTCTTTGATGCCATTGCCGAACAGGTCGGCGGCGCCATCCACCTGGCTCGTGTCGAGCGCGAACTCGAATCGTCGCGTCGACGCATCGAAGCGCTTTCGATGCTCGACAGCCTGACCGGTGTCGGCAACCGCGCACGCTTCGAACGCGCACTCTCGGCGTGCTGGGCCGATGCGCTGCAGCAGGGTGGGGCGCTCGCCCTGCTGCGGGTCGACATCGACGGCTTCGGCGCACTCAACGAAGCCTCCGGCCGCTTCTATGGCGACGAGTGCCTGCGCGAGCTGGCGCGACAGTGCCAGGCGCTTGTCTGCGGTGGGGACGATCTCGTGGCGCGGGTCGGAGATGGCCAGCTCGTGGTGCTGCTCCCTGGTCGCGACGCCGCGACGGCGCGGAAGTGTGCCGCGAACCTCCGCGACGCGGTCGCGGCTGTCGGCATGAGCCACCCGGCTTCGCCGCTGGCCGCGCACGTGACTGTCAGCGTCGGCGTGGCCGCCTGCGCGGCGGTCTGCAGGCAGCCGATGGAATACCTGACACGCATCGCCGACCGCGCATTGCATCAGGCAAAGGCGGAAGGAGGCAACCGCGTCGTGGTCCTCGACGCATGAGCGAGCCCGTGTTGTCGCCGCCAAAGTCGTCGACGGGCGAGCCGGCAGGCGAGCGGGCAGAGGCTTCAACGCCGCCTGTCATCGGGCGTGGCGGCACCTTCCGCGGAATAGCGATCATGTTGTTCGCAGTCGGCACGCTGTCGGTGATGGACGCCGGGCTGAAGCTGCTGGCGCCCCACTATCCGCCCATGCAGGTCGCGGCGCTGCGCGGACTGGCATCGTGGCCGCTGATCGCAGCGTGGGCATTGCTGACGGTGCCGCCGCGCTCGTTGCTGCGCGTACGCTGGTCGCTGCACCTGATGCGCGGTGCGCTGGCCATCGGCATGCTGTCCTGTTTCGCCTACGGGCTGCGGGCATTGCCGCTGTCGACAGCCTACGCGCTGTTCTTCGTTGCCCCCTTGTTGATCACTGCGCTGTCGGTGCCGTTCCTTGGCGAGCGTGTGGGACCGCGGCGCTGGATCGCGATTGGCATCGGGCTGCTGGGCGTGATCGTTATCCTGCGTCCCAGCAGCGAAGGCATGCTCTCGCTGTCGGGGCTGGCCGTGCTGGCCGCGGCCTTCGGCTATGCCGTGTCGGCGGTGTCCGTGCGCCTGCTCGGGCGAACGGACAGCACCCAGGCGATGGTGTTCTGGCTGGTCACCTTCCTTGCGATCGGTGCCTGTGCGCTGGCGGCGCCATCCTGGCAGCCGATCAGTTCGGCGCATGCGTGGATCATCGCTGGCATCGGAGTCACCGGCGCCCTCGGGCAGTGGGCGGTCACCGAGGCGTTCCGCGAGGGTGAAGCGTCCGCGATCGCGCCCTTCGAATACAGCGCGCTGGGCTGGGGCGCGGCACTGGACCTGGCGCTGTGGGGCGTGCTTCCGGGAGCAATGACATGGACCGGTGCCGCCATCATCGTGTTCAGTGGTCTGTACCTGGCCTGGCGGGAGCGGGCCGCGGAGCGGGCGGCGGAAGGCGGAAGCTGAACACGGAAGGCGTCCCCGGACCTTCTGGCTGAATAGGAGGGCGTCGAGGCCAGGGGATTCAACAGCAATTCAGTGCCCCGACCGCCATCATTCGCCCTGCGTGGCCGACGTCACGCGTGGTCGGTGCTGATGGCGCCGTGTCCTGTTCCAACGTTGAGGTATGACATGAACAAGTTGCTGAGCCTTGCCCTGGTCACCCTGCTGGCCGGTACATCGACGCTGGTCGAGGCGGCGCCGCGCGATGGAGGATGGCGTGATGGTCACGCCCGTCATGGGCAGCATGATCGCGGCCATCACAATGGCGGTCGCCACGGACAGCGTGACCACGGTCACCGCAACTACAACCGTCACGGTTACCGCGGTGACGACCGGCGCTGGAACGACCGTCGCCATGACGATCGTCGATACAGCCGTCACGATGGCCACCATGGTCACCGCCCGCCGGTGCATGTGCCGCATTACGGCCATCGCCACGGACATCGACACGCCTACAACGTGCCGCGCTACGTGCGTCCGCATGGCTACCGCCCGTATCGCTGGAGCTCCGGCCATTACCTGCCGTCGGCGTACTATGGCCCGAGCTACTACGTCGACTACCGTCCGTACCGGCTGGCGCCGCCGCCTTATGGCCACCGCTGGGTGCGCATCGATGGCGACGTCTTCCTCGTTGCCGTGGCGACCGGTCTGATTGCCGACGCGGTCTACGGCATCTTCCACTGACGTCAGGTCAGGGGTCACCCGACGGCCGGCTTCATGCCGGCCGTCGTCGTTGGGGTTCCGTGCCGCCAGACGCTGCATGGCCCGCGCGCTCCCCGTGGGTCGCATGCGAACACACGCCGGATGGAGCGGGATCGAAAGACCAGGGCGCTGCTGTTTCTGCAGCGCCCTGGCGGTGTGTGTCATCGGGGCTGCCGAATGGCAGCGCGGCGTCTCCTGCAGTCCGCCGGGTGTTCGGCTGGATCCGCCGCACCCGACGCCGTCCACTGGTTCAACAAGCGACGGGGCAGCCAGGTCAGTCGAGCAGCGTCTGTTCGAACAGCTTGAGGATGCGCCGGTACTGGTCCAGCCAGCTTTCCGGGTACACATAGCCGTGCCGTTCGAGCGGATAGCTGGCCAGCTCCCAGTTCTCCTTCTTCAACTCGATCAGCCGCTGCGCCAGCATCACCGCGTCCTGGTAGAACACGTTGTCGTCGAGCATGCCGTGCGCGATCAGCAGGTGACCCTTCAGGCCCTCGGCGTACTCGATCGGTGAGCTGATGCGGTGTGCCTCCGGGTCCAGCTTCGGGGAATTGAGGATGTTGGCGGTGTAACCGTGGTTGTAGTGGCGCCAGTCGGTCACCGGGCGAAGCGCTGCGCCGGCGTGGAAGCGATCGGGTTCGCGGAACAGCGCCATCAGCGTCATGAAGCCGCCGTACGAACCGCCGTAGACGCCGATGCGCTCGCCATCGACCTGGTGATGGGCGACCAGCCAGTCGACGCCGTCGACCAGGTCCTCCAGCTCAGGATGGCCCATGTTGCGATAGATCGCGGTGCGCCAGTCGCGGCCATAGCCCGCCGATGCGCGGTAGTCCATGTCGAGCACGACGAAGCCGCGATCGGCCAGCAGCTGGTGGAACATCTGTTCACGGAAATAGTACGGAAAGCGCCGATGGGTATTCTGGGTATAGCCGGCGCCGTGGACGAACAGCACGGCCGGATAGCGTTTCCCGGGCGCCATGTCGGTCGGCCGGTACAGCTTCGACCAGATCGGCCGCGCCTGCTTGCTGGAAGGAATGGCGACGATGTCCAGTTCGGGCCACTGCATGGCGCGATACTCAGCCGTGCGCGTGTCGGTCAACAGGCGCGGCTCACCTCCGGTCGCTGCGACGATCGCCGCCTGCGCCGGCACGTAGGGCGACGAGTGCACGAGCACCAGGTGGCGCTCGTCGGCGGTGGGCTGGAAGCGCTCGACGCCCAGCAGGGCAGTCAGGCGCTTTGGCTGGCCGCCGCCAACATTGACGCTGTAGAGGTCGAATTCGGCGCTGTGGCTGGCGTTGGCGATGAACCAGAACCCGCTGCCGTCGGCGCGCAGGACGGGCGCATGCACTTCCCATTCGCCACGGGTGATCTGGCGTGACGTGCGTGCATCGACGCCGCGCGTGTACAGGTGCGACCAGCCGCTTTGCTCCGACAGGAACCAAAGCGTGCGGCCGTCCGGCAACCAGCCGAAATCGTTGAACGACCAGTTGATCCACGCCGCATCGGTCAGATGGTCCTGCACTCGCAGCAGCGCCGGATCGCGGCCGGGTTCGACGCTGGCCAGCCAGCGGTCCTTGTTGTCGACGGCGCGAAGCTGCAGCGCCAGCTGCGTACCGCTGTCGTTCCACTGCGCTGCCATCAGCGTGACAGGGCGGCGCTCCGGCGCTTTCGGGGCAGCATCGCCCGCCGCTTCGCGCAGCGCGGCCAGCGGATCACTGTCGATGCCCGGCAGCGATTTGAGGTCCAATGGATGGCGCGTACGGGTCTGCAGATCGAGCAGCTCGAACTGGTGACCGCCCGGCTCGTTGCGTCCGACGCGGGTGCGCACATCTTCGATTTCGGTGTAACCGGATTCGGTGACGTACATCGGCATCTTGCCGCCGTCGCCCCGCTCGTCCGATGCCGCGCGGGTCACCAGCAGCAGCCAGCGTCCATCGGCCGACGGCTCGCTGGCGACCGGACGGCGGTCCTCGCCGAGGAACCAGGGTGCCGGGGCACGCCGGGGGTCGGCAGCGCGCAGACGTCTTTCCTGCTCGCGCTCGGCGACGCGGTCTTCACGCTGGCGGCGCAGCGTCTCGAACAGGCGCAGCTGCACTGCGGCCAGGTCGTCCTTCGGTGTGTCCGGATCCGGCTCGTTTTCGAAGCGAAGGTCCGCCAGCGGCGTGACCAGGCCGCTGTCGGCATCGACGGCGAGCCAGCGTTCACCGGCGCGGACATGGATACGGCCATTGGCGGCGAACCGCGGCGCCGCGAGGTCGCCAATGCCACCTGCCAGGCGACGCAGCGTGCCGCTGCGCAGGTCGCGCAGGAACAGTTCGCCGTCACGCAGGAAAAGCGCCTGCCGACGCTGACGGTCGAAGACGGGCTGTTCGCCGTCGACGTTGGCGCGTTCGGTGTCGGCGACGACTTCATCGCGATGGCTGGCAAGGTCGATCCGGTGCAGTTCGCGCAGGGACGAGCCGGTCTGCTTGATGCGGTAGTAGACATGGCGGCCGTCGAGACTGGGCCAGGCCGATTCGACCGGGGGACCGATCCAGTCGGGGTCGGCCATGATGCGTTCCAGTGGCGGAGCGGCGATTGCGAGGGTTGCCAGCAGCAACAGGAAGGACGCGAACAGCGGACGGAGACGATGCATGCAGGGGATTCAGGCAGGATGAACGGAACGGTCGAGGATACGGCAGCGCCGCGGCCGCAGGGCCTTGGTGACGTAAACTTGCCGCATGAGCTTGGATGAAGGGACTCGCGCCCAGGTCGCCCTGCCGCTGCTCGCGGGCGCTTTGGCGATCATGGCGACGGTGGCCTGGTTTTCGACCGGATTGCCGGCGTGGGCGAGCGTCGCTGCACCACTCTCGGCGTGGCTGCTGATCCTTCCCGTGCTGGCCGTGGCGGCCTTGCCCGCGGCGTGTCCGCCGGCGTCGTTGCGTCGCCGGTGGGTGGCGGCACTGGCCCTGGTCTGCACCCACGCCTTGGGCACCGTGGTCCTCGTCGGCTGGCCCTTGCTGCGATTGCTGCAGGCGCCGGCGTTGCCGGCAGCGCTGTTGCTCGGGCTGGCCTTTGCGGTGTCGGTGCTGTGGCCCTGGCGGTACTGGCCTGCGCCGACGCTGGCATTGCGCGAACCGGATGGCGAACCGCCGTCCGCACGGCGCCGTATCCAGCGCGGCCTGCGCGCCGCCACGGCGCTGACCGGCAGCCGCGACATCTTTCCCGGCCACGGACTACCCGTTCTGGCGCTGCACGTGCTGCTCGTGCTGGCGCCGAGCGTCCTGTCCTGGCGGTTGCCACAGCCGGCCATGAGCGTGCCGATCTGGGTCGCGTCGGTGCTCGCCGCATTCGGGCTGTACCGGTTCATCCACCAGCGCAGTCTGGATGCCCTGGCGCCGATGCCGGACGTGGCGCCGTTGGAGGACGCGACGTCGGCAGGCGCGCCGGCGCTGGACATTCCCACCCATCCCGTCCTTCGCGCCGCTGCCTTGCGCGCGTCGCTGCGCAGCGGAGAGATCGACGCGGCGCTGGCGATCCTCGAAGCCGGTGTCGACCCGTGTTCGCTGGCCTTGCCCGATGAAACCGACCAGCGCGATGCGCTGCACATCGCTGCGACACTCAACGATTCCCGACCCCTGCGCGCCATGATCGCGGCGGGCGTCGACATCAATCACCGTTGCGCCGGGCTGACGCCGCTGCTGCTGGCGACCCGTGACAGTTACTACGGGCGTCCGGAAATCGTCATGGCGCTGATCGCCAATGGCGCCGACATCCATGTCCGTGACGAGGCGGGGCGCACGCCGCTGCACCACGCCGCGCTGAGCAGCGAGCCGTCGGTGCTCGCGATGCTCCTGGATGCCGGCGCAGAGGTCGATACAGTGGATGGCGAAGGCTATTCGCCGCTGGCCTGGGCCTGTGCGCACGGCAATATCGGCGCGGCCCGACTGCTGCTTTCACACCGCGCCGCAGTGGCAGGGGCGGGTAGCGTTCCGCCACTGTGCGCCGCAGCCGCCGCCAGCGACGACCTGCCCGTGCTCGTCGAGGTGCTGCTGCGTGCACGCGCGCTGCCGGACGCGGTCGACGCGCAGGGGCGCAGCGCGCTTCATCACGCTGCCGGCAACGGCCACGACGGTGTAGCAAAGGCGCTGATTGCCGCCGGCGCAAGCATCGGCCTGCGTGATCACGATGGCCAGTCGCCGGTCCAGCACGCCGGTCGCAAGTTGCCAGCCGATGCACCGATGTTCGCCGTGCTGCTGGCAGCCGGTGCCGATGCCGCCGAACTGGCGCAATCACGACCGGCAGCCGGGAGCGAAGGGGCCGAAGGCGTTGAGGCGCCGTCATCGACCACCTTGCTCGCGGCGGTGCGACCCGATGTGCTGCTGGCATGGCGTCGGGGCGCCGGAGCTGCCGAACGTGCGGGGCTGGCCTTTGAGGCCGCGGCGCAGGGGGCCTGGCCCGCGCTGTCGGCGGCGACCGCGATTCCGCTGCCGGTTGACCAGACACTGCAGGACGGCCGCAACCTGGTCGATGCAGCAATTCGCCTGGGTCAGGCCGGTCTTGGCCTGCTTGGGGCGTTGCCGCCGTCGGCAGGGTGCGGCGCCGGACGGTTGTCGGCATTGCTGGCGAACGCGCTGGGCGATATCGCCGCCTACGAACGCCTTGCGCTGGCCTGGCTGGACGCCGGCGCCGACCCGTTCTTCGACGCCGCTGGCGCCAGCCCGCTGCATCATGCGGTGGGCCACGGGATGGAGTCGCTGGTCGAACGCCTGCTCGAGCGCGGTGTCGATCCCGCCCGCGTCGATCGCGCCGGGATGACGCCGCTGCACCTGGCCTTGCGTCACAACAACGAGCGCGCGCTGCGTCTGTGCCGGCAGCTGCTGCGCCATGGCGGCAAACCGCACGCGGCAGCAGGCAGCGGAGAAACACCCCTGGCGCTGGCGCTGGATGCGGATCGCCCGGCGTTGGTGGAATGGTTGCGCTGGCGCGGCTGGCATCTTCCCGGCCGCCGCCTGATCGGCGCCGATCTCGTTGCCGCAGCGCGGCTGGGCGACCTCGGCGCCGTGCGGCGGCTGCTGACGCTGGGTCTGGACACCGGTGCCCGGGACCGTCAGGGCTGCACGGCGCTGATCCGTGCGGCCGGCGGCGGTCACCGGGCGGTTCTCGCCGAGTTGCTCGTCCATGGCGCGGCCATCGATGCCTGCACGCCGAACGGCGTCACCGCCCTGAGCGCGGCCCTGATTGCGGGACACATGAACATCGTCGAAACCTTGCTCGAGCACGGTGCCGGCATCGAGCAGCGGCTGGCGAACGACACCACCGCGCTGATGGTCGCCGCGGCGTGCGGCAATCGCGAAGGACTGGTCCGCCTGCTGGCCGCACATGCCAATGTCGGGACGGGCGATGCGGCCGGCAACCGCGCCCTGCATGCGGCCGCAGGGCATGCCTTCGGTAGCGCCGACGGCGACGGCGTACGCGCCATCCTGTTGTCGTTGCTGGGCGCCGGCAGCGATGTCGACGCCGTGAACGATGCCGGCCTGACGGCGCTGCACATCGCCTGTGGTGCCGCTGCCGTCAGCGCGCCCAACGCGGCCGGCATCGATGCCGCGCTGGATGTGCTGCTGTCACGGTCGCGGGCGGTGAACCAGCCGGATCGACACGGCTGCACCCCCCTGCATTACGCGGCTGCCCACGGCCAGGCGGGCGCGGTACGCCGGCTCCTGGGGAACGGCGCCCAGCGTGAACTGCGCGACAGTGGCGGGTGGCGGGCCGAGGATTACGCCGTGCATTCCTGCTACACCGATGTGGCGCAGGCGTTGCGTATTCCCGCCCCTGCCGCGAGCCCGTCACTGCCGTTGCGACCCGCCTGATCGCAGGCGTCGTCCAACCAGGGGCCCGCCAGAGCCAGGAAAGCGAGGACAGCGGCGAGCAGCCAGCCGACAAGCCCGGGCCGCCGCTCGCGTCGGGGCATCGCCAGCCAGTGGGCGGCGAATACGCATATCAGCGGCCACATCGGCAGCAGAAAGCGCGATTTCACGTGCAGGCCCAGGAAGAGCGCCATCTGGTAGCCCACGAACGCCACCGCCAACCACACCCAGGGTCGCCGCCACTGGCGCCAGGCCGAAAGCCCAAAGGCCGCCAGCGCCAGCAGGGCGACGTGCCAGGCTTGCATCAGCCAGGCGGCGCTCCGGTTCACCACCGGGCTGTCGCTGCTGTAGCGGCTGGTGTAGCCGTCACAGGGGCGGCCGTGCAATTGCGACACCACGAAGTGCTGCGCGCTGAACAGCCGGAAGTACTGCTTGCCCAGTTGGCCGGTGAATGTCCCGACCCAGCCACGACGGCGGGCGATGGCCTCCGCCTGCTCGCGGGCGAAGGCGTTGCGCGCGCGCGGATCCGGACTGTGCGTGAGGTAGGCGTGCATGCGTTCGCCCGTTTCGTCGAACACGAAGTCGCTGCGCCAGCGGTCGCCCAGGCCGACCCACAGGTTGAACCACGACGAATCGGCGATCTGCGGTTTGCCGGTCGCCTGCATGCCACGATGCAGGGCCGGCGCCGTCACCAGCAGGGCTGCGAGCAGGAACGCGAGAGTGCGGATTGAACTTGCCCCAAGGCGGCCACGTTGCCAGAGCGGCAACAGCAGCAGCGGCCAGAAACCGGTCAGCAGGCTCTTGCTGAGCAGGCATAGTCCCAGCACCGCACCGGCGCCTGCGGCCCATGCCGGACTCCCAGGGCCCGGTTCACGGCTGCGGACCAGACACCACACGAGCAGCAGGCTCAGGGTCAGGTGGAGGATCTCCGGCCACAGGAAGGTCGCGAAACCGATGGTCAGCGGATTGACGCAGAGCAGGCCCGCCGCCCACATCGCAGCGCACCGGCTTCCACCCAGGCGACGCCAGGAATCGGCCAGGAGCAGCCCGCCGGCGCTCAGCATCAACAGCTGCAAGACCTGGACCGGCAGGATCGATGGCCCGAACAGCGCATAGACACCCGCGAGCAGCAGTGCCTGGAGCGGCGGCCAGATCAGGTTCGCGTCGAACCAGTCGCCTCCGCCGAGGATCGCCAGCGCCGTGTGATGGTAATGGTGCTCATCACCGGCCAGTTGCTTGGCCTCGGGGAACCAGTACAGCGCCAGCAGCATCCCGGACAGGACCAGGTAGGCCAGCGCCAGGTACAGGAATGGTGGATTCCTGGTGGGAAGGTCGGGCATCGCGCAACCGTGGATCGTGGAACGGGCGAGTCTAGGCTATCCGAAGCCGGCGCCGGTCCGGGCCGCGTTGTGGGGATCCGGCAGTATGCATGGCTGCGCGTCGGCATCCGGGGCGAATCCCAAATTTTTGTGACACAGATCACAATAGTTTGGTTTGAGGCGCGGATTCGTGTATAAGGCGTCCAGAGGATGCTCGTGGCGGCAACGCCCCAGGATCCTGAGAATGTGGGCGTGGGCGGAGTGCCGTTCGGGGGGACAGCGCTTGGCCTGCTGCCGGTAAGGCCCGGATAGGGATCGCGCGGGGAGGCGGGACAACTGTGCTCCCAGCGCATCCTGTGACAACAGTGGCCCGGAACCCGGGCGATAGGGGAACAACGATGTTGAAGCGAGTGCTGCGTAGCGTGCTGCTGGGCGCCGTGATGCTGTGTGCCGCGCCGGTGATGGCGCAGGATTACGGATACAGCGTGCTGATCGACGCCGATCGCCAGTCGGGATCCGGCTGTACCGTCGATCTGGGCGGCGGCAACGTCGTGACCGGTATCGAGCGGCGACTCACTGCCTGGTCCGGAAGCGGGGTCTTCCAGGTCTCCAGCCTCACCGTAGAAACCTGCGATGGCAGCAGCTTCGGCAGTCCGACAGGCCTCGCCGGAACTTATCCGATCGGCCTCAACAACGGCTTGGCCGGCGCCGATGTCGTGGAACTCGGCGCCACCATCGAGCAGCTCACCGGCTCGAGCTATCCGCGCCCCTTCCGGGTCTATTTCGGCGCCGAAAGTGCCGCCGGCAGCGACGTGCTGGGCAGCTCGGCAGGGGGCGGCGCGATCATCGTCGGCGCGCCGGCGGCGCCGGTACCGGGACTGGGTTGGGCGGGCCTGGCGATCCTCATACTCGCCTGCATCCTGGTCCTGCGCAGCCGCCAGCTGCGCCCCATGCTGCGCAAGGGCAGCATGGCAATGCTGGTACTTGGAAGCGGCCTGGTGATCGCCGCCAACTTCGCCCTTGACGGACAGGTCGGCGACTGGGGCTCACAGGCGCCGATCGCCAACGATGCCACCGGCGACAGTACATCGGGCCAGAGCGCCATCGACCTGACTGCCGGCTTCGTCGCCATCGAGAACGGCCGCCTCTTCTTCCGCGTCGACGTGCGCGATGTGCAGAACAATGCCCCGATCGCCACCCCCGGCGCGGCCAGTGGCTTCGAAGACACGCCGCTGGTGGTCACGCTGTCGGGCAGCGACAACGAATCGCCCAGCCTCACCTTCGCGATCGCCACGGCGCCGGCGTCCGGCACGCTGGGCGCCATCACCCAGGTGTCGCCGACCACGGCCGAAGTGACCTACACCCCGGCCGCCGACAGCAACGGCCTCGACAGCTTCGCTTTCACGGTCGACGACGGCGAGCTTTCGTCGCCCGCCGCCGCCATCAGCCTCGACATCCAGCCGGTCAACGATGCGCCGTCCTTCACGGCACAGAACGCCACGCTGTACGAGGACGGTGGCGCGCAGACCGCCACGGTCGCCACGGCATTGTCCGCCGGCCCCGCTGACGAGGCCGGGCAGGCCCTTTCCTTCGAGATCACCGGCAACGACAACGCCGCACTCTTCACCAGTGCCCCGACGATTTCGCCCGCGGGCGTGCTGAGCGCGACGCCGGCACCGGGCATGCTCGGGACGGCGACCTTGACCGTGCTGATGCGGGACAACGGCGGCACCGCCAATGGCGGCATCGATGCGTCGGCCGCGCAGTCGATCCTCGTCACGGTGGACGACGTGAACGACGCGCCCAGCTTCACACCGGGTGCCGCCCCCACCGTGCTGGAAGATGCCGGCGCGCAGACCCTCGCCAACTGGGCGACGGCGATCGATGACGGCGATGGCGGTGGCCAGACGCTGACCTTCACCGTGCAGTCCAACAGCAATCCAACCCTGTTCACCGCCGGTCCGGCCCTCGATGCCGCCGGCACGCTGAGCTTCACGACCGCCGCGGATGCCAATGGCAGCGCCGACATCACCATAGTCCTTGGCGACGATGGCGGCACCGGCAATGGCGGCGTCGACACCTCCGCGCCGCACACCTTCACGATCACCGTCACGCCGGTCAACGATGCGCCTTCGTTCACTGCGGTCGACCCGCCGTCCGTGTTCCAGGACAGCGGGCCCGCCGAAGTCCCCGCCTGGGCCGCGTTTACGGCCGGTCCGGCCAACGAATCCAGCCAGTCGGTGCTGGAATACCAGGTTTCCTCGATCAGCAATGGCGCGCTGTTCAGTGCGGCGCCGACGGTCGACGCCAGCGGCACGCTGCGCTACACGCCGGCTGCCGGTGCCCGTGGCACATCGCAGTTCACCGTGCGCGTCCGGGACGATGGCGGCACCGCCGATGGCGGCGTCGACCTGTCCACGGCGCAGACCTTCACGATCGACGTCGAGGCGGTCAACAATGCGCCGGGCTTCACGCCGGGCGCCGATGTGACGGTGCTCGAGGATATCGGTGCGCATACGGTCGCCAGCTGGGCGACCGCCATGGACGACAACGATGGCGGCACGCAGCAACTGACGTTCGTCGTGCAGGCGAACAGCAATCCTTCCCTGTTCGCGAGCGGGCCGGCCATCGACGCCGGCACCGGGACGCTGACCTTCACGCCGGCTGCCGATGCAAATGGCAGCGCGCAGGTCACCGTGGTCCTGCAGGACGACGGGGGTACCGCGAACGGCGGCAGCGACACGTCGCCGCCGCATGTGTTGACCATCAACGTGACCGCGGTGAACGACGCGCCCTCGTTCACGCTGCAGGATCCGGCGCCGAGCCTCGAAGACGCCGGTGCGCAGTCGGTGACTGTCGCCTCGGCAATCAGTGCCGGCCCCGTCGATGAATCGGCGCAGACAGTGGGTTTCAACGTGACGCTGGTGTCCAGCGATCCGAGCCTGACCTTCTCCGCGGCTCCGGGCATTTCCGCGGCCGGCGTGCTGTCCTACAGCGCCGCTCCCGATGCCTGGGGTACGGCAACCTTCAACGTGGTGGCCCAGGACAACGGTGGCACCGCCAATGGCGGCGTCGATTCATCGCCGGCGCAGGTGCTGACGATCACGGTCAACGGCGTGAATGATGCGCCGTCGTTCGCTGCTGCCGATCCGGTCCCTTCGCCCGAAGATGCCGGTGCGCAGACGGTGGCGGGATGGGTGACTGCCTTTGATCCCGGCTTCAACGAGTCCGGTCAAACCGTGGCCGAATACCTGGTCAGCGATGTCACATCGCCCGGGCTGTTCAGCGTGCAGCCCAGCGTTGCCGCCGACGGCAGCCTGAGCTACACCGCAGCCGCCAACATGTCCGGCACGTCGCAGTTCACCGTGCGCGTGCGCGACAGCGGCGGCACGGCCAACGGCGGCATCGACCTCTCGGCGGCACAGACGTTCACGATATCGGTGACGGCCGTGAACGATCCGCCGGCGCTTGACCTCAATGGTCCGGCTGCCGGCACCGGCTTCAGCGCCACGTTCACGGAAGGGGGTGCGCCGGTGGCCATCGTCGACGCCGCAGGCATGACGGTTGCCGATATCGACTCGGCGCAGCTGGCAAGCGCCACCATCACCCTCACCAACCTGCTTGACGGTGCCGACGAATCGCTGCAGGTCGACACCACCGGCAGCGGCCTGGCCTCGGGCTATGCCGGCGGCGTGTTGTCGCTGACCGGCGCCGCTTCGCCTGCGGTCTACCAGTCCGTGCTGCGCACCGCCAGTTACACCAATCTCTCCAACAATCCGGACGAGACGGCGCGTGTGATCGAGTTCATCGCCCAGGATGCCGAAGGCGACACATCCGTGGCGGCCATCGCCACGGTGACCGTGGCCGGCGTCAACTCGCCGCCCGCGTTCACGCCGGGCGCCGACCCGACCGTGCTCGAAGACGCAGGCGCGCAGTCGATCGCCGGCTGGGCGACCGGCATGAACGACGGCGATGACGGCAGCCAGAATCTGAGCTTCGTCATCCAGGGCAACAGCAATGCGGCGCTGTTCGCCGCCGGTCCGACTCTGGCGGCCGATGGCACCTTGACCTTCACGCCTGCCGCCGATGCCAATGGCGTCGCCAGCGTGACCGTGGCGCTGCAGGACGATGGCGGCACGGCGAATGGCGGCAACGACACATCGCCGTCCGTCACCTTCGACATCACCGTCACGGCGGTGAACGACGCACCTGGTTTCACGATCCCGGCGACGGCGCCAGCGGTGCAGGAAAACACCGGCGCCCAGACGGTCAGCGCATTCGCGCAGGACATCGTCGCCGGCCCTGCCGACGAGTCCGGACAGGTGTTGACGTTCAACGTGACGGTGACCGGTCTCACTGGCAGCCTGGCCTTCGCATCGCAGCCGGCGATCCATCCCGGCACGGGAACGCTGACCTATACACCGCAGGCCGATACGTCCGGTACGGCGACCGTGAGCGTCCAGCTCAGCGACAACGGCGGTACCGCAAACGGCGGTATCGACACCTCGGCGCTGCAGTCGTTCACCATCGAAGTGCAGGGCGTCAACTCGGCGCCGGTCTTCACGCCGGGTGGCAATGTTTCGGTCAACGAGGACGCACCCGCCTACAACCAGCCGTGGGCCACCGCGATCGGCGACGGCGACCTGGATGAAGTGCAGTCGCTCGACTTCATCGTCCAGAACAACAGCAATCCGACCCTGTTCGCCACCGCCCCGGCCGTCGACGCGACCACCGGCAACCTGAGCTTCGCGCTCGCTGCGGATGCCTTCGGTACGGCGTCGATCACGCTGGTCCTCCATGACGATGGCGGCACCGCCAACGGTGGCGACGACACCTCGGATGCGGTGACGTTCGATATCACCGTGCAGGCCGTCAACGATGCGCCGACCTTCTCGGTGCCGGCTGCCGCGCCGGCGTCGCTGGAAGATGCCGGTGCGCAGACCGTCACCGGTTTCGCCAGTGGCATGACCACCGGTCCGGCCAATGAATCCGGCCAGACGCTGTTGGGTTTCACCCTCGTCGTCGACAGCATCGATTCGACGCTGAGCTTCACCAGCGGTCCCGCGATCGACACCGGCACCGGGACGCTGTCCTACCAGGCGGCGGCCGGCGCGTACGGCACCGCGACCATCACCGCGACCTTACGTGACGACGGCGGCACCGCCGATGGCGGTATCGACAGCGTCAGCCACACCTTCACGATCACCGTCACCGGCGTGAACGATGCCCCCAGCTTCTCGCCCGGCGGCAACGTCAACGTCCTCGAGGATTCCGGCGCGCAGAACAGCGCATGGGCGACCGCGATCGATGATGGCGATGGCGGCGGCCAGGTCCTCACGTTCCTCGTCAGCACCGACAACCCGGCACTGTTCTCGGCGCAGCCGGCCATCAGTCCGACCGGCAACCTCGGCTTCACGCCGGCGGCCAATGCCTCGGGCGTGGCCAACGTCTCGGTGATCCTGCAGGACAACGGCGGTACCGCCAATGGCGGCATCAACCAATTTGGGCCGGTGCCGTTCACCATCACCGTGCAGCCTGTCAACGATCCACCGGTCGCCGTGCTGCCGACCAACGTGCAGGTGCATCGCCACATACCGATCACCGTGCCGGCCGCTCATGCTTACAACCTGCTCGCCAATGTCACCGACGTGGATGGTCCGGGTGCAGCGCCGTTCTCGGTGACGGCCGTGACCGACGCCGCCAGCGCCGAAGGTGGTCGCTACACCATCGTCGCCGATGGCAGCTGGACCTACCATCCGCCGGCGAGCAATACGCTGACGACCGACAGCATCGATGTGCAGATCTGCGATTCCGGCGTGCCGATGCCTTCGGCGTGTTCGACGACGCCGGTCACGATCCAGCTCTCCGGTCCGGCGATCTGGTTCGTCGACGCCACTGCCGCAGCCGGGGGCGACGGCACCCTGCTGCGTCCGCTGCAGACGCTGACTGCGGCCGCCGCAGCCGCCGGTACCAATGCACGGATCTTCGTGTTCAGTGGCAACCATACCGGTGGCGTCACGCTGCTCGACGGCCAGCAGTTGATCGGCCAGGGGGCGACGGCGGCGAGCTTCGATGCCCTGTTCGGCATCACGCCGCCGGCGCTCAGCGTGGTCCGTCCGACACTGGGCGTGCAGCCGACCATCACCACGACCGCCGGCGCGTCCAATGGTGTCAATCTGGCCTCGGCGAACACCATCCGCGGCATCCACTTCGGCAACACCACGGGCGCAGCTATCTCCGGCAGTGCGTTCGGAACACTGACGCTGGGTGAGAACCGCATCACCGGTACGGGCCAGGCGCTCGCGCTGACCAATGGCACGCTCGCCGAGATCGCCGGGCTCAACGCCTTCTCCGAGGTCAGTTCATCCAGTGGCGCTAACAACATCGCCCTGACCACGGTCAATGGCTCGGCCAATCTGGGAACGGGCGCGCTGACCGGTGCCACGGGTTCCGCATTCCATGTATCCGGTGGCAGTGCTTCGTTGACCTACACTGGCACCGTGACCGCTTCTGCCGCACAGCGTCCGCTGAACATCGAAAGCAAGACGGGTGGCACGATCGCATTGACCGGTCAGGTGACCAGCACCGCACTGGGTGTCCGTCTGGTCGCCAATGGTGGCGCGACCATCCGGCTCGCCGGCGGTCTCAGCCTGTCGACCGGCGCCAATCCGGCCTTCATTGCTACCGGTGGCGGCACGGTTGAGGTCTGCGACGAAAATCCCTGCAATCCGGCCGCAACCGGTTCGTTGGTGAACACCCTGCAAGCCTCGATCGGCAGGGCGCTGGAAGTCAATGGCACCAACATCGGCGTCAACCGGCTCGAATTCCGCACCATCTCGTCCAATGGCGGTACGGCGACCGGAATCCATCTGTCGAACACGGGTGCGGCGGGCGGACTCACGGTTTCCGGCAATGGTGTGGCCGGCTCCGGCGGCACCATCCAGAACAAGACGGGTGGTGATGGAGACCCCCTTACCGGCATCGGCATCTATCTCGACAATACGCAGGCGGTCCGGCTCAACTGGATGCAGTTGAACGACTTCCAGAACTTCGCCATCCGTGGCAGCAACGTCGTCGGCTTCGAGCTGCGTAACAGCGTCATCAACGGCAGCAACGGCAACAGCGCGGCCCAGGACGAAGGCAGTATCCGGTTCGACAACCTGACCGGGTCGGCGACGGTGGCGAACAGCGCCATCAGCGGTGGCTTCGAGGACAACTTCAACCTGCTCAATACCTCCGGCACGCTTAACCGGATCACGTTCAGCAGCGTGAACTTCGGTGCCAACCACGCCGCCTCCGGCAACGACAGCCTTTTCATCGGCGCCAACGGCACCGCTGTGGTGAATGCCACGATCGAAAACAGCCAGTTCACCTCCGCGCGTGGAGACCTGTTCCAGATGAACGTGCCGACCAGTGGCTCGGCCGACCTGGTATTCACCGGCAACACCCTGAGCAACAACCATGCGGCCATCGCCACCGGTGGTGGCGGCGTGACCCTCGGTGCCGAGAATTCGGGTGCCTTCACGCTGCGGATGGAGAACAACAGTTTCCGCGACTCGGTCGGACACGCGGTGCTGATCGGCAAGGGCCTCGGCACCGGCAGCCTGCGCGGGCATTTCATCAACAACATGATCGGTGTCGCAGCCACGCCCAATTCCGGTTCCCGCGAAGGGGATGGTCTGAAGATCCATCATTGGGGCGGTGGCGGCGACGTCACCATGCAGGTGATGGGCAACCAGGTGCGCCAGTACAACAACCAGGGCATCCACCTGCAGGCCGGCGCCGGTGTCGCAACCGGGGGCACTTTCAACGTCACCCTTACGGGCAACACGATCGCCAACCCCGGCAACAACCCGGCCGTTCCGCTGGTGTTCCAGGGGCTGCATCTGAACAATGGCGTGACCCCCGGCGACAGCTTCCAGAGCTGCGTCAGCATCGGTGCCAACCTGATTACCGGATCGGGCCGGAATGGCGGCACCGATTACCGCCTGCGCCAGCGCCAAGCCACCACGGTGCGGCTGCCGGGTTACCCCGGTCTCAATACCGATATTTCAGCGGTATTGGGTTTCGTGGGCGCTGCCCTGGGCGCCCCTGCTACGGGCAGCGCGGCCGTGGAGGCGCCTCCTGGCGGCGGCTTTGTTGGCGGTGCCGCCTGCCCGCTGCCATGACGTTCCGATGCCCCGCCCTTCAAACATGAGGATGTGAGATGGCCACGCCGTTTCTTGCTGAAATCAGGCTGATGAGCTTCAACTTTCCGCCGCGAGGGTGGGCAATGTGCAATGGACAGTTGCTGCCCATCAACCAGAACCAGGCGCTGTTCGCCCTGCTCGGGACTAATTATGGCGGCAACGGCCAGACGAACTTCGCCCTGCCCAACCTGCGCGGGCGCGTGCCCATCCACGTTGGCAATGGCCATTCCCAGGGCGAAGCCTCCGGAGCGGAGGCGGTGACCCTGACCCAGGCGCAGATTCCGACGCATGTTCACTTCGCCAACGTTTCTTCCGCGGCCAGCGGAGGAACCGCCGTGCCGACGGGGAATTTCCTCGGCGGCGCTAACAACGGCTACCTGCCGCCGAACGCCGGCACCATGACGACCATGCATCCGCAGACGATCGGATCGGTCGGCGGAAGCCAGCCGCACACCAACATGCAGCCCTATCTGACGCTGAACTTCTGCATCGCGTTGCAGGGTATCTTCCCGAGCCAGAACTGAGGCCCTCCGTCATGTCACAACCATACATTGGTGAAATCCGCATGTTCGCCGGAAATTTTGCGCCGGCCGGATGGATGTTCTGCGAAGGGCAGCTTGTTCCTATTTCGGAAAACGAGGCGCTATTCAATCTGATCGGAACCACTTACGGTGGAGATGGGCAAAGCACCTTCGCATTGCCGGATCTGAGTGGACGACTGCCTCTCCACCAGGGCACCGGGCCCAGCGGCAATAACTATCTGATAGGCGAAATGGCGGGCGTGGAAACCGTTACGGTGACCGTGTCGCAGATCCCCGGTCATACCCACGCCTATGCGGCGATTTCCCAGAACGGCACCCAGGTCAACGCGGCGAACAACGTCACCGCCAACATGCAGAACATCACGCCCTATCTCAACGGTGCTCCGGATGGCCTGATGAATGCCGCGGCGATCACGCCGGTGGGCGGGTCGCAGCCGCACGAAAACATGCAGCCATACCTGTGCGTGAATTTCATCATCTCCCTCTTCGGCATTTTCCCTTCACAGAACTGAGAAAGGATTCCGACATGTCAGATCAATTCGTCGCAGAGATCCGCATTTTCGGCTTCAATTTTCCGCCGACAGGTTGGGCTTTCTGCAATGGCCAGTTGATGCCGATCTCCCAGAACACGGCGCTGTTTTCCTTGCTTGGAACCACCTATGGCGGCAACGGGAAATCGACATTCGCCCTGCCGGACATGCAGGGTCGCGCGCCCATGCAGCCGGGTCAGGGGTCGGGGCTTTCGCAGCACTTTCTGGGTGAGCAGGGCGGCGCCGAGTCGGTGACCTTGCTGGAGAGCGAGATGCCCATGCACAGCCACGCCCTGCAGGCGGCCACCCAGGACAACGGTGATGTGAATATCGTCAGTCCAACCGCGAGCTACGCGCCGTCAACGGGTGGCACGCTCTACCAGACCACCGCCGGTGCGAATCTGGCCCCGCAGGCGATCGGCCAGGCCGGCGGCAGCCAGCCGCACAACAACATGCAGCCGTATCTGGCGCTGAACTTCTGCATTGCGCTGCAGGGGATCTTCCCGCCGCGTTCCTGAGGGCGGGTTTGCAGGGCGACCGCAGTCGCGGGCGAGGAAGGGAGGACGTGCGGTGGGACCAGAGCGGGCCGTCGAGCAGGGCGGACATGAAGTGCTGTCAGTACTCGGCGAGGCCTGGGGCGGTCGACCCGCCGGCCTGACGCTGCGATTGGAGTCCGATGACGATATTCCTTTCCTGCGTGACCTCTACGCAACGACACGGGCGGCCGAGCTTGCCCGTGTCGACTGGACGGATGCGCAGAAGCAGGCGTTCGTGACGCAGCAGTTCACCGCGCAACGCACGCACTATCGTTTGCATTATCCGGGCGCCGCGTTCCTCGTCATCGAGCGTGACGGTATCCGGATCGGGCGCATCTACATCCAGCGGGTGGCGGCGGAAGTGCGCCTCATGGAAGTGACGTTCGAACCGGCATGTCGCGGCCAGGGCCTGGGTTCGGCGCTGTTCCAGCGTCTGATCGACTGGAGCGATCGCCTGGGCCTGCCGATGACGCTCCACGTCGAGCCTTTCAATCCCGCCATGCGGCTATACCAGCGCCTGGGATTCGTCAGCCGTGAAGAACGCGGTTTCTATCATTTCATGAGCCGCGACGTGGCTGCGTCGGGTGCGAAGCACCGCGCAGCCGTTGCCGGCTGAAGCCGAATGGCCGGACTGCAGCGGGGGCGCGCGGTCGGTCCCAACCCTCCTCCCCGGGGTCCGTGCGCCCACCGCACGGTCAAAGTTGCACCTTTCCGAAGGACACTCAAATGAGCGCAGATTCCGTACCACTGTCAGTCATCGCGACTCCCAACAACCAGTATTACTGGGCGCAAATGGGTATTGGCAAGAACATCCTCACCCAACGGGGCCAGGGCGGTTTCTGGTTCGTGGTCATCGACCGCAGCAACCTGTCCGTGGTGTACAACCAGGTTCAGACCTCGCCGACGCAGGTCCCCGACTTGGGGGGCTTCAACTCCAGCGACTACATCCTTGCGCTGGCAACCCTGGGTGTTGGATTGAACAATCCTCCGCAAGGCGACCTGTTCAATTTCCTCGACATCAATGGCGGCGGTCGTGAACTGCGCCGCGTCGAGCAGATCGCAACGCAGTTCAACTGCGGCTCGTTGGGAACCTACGCCTATGCCCTGGTCGGTGTGCTCGGCGACGGCAATATCCCCGGCTTCGAAGCGAGCCTGGTTGCCGGCGGTGCGGGCGTTGGACCCATCATTACCGTGCAGTTGATGCCGATGACCATTGCCGGCAAGACGACCTACACACCCGTACAACTCCAGAACTAGTGATGCCCACGCAGGCGGCGCCGGTGATCGATGTCGGGTCGGCCGGTGCCGCCAGCACGCTGCCGCACCTGTTGCTGTTCGGATGGTATCGGCCGGGCACCGGATTCACGCGCGTGCTTGAGGCCCTGCTGCCGTGGCTGGCAGCGCGCTTCCGCGTGACCTGGATGGGCGTCGGCTACCAAGGCGAGCCCACCCTGCTTGCCGGCAACGTGCGTCTGCTGCCCACCAACCTGCGTGGCGGCGACATGATGGGCGCGTACGCGGCCCGCCTCGCCTGGGATCAGCTGGCGCCGGACCTCGTGCTGGCGTTGAACGATCCCTGGTATCTCGAACACTACCCGCGTGAGCTGCTCGCTGTGGCCGGTGACGTGCCCCTGTACGGATACCTGCCGCTCGACGGCGATATCATCGATCCGTCTGTGCTCGCCGGTCTGGCCGGATTCACGCGACTTTTCACCTATACGCGACATGCCGCGCATGAGCTTTCGCGCGGACTCGCGGCCCTCGACCTGCCGATTCCGGTTTCGGTAGCCGGTCACGGCGTCGATCTTGCGGCCTTCACGCCCGATTCGAACGGGACGTCCATCAAGGAACGGATGCTGCGGGCGCAGGCGCAGTTCGACCTGCCGGCTCCCACATGGGTCGTGCTCAACGCCAGTCGTCCGGATCCACGCAAGCGGATCGATCTCAGTCTGGAAGCGTTCGCTCTCGCAAGCCGCGACTTGCCGGATGAGGTCGCGCTCTGCCTGCACCAGGCCTGGTCGTTTCCGCAGTTTGTCGAGCCGCTGCGCGAACAGGCCCGCGCGCTGGGTATCCCCGATCGTGTCATCTGGTGGCCGCCACGGCCGGGACCGGTGTCCGATGCCGGGCTCAACCGCCTCTACAACGCCGCGGCGGTCGGCCTCAACACCAGTCTCGGGGAGGGATTCGGACTGGTGAGTTTCGAACATGCGGCAACGGGCGCGCCGCAACTGGTGCCGGCCCATCCCGCGCTGCGGGAGTTGTGGGGAGAGAGCGCGGTGCTGGTCCCGGTCAAGCCGGCGCGCAGCGACTACTCACCCTTGCGCCTCGGTGAAGTTGACATACAGGCCGCCGCCGATGCGATCGCGAGGCTGTACCGGGACCCCGACGTGTATCGCCACCATTCCTGCGCCGGCCTTGCGCGTTGCGCCACCGCGGACCTGCGCTGGGAAACGAGCGCGTTGGTTTTGCTTGATGCGCTTCAGCCGCAGGATCAGTTGAAAACGATCTCGTAACGCATGCCCTGGGCATCGAGCGCGACCGGGGTCAGGAACAGGTCGAGCTCGCCGTGTGCGGGATGGTGAAGTGTATAGACGCCCTGGCTCATTGCCTGGTCGGCAGGCCCACGCAGGAACACCGAGAAGCCCGGCAGGTCGCGGCCGGTCGGCAACGGACTGCGCCAGACACTTTCCACCCGGCAGTCAATGCGGCCGCAGTCCGAGGCCAGCACCAACGTCTGGTCGACGAGAGCTTCGAAGTCCTCGGCGGGCAATTCGTTCAAGGCAGCCATGGTGGATGTCCGGCTTGGGATCCGGAAGTGTAACCGCAAGCCGTTGCGCATGGCGCCGGCCCGGGGGTGCGGCGCCTGCGGTCGATCCGGGTGGATCAGCGACGCATCGAGGCGAAGAACTCCTCGTTGGTCTTGGTGGTCTTCATCTTGTCGAGGATGAACTCGCTGGCCGAGATCTCGTCCATCGGATGCACCAGCTTGCGCAGGATCCAGATCTTCTGCAGCAGGTCGGCATCGATCAGCAGGTCTTCGCGGCGGGTGCCGGAACGGTTGATGTCGATGGCCGGATACACGCGCTTCTCGGCGATGCGGCGATTCAGGTGCACTTCCATGTTGCCGGTGCCCTTGAACTCCTCGTAGATCACTTCGTCCATCTTCGAGCCGGTATCGACCAGTGTCGTGGCGATGATGGTCAGCGATCCACCTTCCTCGACATTGCGTGCGGCGCCGAAGAAGCGCTTCGGGCGCTGCAGGGCGTTGGCATCGACACCGCCGGTCAGCACCTTGCCGGAGCTGGGAACCACGGTGTTGTAGGCACGCGCGAGTCGGGTAATCGAGTCGAGCAGGATGACGACGTCCTTCTTGTGCTCGACCAGGCGCTTGGCACGCTCGATCACCATCTCGGCGACCTGCACGTGGCGCGCGGCCGGCTCGTCGAAGG
>CAZYHP010000035.1:0-9404 GCA_964647135.1 uncultured Rhodanobacteraceae bacterium
AGGTCCAGTTCCTTGCCCTGCACGCGCAGCATGATGCGGCCGTCCTGCGGCAGGCGACGCTCGGCGATGTTGAGCTTGGCCATGATCTTGACGCGCGAGATCACCGCGGCGGTGCTCGACGCCGGCGGCGATTCGACCTCGTGCAGCACGCCGTCGATGCGGTAGCGCACTTTCAGGCGGTTCTCGAACGGCTCGATGTGGATGTCGCTGGCGCGGCCTTCGACGGCGCGCTGGATGATGATGTTGACCAGGCGGATGACCGGCGCCTCTGAAGCGAGGTCGCGCAGGTGCTCGACGTCGTCCTCGCCGCGCGAGCCGTCCTCGCTCAGGCTTTCGACAATGGTGCCCAGCGCGGAGCGGCCCTGGCCGTAATAGCGCTCGATCAGGTCGTCGATCTCCGAACGCAGCGCCACCGCGACCTGTACGGTCCGGCCGGTGGCCAGGCTCACCGCCTGGACCGGATAGTCTTCCTGCGGATCGGCGACCAGCAACTCGACGGTGTTCTCGCCTTCGCCGATCGGCACGACGTGGTGCTGCTTGAGGAAACGCAGCGGCAGCTGGATGTTCTCCGGCGGCGATTCCGGCGCGTCCTTGGACGACTTCAATGGCAGGTCGAGCACCGTGGCGATGGCTTCGGCGACATCGCGTTCCGATGCCAGCCCCAGGCGCGTCAGCAGGGCGACCAGGCTGCCGCCGGACTCCTCGTGAAGGCGCCGCGCACGAACCAGGTCGGTTTCCTTCAGGCGACCACGCTCGACCAGCACGGCGCAGATGTGCACCTCGTGCTCGTCGGTGCCCGGCGGCGCCGGCGGGAACTCGGATTCAGGCAATACAGCCGACATATCAGGACTTCTCGACATCGTTGGCGGACGCAGGGCCACCATCGGGATGGGCATTGACCGGCAACGCGGCCGAGGGTTCCGCTGTGGCGACCAGCGACTCGATGAACCGGCGGTTCATCAGCATCCACAGTACCACCGGCACCACCGCTGGCAGGATGAGATAACCGAACTGGTAGAGCCCGGCGACAAGCTCGGGGTTCAGTCCATTGGCGCGCAGACTGTCGCTGCCGAGGAACTGCAAGGCGTTCGCCAGCGCTCCGGTGACCACCCCGAAGGCCTGCACGAAAGCGATGGCCAGCCAGCCCAGGGCCATCTGCATCCAGCGCTGCCGCGCCCGCAAGGGCGTCGCCAGCACCAGCCCCCAGATCAGCGCCAGGCCATAGCCGTAGATCATGGAATTGACCATGGCCAGCGGCTCTTCGCCGCTCTGCCGCTTCTCCGCCAGCATGGCTGCCGGCATCGCATTCTCGGCGAAGCGCACGACGACGACGTGGTCGTCGCGCGCGGTGGCCCCTTCCATCGGCGTACCGGGCTGCACCGGCAAACCGCCCTCGGCAGCCACGATGCCACGCGGGAATCCCAGGTACGTGGCGCTGAAGATATCGCCGAATCCGCGTTCGAGCACGGTGCGCGCCATCGAGGTCGCCGGCAGCGCGAAAACGCTGGACCAGTACACCCAGACGAAGAACATCGCCGGCAGCCACAGCGTGGCGGCCAGCACGAGCCGTCGCAGCGGGCGCGTACCGGTATCGTCGTGCATCACCCCACCGCCTTGCGGGCGTTGCGGAACAGCCGCAACCAGGGCGAGGCCTCGCCCCAACCGGCGGGCGACCAGCTCATCTGGGCGCTGCGGAAAACGCGCTCGGGATGGGGCATCAGGATCGTCACCCGGCCATCCTCGTTGCACAGCCCGGTGATGCCGGCGGGAGAACCGTTCGGGTTGGCCGGATAGGCCGAGGCGACGGCGCCGTGGCTGTCGACAAAGCGCAGGCAGACCTGCGCCTGTGCGGCGTTGGCGCCGGTCACCGTGAAGTCGGCGCGGCCCTCGCCGTGGGCGACGACCACCGGCAGGCGGCTGCCGGCCATGCCCTGGAAGAACCAGGAGGGCGAATCGGCGACTTCGACCTGGGACAGGCGCGCTTCGTACTGCTCGGAACGGTTGCGCATGAACGCCGGCCAGTGACGGCTGCCGGGAATGATCGCGCGCAGCTGCGACAGCATCTGGCAGCCGTTGCAGACGCCCAGCGCGAAGCGGTCGCGATTCGCGAAGAACGCCGCGAACATGTCGTGCAGTGCCGGGTTCTCCAGGATCGCCGTCGCCCAGCCGCGGCCGGCGCCGAGCACGTCGCCATAGGAAAACCCGCCACAGGCGGCCAATCCGGCGAAAGCGGAAAGATCACGCCGTCCTTCGGCCAGATCGCTCATGTGCACGTCGATCGGCCTGAAGCCGGCACGCTCGAACGCGGCGGCCATCTCGATCTGGCCGTTGACGCCCTGTTCGCGCAGGATCGCCACCGCAGGGCGCGTGCCGCGGGCGATGTACGGCGCCGCGATGTCGTCGTCCGGATCGAAGGTCAGCAGCGGCTGGATGCCCGGCTCGGTGAGGTCGCAGCGCGCGAGCTGTTCCTCGTCGGCGCAGCGCGGCTCGTCGCGCAGCCGTTGCATGGCGTGCGTGGTGCGCGTCCAGGCCTGCATCAGCGACGTCCAGCTCCACTGTTCGACGTGGTCGCCGGTGGACAGGCGCAGCACCGGCTCGGCGATCGGCGTCGCCACCGGTCGCGCCAGCTCGAACAGCGAATGCTCGCCGAGCAGGCGCTCGAACGCGGCGCGATCCTGTCGCCGCACCTGCACGACCACGCCCAGCTCTTCGGCAAAGGCGGCGGCCAGGCTGTTCGCGCCGGCATGCGACAGGTCGATGTCGAGTCCGCAGTGGCTGGCAAAGGCCATTTCCGCCAGCGCCACCAGCAGGCCACCGTCGGATACGTCGTGATAGGCGCGCAGCAGGTCCCGGCTGCGCGCTTGCGCGAGCAGCGCGAACAGACGGCGCATGCGCTCGGGCTCGTCGAGATCGGGTGCATCGCCGCCGCGGCGACCCCAGGCCTGCAGCAGGCAGGAGCCACCCAGGCGGGCGCGACCGGCCGACAGGTCGATGTGCCACAGGTCGCTGGGTGCATCGACCGCCAGCAGCGGCGTCAACACCTCGCGGACGTCGTCGATGCGGGCGAAGGCGGACACGATCAGCGACACCGGCGACACCGTCGCGGCGGCGCCATGCTGCACCTGCATCGACATCGAATCCTTGCCGACTGGAATCGACAGGCCAAGCGCCGGGCACAGTTCCATGCCGACCGCGCGCACGGCGTCGTACAGCGCCGCGTCCTCGCCCGGATGCGACACCGCCGCCATCCAGTTCGCCGACAGCTTGATGTCCTGCAGGCGGACGACCGGCGCCGCCATCAGGTTCGTCAGTGCTTCGCCGACCGCCATGCGCGCGCTCGCGGCGGCATCGATCAATGCCAGCGGAGTGCGCTCGCCCATCGCCATGGCTTCGCCGGCGTGGCCGTCGAAATCGGCCAGCGTGGCGGCGCAATCGGCGACGGGCACCTGCCAGGGGCCAACCATCTGGTCGCGCGCGCACAGCCCGCCGACGGTACGGTCGCCGATCGTGACCAGGAAACCCTTGTGGCCAACCGTCGGCAGCGACAGCACGCGAGGCAGCGCCTCCGCCAGGTCGATGCCGGCGACGTCCGCCGCTTCCCTGCCCGCCGGCCGGTGGTGGCTGTCGCGATGCATTTTCGGCGGCTTGCCGAACAACACCTGCATCGGCAGGTCGATCACCGCGCCGACGACGGGATGCTGCAGCAGCAGGTGCTCCTCGGCAGTCGCCTCGCCCAGCACCGCGAAGGGCGCGCGCTCGCGATCGCAGAGGGCGGCGAAACGCTTCAGATCGGCGGGCGCCACCGCGAGCACATAGCGCTCCTGGGATTCGTTGCACCAGCGCTCCATCGGACTGAGCGCGGGATCGGCGCAGGGCAGCGCAGCCAGGTCCAAGCGACCACCGACGCCGGCGTCGTGCAGCAGCTCCGGCACGGCATTGCTGAGACCGCCGGCGCCGACATCGTGGATGGCGACGATCGGATTGGCCTCGCCGAGCGCCATGCAGGCGTCGATGACTTCCTGGCAGCGCCGCTGCATTTCCGGGTTGTCACGCTGCACCGACGCGAAGTCGAGCTCCGCGCTTTCGCCCGCCGCCTTCGAGGAGGCCGCGCCCCCGCCGAGGCCGATCAGCATCGCCGGACCGCCGAGCACGATCACCGCGTCGCCCGGCTGCACGCGCTGTTTGGCGACGTGACCGGGACGCACGGCACCAAGCCCGCCGGCGATCATGATCGGCTTGTCATAGCCGCGCACCAGCGTGTCGCTCTCCGCCAGTTCGAAACTGCGGAAATAACCCGCCAGGCAGGGTCGGCCGAATTCGTTGTTGTAGGCGGCGGCGCCGATCGGGCCGTCACGCATGATCTCGAAGGCGCTGGCGTAACCCGGCGGCGTCGGACGCGCCTGTTCCCAGGGTTCGGGATGGCCGGGAATCCGCAGATGCGACACCGAGAAGCCGGCGAGGCCTGCCTTGGGCTTGCCGCCGCGGCCGACGGCGCCTTCGTCGCGGATCTCGCCGCCGGCGCCGGTCGCGGCACCGGGGTGCGGCGCGATCGCCGTGGGATGGTTGTGGGTCTCGACCTTGATCGCGTAGGGCGCCGCCTCGCGCTGGCGCACGAACTCGCCGGACGCCGGATCGACGCGAATACGGGCGGCAACGTGTCCTTCGATGACGGCGGCGTTGTCGCTGTACGCGGACAGCGTGCCGTCCGGCGTCACCGCGTGCGTATTGCGGATCATCCCGAACAGCGACTGCGACTGCGGCTGGCCATCCAGGGTCCACGTCGCGTTGAAGACCTTGTGCCGGCAATGCTCGGAGTTGGCCTGCGCGAACATCATCAGTTCGGCATCCGACGGATCCCGCCCCAGTTCGGTGTAGCGGTCGCGCAGGTAGTCGATCTCGTCGGCGCTCAGCGCCAGGCCCAGGGTCCGGTTCGCTGTCGCCAGGTCGGACAGGGCGATCGAAACCAGCGGACGCGGCGCCTCGCTGGAGAACAGTGCCGAAGCGGTGGGCGCCTGCTCCAGCAGTGTCTGCGTCATCGGGTCATGCAGGATCGGCTGCGCCGCCGCGGGCAGCGTGCCGACGACGCCGCGCAGGCGCAGGCACAGTCCGCGTTCGATGCGTTGCACCGGCAGGCCGCAGCCGCGCAGGATGTCCGTCGCCTTCGACGACCAGGGCGAGATCGTGCCCAGCCGCGGCACCACGTGGACGTCGCCGGGCTGGTCATCACCGGCCTGCACCGGGCGGCCTTCGACGATGCGGCCGATGCGCGCCAGCGGCCCGGCATCCTCGCGGGTGTCGAGATCGACGTAGTAACGCCAGTACGTACCGGCAACGCGCACCATCAGGCCGGCCTGTTCAAGCGCGAGGTTCAGACGCTCGAGGCGGAACGGGGAAAGCGCATCGGCGCCGTGCAGGACGATCATTCGGGCGAGGTCGGGCCGTGAAGGCGCAATAGGATAGCCGAGGCCGGTCCTGGCCGGCCTCCGGCAGGCGTCGCCGGCGGGCGAGCGTGCACCGGCCGGTCATCGGCTTTCGCACGCTGCCTGCAGCCACTCCCGGACCGACAATGCGAAAGGCCCGCTGTCGCGGGCCTTCCGGGGTGCAGGGCCGACAGCGTCGTCGCGCGTCACTTCGCGGCGACGGCCTGCTTCAGGCCATCCAGGCGCTGCAACAATGCATCGGCCGGCATGTAGCCCGGCAGCAAGGTGCCGTCTTCGGCGATCAGCGCCGGCGTGCCGGTCAGGCCGATCTGCTGGCCGAGCTGGAAGTCCTGTGCGATGGGATTGTCGCATTCGCGCTTTTCCAGCGTCTCGCCGGCCTTCGCGCGGGTCATGGCGGCATTGCGGTCCGGCGCGCACCAGACGTTCACGGCCTTCTGGAAGGATTCGCTGCCGAGTCCGGACCGCGGATAGAACAGGTATTCCACGGCGATGCCGCGGGCGTTGTAGTCCGCCATTTCCTGGTGCAGGCGACGGCAGTAGCCGCAATCGATGTCGGTGAAGACGGTGATGCGGTGCTTGACCTCCTTGGGTTCGAACACGATGCGACGCTCGCGCGGCACTTCAGCCAGGGCGGCGAGCCGCGCGCCATTGCGCTTCTGCTCGGTGAGGTCGACCTTGTTCTCGATATCGTAGACGTTGCCCTGCACCAGGTAGCGGCCGTCGGTGGTGACGTAGACGAGCTGCCCGCCGAGGCTCACTTCATAGAAACCCGGCAGCGTCGACTCGGCGATGCTGTCGATGCTGGCATTGGGCACCAGGTTCTGGATGGCTTCGCGCACGACCTTGTCGTCGGCCTGGGCGGAAAAGGAGGCGGCCGCAAACAGGCTGGCCAGGACAAGGGGCTTCATCATGTGCAGGGTTCCGGAGGGTCGGGAATACGTCGGACAGCCGCGGGCGCGATTGGTTCCAGCGCGACGGGCGGGGCGATTCTAGCCCGGCTTGGACCCGGCGGGCGAAAACAGCGCCTTGCCGGCCCCCCTTCCGCGCTCCCGGCGCGCCCTCAGCCACGCGGATGATGCCGGGCGTGCAGGCGCTTCAGCCCTTCCCGCGCCACCAGCGTGTAGATCTGCGTGGTCGACAGGCTGGCGTGTCCGAGCAGCAATTGCAGGGCGCGCAGATCGGCGCCGCGGTTGAGCAGATGGGTGGCGAAGGCATGGCGCAGGCCGTGCGGCGAGAGGTCGCTGCGGATGCCGGCGAGCACGGCGTGGCGCTTGACGACAGTCCAGAAGGCCTGGCGGGTGAGCACGCCCCCGCCCGTGCCGACGAACAGCTGCTGCACGGACGTCCGACCCGTCAGCCCGGGCCGCGCTTCGGCCAGATAACGCTGCAACCAATGCGCCGCCTCGTCGCCGATGGGCACCAGCCGCTCCTTCCCGCCCTTGCCGGTGACCCGCAGCACGCCCTGTCGCAGGTTCACCTGGGCCAGCTCCAGGCCCACCAGTTCGGACACCCGCAGGCCGGTGGCGTACATCAGCTCGAGCATCGCCTTGTCGCGCAGGCCTTCGGGAAGATCGAGGTCGGGCGCGGCGAGCAGGGCCTCGATCTCGCTTTCGCCGGGCGCCTTCGGCAGGCCTCGACGCAGGCGCGGCCCGTCGACCAGCGCGGTCGGATCGACGGCGATCGCACCGGTGCGCAGTTGCCACTGGCAGAAGCGCCGCAGCCCGGACAGCAGACGGGCGTTGCTGCGCGCCTGGTAGCCGGCATCCAGGCGGGCGGCCAGGAAATCGTAGAGATCGGCGCGCCCGAACGAGGCCAGGCTGCGCGCGCGGCCCGCGAGCCAGCGCGCATAGCCGTTCAGGTCCTGGCGGTACGCGGCGAGCGTGTTCGCGCTGGCGCCGCTCTCGGCCCAGTACTGGTCGAGGAAGCGCTCGACCAGCGCCGCCTCGCCCTCCGGCAACGGCGGCAGCGGCAGCGCCGGCTTGTCGTGTACTGGGGTCATGCAGGGGTCCGGAGGCAACGCGCACGCAGCGGTGGACCGAGGCGTGCAGGCGGGAAACATCTGCAGTATGGTCCCCGCCCCGCATTGCCCTTGCCAAGTCCCGTGGACGATCGTCTTCCTGCTGCCCCGCTCTGGCGGCGCCTGTGCGCCTTCGGCTACGACCTGCTGGCGCTGATCGGCCTGTGGGTATTCATCACCATCGTTGCCGTGGCGCTGAATCACGGACCGGTCGGCTCGGCGATCGTCGATGGCGAAGTCCGCGTACAGAACTGGTGGGCACAGAGCGCCCTGTACGCCGGGCTCTGGATCGCCACCGGCATGTATTACGCACTGTCCTGGCGGCAGGGTGGCCAGACGCTGGGCATGCGGCCGTGGCGACTGCGCCTGGAACGGTCGGACGGCGGCGACATCGGCTTCGGCCTGGCCTGGTTGCGCTTCCTCTACGCGACGCTGGGCCTGCTGCTGGTCGGCACCGGCATGTTGTATTGCCTGGTCGATCGCGATCGCCGCGCGTTGCAGGACCTTCTCGCCGGCACCCGCGTCGCGGTGCTGCCGAAGCGCTGACCGGCCTCCTCATCGCCCACGTCGATCGCGTATGCTCGGGCCATGAGCACATTGGTCAACGTCGATTACGCCGCCCTGCTGGAGACCGCCATCGAGGAGGCCCGCACGGGCCTGTCGGAAGGCGGCGTGCCGATCGGCGCAGCGCTGTTCCATCGCGATGGCCGCCTGCTCGGTCGCGGCCGCAACCGCCGCGTCCAGGAAGGGGATCCCTCCATCCATGGCGAAACCGACGCCTTCCGCAAGGCCGGGCGGCAGCGCAGTTACCGCGACACCATCATGGTCACGACCCTGGCGCCGTGCTGGTATTGCAGCGGCCTCGTGCGGCAGTTCGGCATCGGCACGGTGGTGGTCGGCGAGTCGGCGACCTTCCAGGGCGGCATGGACTGGCTGCAGCAGCTGGGCGTGAAGGTGGTCGACCTGCACAGCCAGACCTGCATCGACCTGCTGGGCGA
The DNA here is from genome assembly GCA_964647135.1 of uncultured Rhodanobacteraceae bacterium. Classification (GTDB taxonomy): domain Bacteria; phylum Pseudomonadota; class Gammaproteobacteria; order Xanthomonadales; family UBA2363; genus Pseudofulvimonas. The sequence goes on from CAZYHP010000035.1 coordinate 8,457, forward strand.
ATTCATCGCCCGGTATCCGGAGGTCTGGAACGAGGATATCGGCGAGGATCGGGCGGTCCCGCCATGAACCTGCGCGCCGGCGACTGCGCGCAGCGTTCGGCTGCTCAGCGCTTGACGGGCGACAGACCGCGCGCCTGGTAGGCCCGCCAGCGCGCACGCGCCGCGGCCTTGCCGATGTCGTCGGCAGGGATCAGTTCGATGATGCGTGCGCAGGGCAGCTCGACGGCGGCGCTGCGCAGGTTGAGCACCACGGCACGCGCGGCTTCGGCCTGGCCGGGCGCGGCGATCACGATGCGTGCCGCCGCGACGTCGGGATCATCGGCGAGCGCATGCGGCAGAAAAGCGTTGTCGTCCACCGCCCACAGCTGCGCATCCAGAGCCTGTGCCTGGGTGGCGTCGGCCGCCAGGACCAGCGCGTCGCCGCCTTCGGCGACGATGGCGGCCAGCAGGACCGCCGCCGTCGTGACCGGATCGGCGCCGTCGTGAAACTCGACCTGGGTCTGCACCATGGCGGCGGTCGGCGTGGCCTCAGACCTGGGCCTGGGCCTGGCGGCTCAGGTATTCCACCAGCAGCGGCACCGGGCGACCGGTCGCCAGGCCCTTGCGGCCTTCATCCCAGGCGGTGCCGGCGATGTCCAGGTGCGCCCAGCGCTGGCCTTCGGTGAAACGCCACAGGAAGCATGCGGCGGTGATCGCGCCGCCCCACTTGCCGCCCAGGTTGGCCATGTCGGCCACGACGGAATCCAGCTGCTCCTGGTAGTCGCTCCACAGCGGCATGCGCCAGGCGCGATCCAGCGCATGCTCGCCGGCGTCCTGGAGATCACGCGCCAGCTCGTCGTCGGCGGTGAACAGGCCGTGCGGGTACTTGCCGAGCGCGACCACGCAGGCGCCGGTCAGGGTCGCGCAGTCGATCAGCACCTTGGGCCTGAAGGTCTGCTGCGCGTAGGT
>CAZYHP010000035.1:9504-25348 GCA_964647135.1 uncultured Rhodanobacteraceae bacterium
ATGCCGCCGGTATCGAAGGTGATGCCCTTGCCGACCAGCACGTAGGGCGCATCGCCTTCGTTGCCACCGCGCCAGTTCAGCACGATCAGCCGCGGCCGGTTGGCGCTGCCGCGGGCGACCGCCAGCAGCGAACCCATGCCCAGCGCATCCATCTGCGTCTCGTCGAGGATCTCGCAGCTGACGCCGTCGAGTTCCGCCGCCAATGCCTGCGCCTGCGCGGCCATGTGGACCGGGGTGCACAGGTTCGGCGGCAGGTTGGCCAGCTCCTTGGCGAAGACGATGCCGGCGTTGATGGATTCGGCGCGTCCGACAATCGCCTCATCGCCGTCCCGGGCCGGCAGTTCGATGCGTTTGAGCGCGAAACTGCGCGGCTTCTTGGTGGCGCTGTATTGATACATGCCCGCCGCAGCCACCTGCACGGCCTGGGCGACGGCCCATGCACGGTCGCGGCCGTTCACGTCCAGATCGACCAGGGCGAGGAAGGCGTTCGCCGCTGGTGTTTCGCGCAGGGCGGCGATCGCCGTGCGCAGCGCCTTCTGGTACGCGAAGCCGTCGAACTTGCGACGCTCGCCGAGGCCGATCACCAGCACGCGCGGCGCGGTGATGCCCTCCAGACGGTGCAGCACGCTAACCTTGCCGGCCTTGCCACTGATATCCTCGGCGTCGACCAGCGCCTGGATGCGCCCGCCGGCCGCCTGATCAAGTGCCTGGGCGGCGGGACAGAGGCTGCGGTCTTCGTACAGGCCCACGATCACGGCCCCGACGTCGGCGGTGGAAGGACGGGCCTGGCTCAATGCAAATTCAATGGACATGGCGTACCTGACTTGGCGTCGACACCGGGTCGGCGCTACGGTGAACGGAAGACGGTCGGATTCGGCGGCAATGGCCGCCAGCCGCACCGGATGCGGTGGCTTCGCCACAGTTTAACAGCCACGTCGCTGCCCACCGGGCCGTGATCCGCCCGCTGCACAGGTCGTTTTCATGTTGCGTCGCCTCGATCGTTACGTTCTCGTCGAACTGTTCCAGGCCCTGCTGGCGGTGACGCTGGTGATGCTGGTCGTCGTCCTCGGCGGCGTCATGGCCGACACACTGAGCAAGATCGCCCGCGGCAAGGTCGCGGCCACGCTGCTGGTCTCGCAGATCGGCCTGCGTTCGCTGGAGGCGCTGGTGCTGATCCTGCCGCTGGCGCTGTTCCTGGGCGTACTGCTGGGACTGGGGCGGCTCTATCGCGATGGTGAAATGGCCGTGCTCGCGGCCGCCGGTTATGGCCCGCGGCAGTTGCTGCGTCCGATCGCGCTGGTGGCGGTGCCGGTCGCACTGGTGCTCGCCGCCCTCGCCTTCTGGCTGGCGCCGAATGCCGCCAAGACCGGCAACCGGATGATCCAGGAAGCCAGTCGTTCGATGCTGGTGGCCGGCCTGGAACCGGGGCGCTTCGTGGAGATTCCCGGTCGCGAGGCGGTGATCTACATGGGCTCGATGAACGCCGAGGGCAACCAGTTCGGACAGCTGTTCGTGTATGCGGAGAACGAGGAAGGCGTCGACATCATCACCGCCGAATCCGGCAACTATTTCCGCGACGCCGTCGACGAGCGTTACCTGCAGCTGGAAAACGGCTTCCGCGTCGAAGGCACGCTGGACAACGCCGCCTTCCGCACCATGCGCTTCCAGCGCAACACCCTGCGCATTCCCGATGCGCCGGAAACGCCGTTGAAGAACCCGACCTCGGAACAGGACACCCTGAGCTTGCTGGGCGACCCCAGCCCCGGCGCCCGTGCCGAACTGCACTGGCGGCTCAGCGCGCTGATAGCGCCGCTGCTGCTGGCCTGGCTGGCGTTGCCGTTGTCACGCGCCGCGCCCCGCCGTGCGCGCTACGGCAAGATCCTCTTCGCGTTGCTGGTCTATCTGCTGCTGACCAACCTGCTCAGCCTGGGTCGGGCCTGGCTGCAGCAGGGTCTTCTGCCGACCAGCCTGGGCCTGTGGTGGGTCTATGCCCTGGCGATCCCGTTGATCGCCTGGCTGTATCGACGTGATGCGCGCATACCCGGTGGAGGCGTCGGCTGATGTCGGTGTTTCCGGTCAAGCGGGTCGACTGGCTGATCGCCGGCAGCATCGCCGGCAGCATCGGTGCGGTGTTGGCGGTCCTCGTCGGTTTCGACATCCTGCAGGCGCTGTACGAAGAGTTCCAGGATATCGGCGATGGCGACTACACCGCACTGAGCGCGATCGTGCATGTCGCCTATACGGTACCCCGGCGCATCCACACCCTGTTCACCATTGCCGCGGTGGTGGGCACCCTGCTGGGACTGGGCATGCTTGCCGGGCAGGGCGAGCTCACGGCCCTGCGCGCTGCCGGACTTTCGAAGCGGCGCATCGCGCTGTCGGCGACAGGCACCGTCGCGGCCCTGGCGCTGGCGGTGTTCGTGATGGGCGAAACGGTGGCGCCGGAAGGCGAACGCTGGGCGCAGACCATGTCCGTGCAGGCGAAGAATCGCGACTACGCCGTGTCGGGCACCGGACTTTGGGCACGCGACGGCGAAACGGTCGTCAATGCCAAGAGCGTGCTGGTCATCGAGGGCAAGTTGCAGATGCGCGATGTCCGCCTGTTCCGTTTTGAATCCGATGGTCGACTGGCCGGCATCACGCGCGCCGAGCGCGCCATGTACGACCAGGGTGCATGGCGACTGGAAAAGGTGCGCAGTTTCGGCCTGGAGTCCACACGAATCGCCGCCGGCCTGGCCGACGAGGAAAGCTGGAGTTCGACCCTGGATCCGGAAGTGGTGAGCCAGGGCGCCATCCGCCCGAATTACCAGGGCATGTGGGCACTGTGGGAGCAGTACCGCTACCTGTCGGCGAACCAGCTCAACACCCAGGCGGTACGCTCGGCATTCTGGGCGCGCGGTTTCGCGCCGGTCACGACACTGGCGCTGGTATTCGCGATCACACCCTTCGCGTTTGGCGCGTTGCGCTCCGGCGGTTTCGGCAAGCGGCTGTTCCTCGGCATCGTCATTGCCGTGAGCTTCTTCTTCCTGCAGCGCTCGCTGATCAACGTCGCCGACGTCTTCGGCTACAGCCTGCCGCTGATCAACGCCCTGCCGGCGATCCTGCTGCTGGCCCTGGGCAGCTGGTATTACCACCGCCACGCCTGAACGGTTTCCCGTCCCGCGATACCGGTTCGCCCCTGCATTGCGATAAGGTGAAAACGACACCGTCGCATTGAGGTGAGCGGTATTCGCACCGTCCTGCCCATTCCGAGTGGCCGCCCGGCCGCCGCCGCGCCCGCGCCGCCGCTCGATGGCGATCCGCAGCGTCTGGCGTTGTTTCTCGACGTCGACGGAACGCTGCTCGACATCGCCGATCGTCCTGGAGACATCACGGTTCCGGGCGGACTGGTGGCCTTGCTTGCCCGGCTTTCGGAACGGCTGGGCGGCGCGCTGGCGCTGCTCAGCGGGCGGCCGCTTGCCGAACTGGACCGGCTGTTCGCACCCCTGCGCCTCCCCGCCGGGGGCCTGCACGGCCTGCAGTTGCGCTTCCCCGATGGCACGATCCCGCCGACAAGCGGGGGTCGGGATCTGGCCACGATCCGCGCCGAGGCCATGGCGCTGGCGGCGGCCATTCCGGGCGTGCTGGTCGAAGACAAGGCCTACACACTGGCGCTGCACTTCCGCCTCGCACCGCAGGCCGAGGCCAAGGTCGACGCGGTCGCGCGGGCGTGGCTCGAGCGCCTGGGACCGGCGTGGTGCCTGCAACGTGGCAAGGCGGTCGTCGAGATCCGCCCCACCGGCGGCGACAAGGGCACGGCGCTCGCCCTGTTGATGCGCGACGCCGCGTTCCGCGGCCGCCGTCCCCTGATGATCGGCGACGACCTCACCGACGAACATGCTTTCAGCACGGCGATGGACCTGGGCGGGCAGGGTGTGCATGTCGGACACCGGGTCGACAGCGTCGCGCCCTTGCGGCTGCCGGATCCTGCCGCCGTCCGCCACTGGCTGCAGGCCCTGGCACATCGGCTTCACGAGGAGATCCCATGAGTTCACTGGAGCAGGGCATCATCGGTAACGGGTCGCTGACCGCACTGGTCGACGGGCAGGCGCGCATCGTCTGGGCCTGCCTGCCGCGCATGGATGGCGATCCGGCCTTCTGTGAACTCCTGCAACCGGCGCACAGCGGGCATGGCGTCTACGCCATCGTGCTCGAGAACCTGGTCGCAAGCCGGCAGTACTACCTCGACAACACCGCCGTGCTGGTGACCGAACTGGAAGACCGCAATGGCGGGATCCTGGAGGTCCTGGACTTCGCACCCCGGCACCGGCAGTACGGTCGCATCTACCACCCGCTGACGCTGGTGCGCCGGCTGCGCGTGCGCGCGGGGACGCCGCGCATCCGCGTGCTGTTGCGGCCGCTGTCGGGGTGGGGAGCGCGGATTCCGGAACGCACCTGGGGCAGCAACCACGTGCGATTCCTGCTCGATGCCGTCTGCATGCGCCTCAACAGCGACGTGCCGGTGTCATACATCCTCGAGGAAACCGCCTTCGTGCTCGACCGCGAGTACTGGCTGGTGCTGGGACCGGATGAAACCCTCCGCGAAAGCGTCGCCGACCATGGCCGCCACGAGCTCGAGCACACCATCGCGTTCTGGCAGGACTGGGTCCGCTACCTGGCGCTGCCGGTGGACTGGCAGGACGCGGTGATCCGCGCCGCCATCACCCTGAAGCTGTGCCAGGACGAGGACAGCGGCGGCATCATCGCCGCGCCGACGACATCGATCCCGGAGGCCCCCGGCAGTGGCCGCAACTGGGACTACCGCTACTGCTGGCTGCGCGACGCCGCCTTCGTGGTGCGCGCGCTCAACCGGCTCGGCGCGACGCACAGCATGGAGCACTATCTGCGCTACGTGTTCAACATCGCCGTCGATGCCGATACCTTGCAACCGATGTACAGCCTGGGCGGTGAAAGCCGGCTCACCGAGACCAGCGTGCCGCACCTGGCCGGTTATCGCGGCATGGGACCGGTGCGCGTCGGAAATGCCGCCTATTCGCAGCGCCAGCATGATGTCTACGGCAGTGTCATCCTCGCCTCGACGCAACGATTCTTCGACCACCGGCTGATCCAGCGCGGCGGCGAGGCGGAATATCGGCGGCTGGTTCCGCTGGGACACACCGCGGCGGCGCTGTTCGACCAGCCCGATGCCGGCATCTGGGAATACCGCGAGCGCGCACAGACACACACCTATTCGGCGACGATGTGCTGGGTGGCCTGCGACCGCCTCGACCGCATCGCCCGTCATCTCGGCCTGGACGATGAAGCCGACGCCTGGGCCGGCGTTGCCAACGGCATGCGGCAGACGATCCTCGCGCGCGCCTGGAATCCGCAGCGTGGCCATTTCACCGACGACTTCGACGGCGAACGCCTCGATGCCAGCCTGCTGCTGATGGCCGATGTCGGCCTGGTGGGCGCCGACGACCCGCGCTACATCGCCACCGTCGACGCGATCGGCACGGCGCTCCGTCGCGCCAACAGCCTGTTCCGCTATGTCGAAGCCGACGACTTCGGCCTGCCGGAAACCTCGTTCATCCTCTGCACGTTCTGGTACATCGAGGCACTTGCCGCGATCGGCCGTCGTGACGAGGCACGCGAACTGTTCGAGTCGATGCTGGCGCGGCGCAATCGCCTCGGCCTGCTGTCGGAGGACATGGACGTCGCCTCCGGTGAGCTGTGGGGCAATTTCCCGCAGGCCTATTCCATGGTCGGACTGATACACGCGGCCATCCGCCTCAGCCGGCGCTGGGAAGACGTGCTGTGAGTCGACTCATCGTCGTCTCCAACCGTGTCGGTGATCCGCGGCAAGCCAACACCGGCGGCCTTGCCACCGCGATGCTGGCCGCGCTGCGCGAACACGGCGGTGTCTGGGTGGGATGGAACGGCCGCTTCGACGATGCCCGTGCCGGCAATGTCCAGCACTACAGCGAGGAGGGTATCGACTTCGTGACCTTCGCATTGGCGCGCAGACAGGGCCAGGCCTACTACAACGGCTTCGCCAACCGGGTGCTGTGGCCGCTGCTGCATGGACGCGGCGACCTGGTGGACTATCAGCGCGAGGAATACGGCCACTACCACGACGTCAACCAACTGTTCGCCGACGTGTTGCACAAGCTGCTGCGACCGGGCGACACGCTGTGGATCCATGACTACCACCTGCTGCCGCTGGCACAGCGCCTGCGCGAACGCGGACTGGACCAGGCCATGGGCTTCTTCCTGCACACGCCACTGCCGGGCATCGATCAACTGAGGGCACTGCCGCGGCACGCCGGGCTGCTCGGCGCACTCTGCGCATGTGACCTGATCGGCGTGCAGACCGATGCCGACCTGCACGCGCTGCATGACTACGTCACCTGCGAACTGGACGCGCGCATCATCGACCGCGATCGCGGCGTCTACGATTCACGCGGCCAGCGCTTCCATTGCGGCGCCTTCCCCATCGGCATCGACGTCGGCAGCGTGCAGGCGGCGTCCGCGCGCGCGCCGCGCCTGCAAGTGGTGCAACGCCTGCGCAACAGCATGGGCGACCGGAAGATGGTCGTAGGGGTCGACCGCCTCGACTACAGCAAGGGGATCCCGCAGCGCTTCCGCGCCTTCGGCGAATTCCTGCGCCGACACCCGCATCGGCAGCGGGAAGTGTCGCTGCTGCAGATCGCACCGCCCTCGCGTGGCGAGGTGCGCGAATACCGGCTGATCCGCGAAGAACTCAACCAGTTGGCCGGCGCCATCAATGGCACCTGGGCCGATCCGGACTGGATGCCGATCCGCTACGTCAACAAGAGCTTTGCGCAGAGCACGCTGACCGGCTTTTACCGGATGGCGCGGGTCGGGCTGGTGACGCCGTTCCGTGATGGCATGAACCTCGTCGCCAAGGAATTCATCGCCGCACAGGATGCCGAGGATCCGGGGGTGCTGGTGTTGTCGCAGATGGCCGGCGCGGCGCGGCAGCTGGATTCGGCCCTCCTGGTCAACCCGCATGACCTCACCGGAATGGCGCAGGCCATCGAGGCGGCGCTGGCGATGCCGTTGACCGAGCGCCGACAGCGCTGGACGTCGGCGATGGACACGCTGCGCAGGCATTCGCTCGACCAGTGGCGGCAGGATTTCCTCGCCCGCCTGCGCGACGCGGGTCGTGAGCGCCTCGCCACTGCCCTTCCGTCGCCGACGACGCGAACCCCGCGTGCGCCAGCGCGCACTCCCGCGCCACCGGTTTGATGCCGTGGCGTCAGCCGCCGAACCCGGTGGCGAGAATGATGTCAGCGCCCACCATGTACTCGTGCCGGTAGATCCGGCCGGCGGTTTCCGCCTCGAACACCCAGGCGCCGCGTGCGGTATTTGCCGGCAACGCGGGTTGCCAGTACCAGTACGACGCAGCGAAATTGCCGCCGGCGGCATGCGACCAGCTGTCCACGACCGCACCCTTGCGCTTGAGACGGTATTGCGTCGGGATGCCGGCGAGCTGGTCGCGGTGGTAGGCGGCGACGATCAGGGTGTCCACCCCGGGCACGAAGCGGTTGCGGAAGTTCGGGGTTTCCTGGCCGGGATTGGGGCAACTGGTCTCCAGGTCGGGGGGCGCCCAATGCGTGGCCAGCTTGTTGATGCCGGATGACCAGTACGGACGCTGCACGGCCCACAGGCCTGGAGAAGCCTGGCAGGCGCCTGCATGCGGTTCGTGAATCGCTGCACCGGCGGCGTTCGAACTGCGCAGCTCGAAGTGCAGGTGCGGGCCGCTGGAAAAACCGGAACTGCCGACCAGGCCGAGGAACTCGCCGGCGGCGACCGGCTGGCCGACGGCCTTCGCGGTGAGGCTACCGGTCTTCATGTGGCCGTACCACGCCACGCTGCCGTCGGCGTGCTGCACGTAGACCGCGTTCCAGGACGAGGAATAGTGGCCCTGGCAGCTGCGGTCGTTGTTGCCATCGATCTTGTGCAGGATGGTGCCTGGCGCGGCGGCGACAATCCCGATGACGGCGGCATCCATCATCCGCCAGGCGAACGGCCACAGGAAATAGTCGATGCCGGCGTGGTTGTAGCCATCGTCCAGGTCGTAGGTGCGCGTGCCGCAATTCCAGTCGAGCAGCTGGCCGGGAAACGCCGGGTTGAGGTCGACGTAGTTGGAAATGCCGTGATAGTCGAAGTCGGTGTGCGTCGGCAGCGACCGCAAAGGCCAGACCAGGTCGCCGACCGGCGCCCGCGCATCCGGCTCGGGCAGCAGTCCCTGTGCCCGCAGGCGCTGCGCGCTTTCCCAGAGTTCCAATTCCATGTTGGCCCGCACGAAGAACGGAATCGGATCGTGCGGCAACTGGTCGCGCGAGAGTCCGCCACCGCCCTCCGGTGGACGCGGTGGCGCCGCGGCGGCGACGGCAGGCATCAGCGACAGCGCCAGCAACGCCATCCACACATCCCGCAGGCCTCGACGTTCCATGGGGCACCTCGCTTGTCGACCGCGCCGACGCTACCGCATGGGTCCGGGCGGGGTCAAAAGGGGCACTGCGGTGGGACGGCGGGGATGCCCGCGGTCAGTCCCGGAAGCGGCGAAGCTGGTCGCGGTAGCTGCGGCTGAGCTTCACCTCATGGCCCCCTTCCAGCGTCAGGAAATACTCGCCGTTGATGTGCGGGCGCAGCTCCCGCACGCGCGCGACATTGACGATGGTCGAACGATGGATGCGCGCGAAACGGTCGTCGTCGAGCTTGGCCTCGAGCTCGCGCAGCGTGCCGCGCAGGATATGCGTGTCGCCCTTGGCGTGGATGCACATGTAGTCGCCGGCGGCATCGATCCAGTCGATGTCGGTTTCCTCGACCAGCACCGTCTTGCCACCGTCGCGGATCGCCAGGCGCACCGGGCGGCGCGAGTCGGGCAGTTCCGCACCCGCGGCAAGGGCCTCCTCAAGGCTCAGCTCCGGGCGGCCGGTGACGCTGCCAAGCAGTTCAAGAAGCTGGTCGCGCTGTTCGCTGGCGGCCCGGGACTGGGCCTGCTCGCGGACCCGGAACAAGGCCTGGCTGAGGCGTGCCTCTTCGACCGGTTTCAACAGGTAATCGACCGCGCTGGACTCGAAGGCACCGATGGCGTAGTGGTCGAATGCCGTGACGAACACCACCATGGGCAGATTGGACAAGGGCAGGCGGCGCAAGACACCGAAGCCGTCGAGGCCGGGCATCTGCACGTCGAGGAACACCAGGTCGGGCCGTTCGGCGGCGATGACACGCACCGCTTCTTCGCCGTTGGCGCACTCGCCGATGATGTCGATGTCGGATTCCCCCGCCAGACGCAGGCGCAGCCCACGGCGGGCCAGCGGCTCGTCGTCGACGATCAGGGTTCTAAGGGTCTGGTCGCTCATGGCGGTCATCATGCCACCAAGGCGGTCTCGTAGGGCAGCACGATGGTGGCCTCGCAGCCGCCTTGTTCACGATTGCGGATGGTGAAGCTGCTTCGTTCGCCGTAAAGCACGCGCAGGCGTTCGCTGATATTGGCCAGGCCGACCCCGCCACCCGGCGGCAGCCCGCCTCCCGGCGGCAGGTTGGCCACACCGGGGCCGTCGTCGGCGACGGTGATCTCCAGGCTCTCGCCCTCGACGCGCGCCCGGACGTCGATGCAACCCCCCTCGATACGGTGCGCGACGGCGTGCTTGATGGTGTTCTCGATCAGCGGCTGCAGGATCAGGCTGGGTACCAGCGCCCGGTAGGCCGGCTCGTCGATGGCTGAACGCAGGCTCAGGCGTTCGGCGAAACGGATTTTCTCGATGCCGAGATACAGGTTCAGGGCGTCCAGTTCCTGCTTCAGCGTAACCCGCTGCATCGGGTCGCTGTCCAGCGAGTGGCGGAGAAATGCGCTGAGGCTGGTCACCATCTGGTTGGCGGTATCGGTGTCGCGCTCCATCACCAGTGTGGAGATGGCGTTCAGCGTGTTGAACAGGAAATGCGGATTGAGCTGGTAGCGCAGCATCTTCAGCTGCGCCTGGTGCGCGGTGGCATTGGCGCGCAGCGTCTGTTCGGTCTGCAGGCGCATCTGCCGGTAATACTTGATGCCCAGATACAGGCCGGTCCAGCTCAGGCAGACGTAGAGCAGCGAGCCGATGTAGCCGACGTAGCCCCAGGGGGCCTTCATCAGGCACTCGTCCGCAGGATGCAGCCACAGGCAATACGGCGTCGCCAGTTCCACATAGGCGACGGCCCAGATCGTCGATACGGCCAGCACGCCGATCGCGACCGCCGTCGCCAGCCACCCCGGCGGCGCACCCCAGACGCGCTTCCACGCCGCACGCAGCCCCAGGGTCAGGACGAAGCCCATCGCCGCAGACGCCAGGCTGACGACGAAATAGCTCCAGTGCTTGCCGTAACTGAGCGCGGAGAGATAATGCAGGGCGCCGTAACCGAGCCATCCGAGTGTATGCAGCAGCCAGAACTGACGCCGCAGTCCCGCCGGGGTAGTCGGATGGATTTTCGGGGAGACAGCCATTCGTGCATGATACCGTCCACCTCGCCGCGGCCGGTTCGCCCCGGCGTGATCGCCCGTCCACCTGACGCTGTGACCGGTCTTCCCGCACCCATCGGGCCTGCATGCGCTGCCCGGTCGACCTGAATCCGCCCGGAGTTCGCCCGACACATGCTGTCGATCCGCACTGCCTCCCGCCGTCTGGCAGCCGAGTTGCGCGAGCTGGCGGCCATGCCACCGCTGTGGTGGTCGGCGCTGTATTTCTTCTGCCTGCTGACCGGGTACTACGTCCTGCGTCCGGTGCGCGACGCCATGGGCGCGACCAGCGAGGTGGCGGCGGTGTTTCCCGCCGGCGTCGTCGAATGGTTTGCCGAACGCGGCATCGCCCTGGGCGAGTTCACCCTGCAGGTGCTGTTCACCCTGACCTTCCTGGTCATGCTGGTGATCCAGCCGGCCTATGGCGCACTGGTCAGCCGTTATGCCCGGCGCGTGTTCCTGCCTCTGATCTACCTGTTCTTCATCGCCTGCCTGGTCGGCTTCTATTTCATCTTCGACAGTGCGATGTCCGGCCGCGGCGTGCTGTTCTTCGTCTGGGTGGCGGTGTTCAACCTGTTCGCGGTGACGGTGTTCTGGAGCTTCATGTCGGATGTGTTCGACAACGTCCAGGCCAAGCGCGTCTACGGCTACATCGGCGCCGCCGGCACCGTCGGCGCCGTCACCGGACCCAGCATCACCCGGCTGCTCGCCGAGCGGATCGGCACGGCGAACCTGCTGCTGATCTCGGCCGCCCTGCTCGGCCTGTGCCTGTTGTGCATCGTCAAGCTGCGCGGGTGGGCGCGCCAGCGCGAGCGCGAACGCGGCGACCGCAGCGGCCAGGACCAGGCCATGGGCGGCGGCATCCTCGCCGGCATCCGCCTGGCCTTCCGCGAACCGGTGATGCGCGCCTTCGCGATCCTGATGTTCTTCGGCGTAGGCGTCGGCACGCTGCTGTACAACGAACAGGCGGCCATCGCACAGCGCTTCTATCCCGACGCCGACGCGCGCACGGCGTTCTATGCCGGCATCGACCTGGCCATCAACATCGTCAGCCTCACCATCCAGCTGCTGTTGACGCGCAGCCTGCTCAACCGCCTCGGCGTCGCGCGCGTGCTGCTGATCCCGGCGTTCGCCATCCTCTTCGGCTTCGCGCTGTTGACGGCATCGCCGGTACCGGCGATGGTCGCGCTGGTGCAGATCGTCACCCGCGCCGGCGAGTTCTCGATCGGCAAGCCGGCCCGCGAAACCATCTACACCCGCGTCTCACCGGAGTTGCGCTACAAGAGCAAGGCGATGATCGACACCGTGGTCTATCGCGGTGGCGACCTCAGCTTCGTCTGGCTGCACAAGCTGCTGGCGATGGGCGGTTCCACCGTCGTCTTCGGCGCCGGCATCCTCACCGCCCTGGGCATGGGCTATGGCGCCTGGCGCCTGGGCCGCACGCAGGCGGCGCTGCCGGACGGCCGCGTGGATGGCCGCGGTGCAACCGTCCCGGCCACCTGAGCCGCCGTTCGATCACGAAATGCCACCGACGCGGACTTGCCGTGGCCAAGGGTTGCGGCACAGCCCGCGTTGAAGCGGCGGCGCCTGCGGACGCATCGGGCGGTGCGGGCTGCGCCCTTGAATGCCGGGTTCCAGCGACGCGGCGCCCGCCGCGCGGTCAGGGGAAGGAATCCAGCGCGCACAGCTTGCCGAGCGCGGCGGTGGCGCCATCCACTTCGGCCTGTGAAACGCGGTCGTGCATGATCAGGACATGGGTGAAATAGCTGTAGGCGGCCTGTCTTTCGTGATTGGCGGCCGAGGGCTCGAACCGCCACTTGCGCATCGCCCGACGCACCCAGTTCGAATGCCGGCCGAAATCCCGCTGCGACACCTCCGGCACCACTCGCAGCACCCGATAGGACGACGTGCGGCCATCGGGCTCGATGACATACCCGATCACCACGCAGGATCCGCAGAAGCCGGGACGACTGCCGCGCTGCCAGGGAACCGGGACACCCGCGTCGACTTCGACGCAGGGGACGTTCGCGTCGGACGACATCAACAGCGGTGGCGTCGGCCGGTCGCCGCGCTTGCGTTCCCATAACCTGGGCAACTCTTCCGGTGTGACGGCCAGCAGCGTGTCGTCATCGGCGGCGGAAGCCGGACCGGTGATCGACAGCGACAGCAGCGCTGCGTACAGCGCTGGACGGGCAGCCTTCAACCGCGTGCGCCGTCCCTGCACTGCGCTGCGCTCAGCCGCACTTGGAGTTGCCGCAGGACAGGCAGGTGGCGCAACCATCCATCATCACCACCGCCTTGGCGCTGCACTTGTTGCAGACACTGGCCGAGGGCGGGAAGACCTCGGTACTGCCGGCATCGTCGACGCCGGCCGTGTCGCTCACCGCCGCGGCGGGGATGTTTTTTTTTGAACGCGCCTCGTAGGCGGCGCGCTTGTCGGCGATCAGCTTGCGCTGCTCGGGCGTCAGTTCGTCGCCGACGATCATGCCGATCTTCTTGAGGTGGTCCTCGATGACCACGCCCAGCTCGGCGATGATCGACGGCATGTAGACGCCGCCGGCGCGGAAGTAGCCGCCACGCGGATCGAACACGGCCTTCAGTTCCTCGGCGAGGAAGGTGACGTCGCCACCCTTTCGGAACACCGCCGAGATGATCCGCGTCAGCGCCACGGTCCACTGGAAGTGTTCCATGTTCTTGGAGTTGATGAAGATCTCGTAGGGCCGGCGCAACTCGTGCTCGGTTCCCTCGTTGAGCACGATGTCGTTGATGGTGACGTACAGCGCATGCTCGAACAGCGGCGACTTGATCTTGTAGGTGTGCCCTTCCAGGCGCTCCGGGCGCTCGACGCGCTCGTGCATCTGGATCACCTCGGCGCAGGGCACATCGATGCTGTCGGAAGGATCCGGCTGCACGGTCGGTGGCACGGCAGCCTGGGCGTCGTCCGGCTTGACGACGGTGTATGCCTTGATCTTCTTTTCGATCCTGATGCTCATGGTCTCTTTCCTGCCCGGCCGCCCGAGTGGGACGGCCGTGCGTTGGCCGGGAGGTTCCCGGTCGATGTGGAATCAGCGCCGCCGCGTGCCGGCGCTTTTCGCCGGCCGCTTCGCGGCACGGGTCGCGGTGCCCTTCCTGGCTGGCGCCTTCCTGGCTGCAGACCTGCCGGCGGCGGCCTTCCTGGCCGGCACCTTTACGGCTGCGGATTTTCCTGCCGCGGTCTTTTTCGCCGCCTTTTTTGCGGCGGTCCCTTTCACCGGCGCCTTGCCGGCCGCGCTCTTGCGGGTCGCGCCCTTGTTCGCTGCGGCCGCACGGGAGGTGGGCGCTGCCGTGGTCTTGCGGGCGCCGGCGGCAGGCCGGGCGGCTTTCGCGGCTTTCACGGCCTTGGTGGCCTTGGTGGCCTTCGCGACGGCGTTGGCACCGGCCTTCTTCATGATCTTGCCGGCCTTCGCCACCTTCGCTGCCGCAGCTTTTTTCACCGCCTTGCCGGTCTTCTCGACCAGCGCGACCTTGGTCGCCGCCGCGCGCTTCACGCCCTTGGCGACGGCCTTCTTGGCGGCCACCTTGGTGGTGATGACCTTGCGCACCTTGCTCGCCACCTTGCCGGCGGCTGTGCCTGCCCCCGCGGCGGCGGGCGTGGCGTCGCCCGTGACCCTGGCGCGCACCTTCCTGACCACGTTGGCGACGGCGCCTGCGGCGGCCCCACCCACCTCGCGCGCCTTGCCGGCGACCGCGCGGACGGCGGGTTCGACCGCCTCGCGCACGTCATCGGCCTTGCCTTCGACCTGCGCCTTGCGCAATTTCACCTGCGCCTTGACCGCGGTCGCCGCGGTGACGGCGACATCGCGCACGCCGCCGGCGATCAGGCCCAGCGACGCCCTGGCGTGATCCAGCGCTTCCTTGATCGCGTCGGATCCGTGTGCAACCTCTTCCTCTGCAGCAACAGCGGGTTCAACCTGGTCCTTGGACTTGCGTGCGGCCATGTCGGCGACTCCTGGCGGTGGCGTGGGCGGCCGGCGACGCTGCCGGCCGCGCCCTGATCGGACGGGCGATCAGAATTTACCGTAATAGCCTTCCTTCAGCGCGTCGAACAGGTTGGCCGCGGTGTGCATCTCGCCGTCGTATTCGATCTCCTCGTTGCCGCGCGCCTCGATGACCGAACCATCTTCCAGCTCGAAGCGGTAGACGGTGTTCTCCAGGTCGGTTTCCTTGACCAGCACGCCCTGGAACGCGGCCGGGTTGAAACGGAAGGTCGTGCAACCCTTCAGGCCCTGCTGGTGCGCGTAGGTGTAAATGTCCTTGAAATCCTCGTAAGGATAGTCCGTCGGCACGTTGGCGGTCTTCGAGATCGAGCTGTCCACCCACTTCTGCGCGGCGGCCTGCACGTCGACATGCTCCTTCGGGCTGATGTCGTCGGCAGCGATGAAATAGTCGGGCAGGCGCGACTGCGCATCCTCGCCATGCGGCATCGCGCGCGGATTGACCAGTTCGCGGTAGGCGAGCAGCTCATAGCTGTAGACGTCGACCTTTTCCTTCGACTTCTTGCCCTCGCGGATGATGTTCCGCGAGTAGTGGTGCGCGAAGCTCGGCTCGATGCCGTTGCTCGCATTGTTGGCCAGGCTCAGCGAGATCGTGCCCGTGGGTGCGATCGAGGAATGGTGCGTGAAGCGCGCACCGGTCTCGGCCAGCGCCTGCACCAGGTCCGGTGCGACCTCGCCGACACGCTGCATGTAACGCGAGTACCTGGCATGCAGGACCCGCCCCTTCACGACATCACCGGCCTGGTAGCCGTCGGCGGCCATTTCCGGGCGCTGGCGGAGCATCTGCGCAGTAACGGTGAAGTCCTCGTCCATGATCGGCGCCGGACCCTTTTCGCGGGCAAGCTCCAGGCCCATTTCCCAGCCGGCGACGGCCATTTCACGGGCGACCTGCTCGGTGAAGACCAGCGACTCGGGCGAGCCGTACTTCATCTTCAGCAGGGTCAGCGTGCTGCCCAGTCCGAGGAAGCCCATGCCGTGGCGGCGCTTGCGCCGGATCTCGGCCTGCTGCTGCGGCAGCGGCAGGCCGTTGACCTCGACGACGTTGTCGAGCATGCGCGTGAACACACGCACGACTTCGCGGTATTCGTCCCAGTCGAACGAGGCCTTGTCGGTGAAGGGATCGCGCACGAAGGTCGTCAGGTTCACCGAGCCGAGCAGGCAGGCGCCGTAGGGCGGCAGCGGCTGCTCACCGCAGGGATTGGTGGCGCGGATGGTTTCGCACCACCAGTTGTTGTTCATCTCGTTGACGCGGTCGATCAGGATGAAACCCGGCTCGGCGTAGTCGTAGGTGGACACCATGATCATG
>CAZYHP010000036.1:0-25137 GCA_964647135.1 uncultured Rhodanobacteraceae bacterium
TGCAGCGGTGATTGCAGCCTTCCGAGATCTTCAGATAGGCGTAGTGCTTCGGCGTCAGCTTGATGCCGGTATCCGGGACCAGGCTGGTGAAGGGATCGTGGCGCGGTGGCAGCGCATCGTGCACGGCCGTCAACACGCTGGCGTAGTCCTGCGGTCCGCTGATCGACAGTACGCCGGGATGGGCCTCGCGGATCAGGTCGGCGCGCTTGCCGAGGCAACCGGTGACGATCACCTTGCCGTTCTCGGAAATGGCCTCGCCGATCGCGTCCAGCGACTCGTTCACGGCCGCCTCGATGAAGCCGCAGGTATTGACCACGACCACATCGGCATCGTCATAGGTGCCGACGACGTCGTAGCCCTCGACCTTGAGCTGGGTCAGGATGCGCTCGGAATCGACGAGCGCCTTGGGGCAGCCAAGGCTGACGAAACCGACTTTGGGCGAACTGGCGGACATGCGGGCGGGCCAGGAAAAACAAGGCCGCGGATTATAGCCGTCCTGTTCCCGGCACGATGCCGCGGGCCTCCCGGACCCCGGATCCCCTCCGCCGACGGACCCGATCCGGGCTGCCCCGGGCGGCCGGCAGCGTGCCTGGGATCGATCCCGGAACGCGGTTCCCGGCAACCGTCCCTGTCGTGCCCGACGGCACTGGCATCGCTTCGCCTGGATACGGGCGAGCCTGTCTTGCCGTCAATGCCGTCGCCGTCGCCGATCCGGTCCACCGATGGCGAGGCGACACGGCGCAGCAAGCCGCAGCGTCGTTCCGGACGCCGTGGACGGCAGCGGAAGGGAATCGCTCCTGTCCGACCATTTCCGGATGTGCCTGCGCCGGGCCGACACCCTGACCCGGCGCATGGATATGTCGACGCCTCCGGACTGCGTATGATCATGCAGGTGGTCCGGTGGAGCCGAGATGGGCGAACGTATCCAGATTCCCACACAATCCATGCAGTGCATTGGTGCCTGGCTGGCACGACCGGCGGAACCCTCCTCGGGCGGGGTCGTCGTCGTCCAGGAAATCTTCGGCGTCAACGCGCACATCCGCAGTGTCGTCGACCAGTACGCGTCGCTGGGCTTCACTGCCATCGCGCCGGCTGTCTTTGATCATGTCGAGTCGGATGTCGAACTTGATTACGACGAAGCCGGCGTCCAGCGTGGTCGCGAACTGGCCGCTGAAGTCGGCTTCGATCGCGCGGTCGCAGCCGTGGTCAGCGCAGCCGAAGCAATCAGTTCCGTCGGCCGGATCGCTGCCATCGGCTTCTGCTGGGGTGGCACGGTCGCGTTCCTTGCCAATACCCGCCATGGCCTGCCTGCCGTGAGTTATTACGGCGGTCGCACGGTGCCATTCCTGCACGAATCGCCACAGGCACCGCTGCTGATGCATTTCGGCGAACGTGATCCGATCATTCCACCCGACCATGTCGCCCTGCACCGCCAGGCACTGCCCTCTGCGGAGATCCATGTCTATCCGGCCGGCCACGGGTTCAACTGTGACCAGCGCGCGGATCATGACCGCGCCAGCGCCGCGCTGGCCGGCCAACGCACCCTGGAATTCCTGCAAAGGACGCTGACACCGTGAGCGATTTCCTGCTCCATCCGCAACTGCTTGCCGATACACATCCAGTGTGTGAACTGGCACTGTGTTCGGTACGCCTGATGGACGACACGCGCTGGCCCTGGCTGATCCTGGTCCCCAGGCAGCCCTTCCTGCGCGAATTGATGGACCTGTCCGGCGAAGACCAGGTCGCCCTGGTCAAGGAAGTGAATCGTGCCGGGCGCGTCCTGCAACGCCTGTACCGCTGCGAGAAGCTCAATGTCGCAGCCCTCGGCAACATGGTTCCGCAGTTGCACCTGCACGTCATTGCACGGCACAAGGACGATTACGCCTGGCCTCGGCCGGTATGGGGCCAGGGCACGCCGGTGCCGTATTCGCCGGAGCAGTTGTCCGAGCAACTGGTCGATCTGGCGCGCGCCCTGTCCGCCTGAGCGTCTCGCCACGCGGCTCGCCACTGCGTGACGGCCTGGCTGAACCGCATGCGCTGCGGGAGGTTTCATTGCCCGCGGATCGGCGTCAGAATCGACGCATTCGAAAACGATGGAGAACCGCCATGAGCCTCGTCCGACGTCTTTGCCTGCCCGTTGCACTGCTTCTGGCGACACCGGCCGGCACCGCGGTCGCGCAGCAGTACGACTGCCAGATGCGGTTCGAGATGAGCGGCTGGTCGGCGTTCTTCAAGACCGCCTCCGGTCACGGCACGGTCACCTGCAACAACGGGCAGCGGATGAGCGTTCGCCTGAGTGCCAAAGGCGGCGGCATCACCTTCGGGCGCTCGTCGATCGAAGATGGCCGCGGTGAGTTCTCCGGCGTCCGCGATATCACTGAAGTTCTCGGCGCCTATGCCAGCGCCGAAGCCCATGCCGGCGCCGTGCGTTCCGCAAAGGGCCAGGTCGTCACCAAGGGCGAGGTATCACTGGCCTTGAGCGGTACCGGTCGCGGCTGGGACCTGGGCGTCGCCTTCGGTCGCTTCACGATCGAACGCGCCCGCTGAGCGCAGCCGCGTCGATGCGGGAAGCCGTCAGGCCCGCGCAGGTGGCTCAGGTGCGCGGCAGCGTGACGCCGCGCTGACCCTGGTACTTTCCGCCGCGGTCTCCATACGAGGTTTCGCATACGTCATCGGGCGCCGACTGGAAGAACAGCATCTGCGCGACGCCTTCGTTGGCATAGATGCGCGCAGGCAACGGCGTGGTGTTCGAGAACTCGAGCGTCACGTGTCCCTCCCACTCCGGTTCCAGCGGCGTCACGTTGACGATGATGCCGCAGCGCGCATAGGTACTCTTGCCCAGGCAGACCACCAGCGTGTCGCGAGGAATGCGGAAATACTCGACCGTGCGCGCCAGGGCGAACGAGTTCGGCGGGATGATGCAGACGTCGCCGCGGAAGTCGACGAAATTGCGCGCATCGAAATCCTTCGGGTCGACGATGGTCGAATTGATGTTGGTGAAGATCTTGAATTCATCGGCGCAGCGGACGTCATAGCCGTAGCTGGATGTGCCGTAGGAAATCATCCGGTGCCCGTCCTCTCGCGTGCGCACCTGGCCAGCCTCGAAGGGCTCGATCATTCCCTTCTCTTCGGCCATGCGGCGGATCCAGCGGTCGGATTTGATGGTCATAGCGGTAGGCCGTCCTTTAAGCGACGGCAAGGGTAGCAGCACGGCACGTCCGCCCCAAGCAGACGCAACGCCGCGATAGATCCGCGTCCAGCATCACGGCGAGTCATCGTGATAGCGTCCGTGCAGACCCGCCGGCGCAAGGGTCCGCACGCCAGTGCAGCCGCACTGGAAAGGGCGGGCACCGATGTCGGCAGCCAGCGATCCGGAGGCAAGGACCTGCTGCGACCACTCGTCCAATCCGACCTGCCGCCAGGATCAGCCTCGTCGTCGCTTCCACCCGGCTTGCTTCCGGGCCGGACCGCCCTGCCACAGCCGCACTCACCCCGACCCCAAGGCACGACATCGTCGTCAGCGCGGCACCGTCGCCGCAGGCGAGACAGTCGGTCGGACAACATCGCGGCGACTTCCTTCCAACTCGCAGCGCGGCGAGCTTCGCGTCGACGTTGAGGGGTTCCGGGCGAATTGAACGCATAATGCAGGCATTGCCCAAACCAGAACCCGGGCCTGCTGTCATTCCGACAGCTTTCCTGCACCGATCAAGGGAGATCTCCGATGTCAAGTTCACGCGCCATCCTGGCCTGCCTCGCCTTGGCCGTTTCCGGCAGCGTGCCGGCGTCTGGACAGCATCAGATCGTGCGGATCCATGCATTGGATACCGGCCTGCGCCAGCAGCTGGGCGATCTGTTCGGACACATCCGCTACGACGAGACAACCGGCGTGGCCGAGGTGGAAACCGATGCCCTCAGTCGTGACCGCCTGCGTCGGCTCGGTATCGGCTGGCAGGTCGACGACGAGGCCACCGCGGCCTACCAGGCCTTCATCGAGCGTGGCGTCGACGGCCTGCGCGCCATTCCCGGCTTTGCCTGCTACCGCACCGTCGAGGAAACCTTCGCCAGCATCGACTCGATGATCACGAGTTATCCCATGCTTGCCAGCAGGATCGACATCGGCGACAGCTGGCGCCGGGTCCAGAATCCCGACGAAGGCTATCCGCTGCGGGTGCTGCGATTGACCAACGCGGCAACCGCAGGCACCAAGCCGGTGATGTTCGCGATGTCATCGGTGCATGCCCGCGAATACACGCCGGCGGAGCTGATGACGCGGTTCGCCGAGCAACTGCTTGCCGGATACGGCAACGATGCCGATGCCACCTGGTTGCTTGACCATTTCGAGTTCCACTTCCTGCTGCAGGCCAACCCCGATGGTCGCAAGCGCGCCGAGCAGGCGGTGCTGTGGCGGAAAAACGAGAACATCAACCACTGCCCGCAGATGAACGGCAGTCCAGGTGGCAATGCCCACCCGGGTGTCGACCTCAATCGCAACTTCCCGTTCAATTGGGAACCGGGTGGAACCGGCACCATGCAGTGCGGTGCCGTGTATCCGGGCCTCACGGCCGGCTCGGAGCCGGAAACCCAGGCCGTCCTGGACTACGTGCGCAGCCTGTTTCCCGATACGCGGCCCGGTGACAACATGACGGTACCGGCCGATCCGGACACCAGCGGCCTGTTCCTCGACATGCACAGCTATACCGGCCTCGTGCTGTGGCCATGGGGCGTGAACGTGCAGAGCGGCAACGAGATGGCGTTCCGCCACCTCGGCAGGCGCCTGGCCTGGTTCAACAACTACTCTCCGCAGCAGTCCGTCGCCCTGTACGCGACGTATGGAACGACCGTCGACTTCGCCTATGGCGAGCTGGGTGTACCGGCGCTCACCTACGAACTGGGAACGGCGTTTTTCGAAACCTGCAGCGCTTTCCAGAACACGATCCTGCCGCAGAACCTGGCATCGCTGAAGTACGCGGCTCGCAGCCTTCACGCACCGTATCGCCTGCCATGGGGTCCGGACAGCTACGACGTCAGTGCAAGCCTCGCCACGGCCGTCCAGGGCGACATCGTCCGCATCAGCGCCACCGTGAATGACGGCCGCTACCGCAACAAGGACGGGTCGGGTGCCGCACTGGCCATCCAGGCGGTGGCATCGGCGCATCTGTACGTCGATTCGCTGCCCTGGGAGCCGGGTGCCCTCGGACGCCCGATGCTGGCAACCGATGGCAGTTTCAGCACCAGCCTCGAAGCGGTCCATTACGATCTCGACACCCGTACGCTGCCGCCAGGCCGCCACGTGATCCACGTCCAGGGCACGGACAGCGACGGTCATGCCGGCGCACCGTCGGCCGTTTTCCTGAAGGTCACAGCCGATCCGGATCGTCTGTTCGCAGATGGTTTCGAACCGGTACCCGGCATTCCCTGATCCCGCGCCCATCGTCGTGCCGCGCGGGCAGCGTCTGTCTCGCCAGGCACTGACTGCCGGGGTGGAGGCGAACACGCGGACGCGGACAGCGCTCATCCGTTCGGCGTGGACGCTGGCGAAGCAGCCGGCGGCCCCTGCGCGATCGCTGCGACCGCCCACGCCCTCGCGCCAGATTTCGCTGCACTTTCGGAAAACGCCCAGCGCGCGCGGGGGTCGTATCCGGGCCACCTCGTCCATGCCGTTCTCGGCGTGTTGGACCAGGCCGGACTACGATTCGATCGACACCTTGGGCAGGCCCATCGTCTTGTTGCGTGCCCGCAGGCTGAGGCGACCGGCGGCACCGCGGGCGATCTGGCGATAGATCGCGGCCTCGTGCGAATCCGGCGCCGCCACGACGGTCGGACGACCGCCGTCGGCCTGTTCGCGGATCGCCATGGCCAGCGGCAACTGGCCGAGCAGCGGCACATGCTGCTCCTCCGCCATGCGCGCGCCGCCCCCTTCGCCGAAAACCGGTTCGACATGGCCGCAGTTCGAGCAGCGGTGCGTGCTCATGTTCTCGACCACGCCCAGCACCGGGATGTCCACCTTGGCGAACATCGCCACCGCGCGGCGCGCATCCAGCAGTGCGATGTCCTGCGGCGTGGTGACGATGACGGCGCCGGACACGGGCACCTTCTGCGACAGCGACAACTGGATGTCGCCGGTGCCGGGCGGCAGGTCGACGACCAGGTAATCCAGGCCCGACCACGCCGTCTGGTTGAGCATCTGCTGCATGGCCTGCGTGACCATCGGTCCGCGCCAGATCATCGGCGTTTCCTCGTCGACCATGAAACCGATCGACATGCACTGCAATCCGTGGCCGATCATCGGCTGGAAGTGCTTGTTGTCGTGACTGTGCGGGCGGCCACTGACGCCCAGCATGCGCGGCACGCTGGGCCCGTAGATGTCGGCATCGAGGACGCCGACGTTCGCGCCTTCCGCCGCCAGCGCCAAGGCCAGGTTGACGGCCGTCGTCGACTTTCCGACGCCGCCCTTGCCGGACGCGACGGCGATGATGTTCTTCACTTCCGGCAACGGCGTGAGCCCGTCCTTCACGACATGGGCGACGATGCGCTGGTCGATGCTCACGGTGGCCTGACCGAGGCCGGCCGAGGCGAGCGCGGCCTGCACCTGCGACCGCAACGCTTCGTGCCGGGTGCGCCCTGGATAGCCGAGGACCAGGTCGATCATCGCGCCTTCGCCGGTCTGCACGGCGCCTCGGAAGGCGCCGGACTCGACCAGACTCGTTCCGGTGTGCGGATCGACGACACCGGACAATACCGTCCGGACCTGGTCCTGGTATGCAGCCATTTCAATCTCTCCTGCGTGAAGGGCAATTCTACCCGGCCCGTCGACCACGCCCGATCCGGCGCCTGAATGCCATGCCACGTGACCGGCGATCTCGCCCTGATCGTGCCGGCAGCCGGATCGCGACCTGCAGTGGGCGCGGCACCCGCTGCATTGCTGCCTGAAACCGGATACGCGGACTTCGACACCTTCGTGTGCCGCCATGCGCGCTGCGAACCGCACTGGCTGGACGCGAACGACAGCGCATCGGCATCGGAACCGAGCGATCGCGGCCCAGCGCGCCGCCGCTCGGTAACAGGCCCGCCTTGCGATCCCGCCTGTCCCGGTGTCCCGTCGTCACAGCCACGACAGATCCGTGGGTCAACGGGATGGGCAGCCCATTACCCGTTGCAATCCGCGCGGAGACGAGTCACTGCTGCATCCGTACCGTGGGATAATGCGTGTCCGGTCCCGAGTTCCTGTCCATGCCCCGAACGCTCCTCGTCACGTCCGCCCTGCCTTACGGCAACGGCCACCTGCACCTCGGTCACCTGGTCGGCTACATCCAGGCCGACATCTGGGTGCGCGCGCGGCGCATGGCCGGCGATACCGCGCACTTCGTCTGCGCGACCGACGCCCACGGCACGCCGATCATGCTGGCCGCGGAGACAGCGGGGATCGCACCGGAAGACTTCGTGGCCACCATGCAGGCCAGCCAGGAACGTGACTTCCGCGACTTCATGGTCGAGTTCGACTGGTACCACAGCACGCATTCCAGCGAGAACCGCGAACTGACCGAACGCTTCTACGTCGCGCTGGAAAAGCGCGGGCATATCGCGCGACGCAGCATCGAGCAGCTGTACGACCCGGTGAAGTCGATGTTCCTGCCGGACCGCTACGTCAAGGGGGAGTGCCCGAAGTGCGGCACGCCGGAGCAATACGGCGACAACTGCGAGAACTGCGGCGCCACCTATTCGCCCACCGAACTGAAGAACGCGCGCTCGGTGGTCTCCGGTGCGACGCCGGCGCTGCGGCAGTCCGAGCACTTCTTCTTCCAGCTCGGCGATTTCACCGAGGTGCTGCGCGACTGGCTGCAGGGCGAGGTCGCCGTGCCCGGCGTCAAGGCGAAGCTGCGTGAGTGGATCGACTCCGACGGCGGCCTGCGCGACTGGGACATCTCGCGCGATGCACCGTATTTCGGTTTCGAGATTCCCGGCCAGCCCGGCAAGTATTTCTATGTCTGGCTGGATGCGCCGATCGGCTACTTCTCCAGCCTGCTCGCGCTGGCGCGCTCGGGCCGCGAACCCGGACTGGACGAAAAGACGCTGGAAGCGCTGCTGGCCGAATCCGGCAACGCCGAGCTGCACCATTTCATCGGCAAGGACATCGTCAACTTCCACGGCCTGTTCTGGCCGGCCGTGCTGAAGGGCAACGGCATCCGGCTGCCGGACCGCCTGCACGTCAACGGTTACCTGACCGTCAACGGCGCGAAGATGTCGAAGTCGCGCGGCACCTTCGTGCAGGCGCGCACGTTCCTCGATGCCGGGCTGAATCCGGAGTACCTGCGCTACTACTACGCCGCGAAATCCTCCGGCGGCGTCGACGACCTCGACCTCAACCTCGAAGACTTCGCAGCGCGCGTGAACGCCGACCTGGTCGGCAAGTTCGTCAACATCGCCAGCCGCTGCGCGAAGTTGCTGGCCACGCATTTCGACAACCGGCTCGGCGACCTCCCGCCCATTGACCCGGAAGGTGCATTCCACCACGTCAACGCTGAGGTGCACACGATCTGGGCGGACTATGAAGCCGGAGACTTCGGCGCCGCGATCCGGGCGTTGATGCATGCCGCCGACATCGCCAACCAGTACATCGCCGAGCGCGAGCCGTGGAAGCAGGCCAAGGATCCCTCGCAGCGCGAAGCCCTGCACGAAACGCTGTTCTGGTCCCTGAACATGTTCCGGCTGCTGGCCATCGCCCTGCGCCCGATCCTGCCACGTACCGCCGAACGCGTCGCCGCCTTCTTCAACGAAGACGTCAACGGCTACACGCGTGCGGCGACGTACTTCCCGAAAGATCCACAAACTGGCGAGCGCCGCTTGCCGGTACTGGCCCAGCACACGGTCCATCCCTACGAACCGCTGCTGACCCGAATCGACCCTGCCCATATCGCCACCATGATCGAAAACAGCAAAGACAGCCTCGCGACGACGGAAGCGACGCCCGCCGCAACGTTGGCGCCTGCAACCCCTGCCGCGAGCGCACCGGCGAATACCGACACGACCGCTGCAACCCAGGCCGAATACATCGGCATCGACGACTTCGCGAAACTGGACCTGCGTATCGGCAAGGTCGTCGTCTGCGAACACATCGAAGGCGCCGAGAAGCTGCTGCGCTTCGTGCTCGACGCCGGTGATCTGGGCCAGCGCCAGATCTTCTCGGGCATCAAGGCGGCGTATCCGGAACCGGAAAGGCTGGTCGGCCGCAACGTCGTGTTCATCGCCAACCTGGCGCCGCGCAAGATGCGATTCGGCATGAGCGAAGGCATGATCCTGTCCGCCGGCGACGGTGGTGCCGACCTGTTCCTGCTCGACGCCGATGCCGGCGCCCGTCCCGGCGCACCGGTGCGCTGAGACCGCCCGCTGCGGGCGCGTCGATCCCGTAACCGGCCACCCACATCAGGCAGGCCAGCGCTCGCCACCTGGATATCGGTCCGCCGGTGTGAAACCACCGCCCTGACGCGACTTCCGACGACCCGGCTTGACGGTTTCACAGTGATCGCCGGCGACCGCGCACGACGTGCGTGTCGCTCCCGGACCGGTTTTCCCGTATCCCGTACAGGCAATCGACATTGGGGGTATTCGTGATGATGCGCAGGATCGTGTGGGCAGCACTGGCCGTCGGCCTTTCGGCAGGCAAGGTCCAGTCCCAGGATGTGCTGGTCGTCTACGACGATGCCTTGCAGAACGGCTTCCAGAACTGGTCCTGGGTCAGTCCTGCCAGCGATCTGGACCTGGCGTCGAACGCGGCCATCCACAGCGGCACGCAGGCCATCCAGTTCCGGGCGCACTCGTGGCAGGGCGCGTCATTCCACTGGCCGGGCGCGCCGCTGACCACCGCGCAGTGGCCGGAGCTGCGCCTGTGGGTACGCGGCGCTGCGGGTGGCGAGTCGCTGATTATTTCCCTGCAATCCGACGCCACGGTTGTCGCGCAGGGCAACCTGGCCGGCTTCGTCAGCGGTGGCGGCATCGCCGCTGGCCAATACCGGTTGGCGACTGTGCGTTTCGCCGATCCACCCTTGAATTTCAGCGGCAGTTTCAATCGCATCAACATCGCTGACGCCAGCGGCAACGCACCGTCCGCGCCGCAGCTCGTCCATCTCGACGCCATCGCCTTGCACGGCCTATCCGGCCCCGATCCGATCTTCGCCAATGGCTTCGAAGGCGCCGGCACGCCGCCCGCCGGTGGCCTGGTCATCAGCCGCGATGTCGCCATCGACAGCACCAGCGGGGACCGCTTCCAATGGCTGGACAGCGCCGGCCTGCCGCGTTCGGCCATCCTCGCCCACAACAACGGTGGCACCGCCGCCGGCGGCAGCCGCGGGGGTGAACTGCGCGAATTCCGCTACCAGACACCGCAGGGCCAGCGACACGTGCGCGCACCGGCGACCGCTGCCGGTGGCTTCGGCTATGTCGTCGCGCATCCGCGGAGCAACAGCCACTGCACGGGCGGTGGCGACAGCTCCTCGCTGGGACACTTCACCACCGGGCAGTTCCAGCGCCTGTTCGAGGGCCGCCACCACGCCATCCTGCGCTTCACCCAGGCCTATCCGCGCTACTGCACCCGCAATGCACCGGCACAGCAGTACGACCTTCCGGTCACCATCGACTGGCTGTTCGTGAACGGGCGCGACCATCCGCTGTGGTCCATCACCTGGGACATGTCGGCCATTCCGGTGAACCGCCTCGAAGACGACGCGCGCGCGCCCTACGGTGAACTCCTGTTCGACGGTGCCACCAGCTTCGCCACCGCCAGCGCCATTGCCGGTGTCGGCTGGGGCGACCGCTACCGTTTCACGACCACGACGGCGCCTTTCACCTTCAACAGCCACTGGACCTGGAACCAGCCGAACACGGTGCCCTATGTGAAACTCTGGACATCGGCCGTCGACGCCACGATGGGCACGGTGGCGACGCAGACCATCACGCAACAGGATGCCGGCGGCTACTGGGGCACCACGCGCTGGAACACCACCAGTGCGGCGGGCAACGCCTGTGCGGCCCCGAACCACCGCATGCCCTGCGACTACAACTGGCCGTTCCAGTCGATCAACTATTCGATCTTTCCGTTCAATCCGGACCAGGGCACCCACAGCACGCGCCTGGCCTGGGGCACCAATTTCGGTTTCCTCGGCGGCGCGTCCTACGACACCCACGGCTTTCTGGGCAGCGCATCGGGCTGGCCGAAAAAGAGCTATTCGACCTACGTGGTACTCGGTACGCACAGCGCCGATCCCGTCGGCGCCCAGGTCGGCCAGATCGAGGCGATCCAGGGCATGAGCCTGTCGGCGACGGTCGGCAGTGTCGTCGCCAGTGGTCCCAGCGGTGTGAACGACGCCACCGTCCGCTTGTACACCCCTGCCGGATACGACCCGGTCTATGGCGCACTGAGATTCAATGCCAACGGCAATCAGCTCACGGCGAACATCGGCATTGCCGCCGGCACGCTGCGCCATCCGCTGATCATCGTCGGCAACTACAGCGGCGCGCTGCCGACGACGCTGCGGCTCAATGGCCAATTGCTGGTCCGCGACCAGGACTGGCTGCCGTCGCTGCGTGCCGGCTCGCAGCAGGTGTGGATCACGCTGAAGCGGAATCTGACCGGCACCACTAACACCCTGCAACTGCAGCCCTGAACTTGCCGTTCGCTCACGGAGGCGACGTGCATCGCCTCCGTGCGGCGCAGCGGAGTGGCATCTGGACGCTCCGGCCATGGAGCGGCAAGTCGCGGCGGATATCATGCGATTTCCCCTTCCGCCGAGGTTGTCAATGATCCGACTGCTCGCGTCGTTCCTGGCCTGTGCACTGGCCGCATCGGCTGCGGATACCGCTTCCGCACGCACCATCACCCACGAGGACCTGTGGCTGATGCCACGTGTCGCCGCACCCGTGCCCAGCCCGGATGGCCGGCAGGTGGCCTTCACGGTCACGCGGCCCGACTACGACGCTGACAAGTCGCACACGGATATCTGGCTGGTGGCGACGCAGGGTGGTACATCGGCGCGCCAGCTCACCTTCGACCGCGGCGGCGAGTCCGGCCTGGCGTGGAGCCGCGATGGCAAGCGCCTCGCCTTCATTGCAAAGCGCGGCGAAGACGAGGCGGCGCAGGTCTATGTCCTCGACCTCGACGGCGGCGAGGCGCGACGTGTCACCGATATCGTCAGCGGTGCACGCGCACCGGCGTTTTCGCCGGACGGACGCCACATCCTTTTCATCAGCAACGTGCCGCGCGGATCGACCGACGAGGAAAGCCGCCGCGCGATGGTCAAGGCCCGCAAGGATCGCAAGCACAGCGCGATGGTCTACACCGGTTTCCCCATCCGCGACTGGGACCGTTGGCGCGACGAGACGCAGGTGCGCGTTTTCGTGCAGGACCTGCAGGCAGAGGGCGAAGCGCGGGACCTGCTCGCCGGCACGCAGCTGTCTACCCTGCCCGGCTTTGCCGGCAGCGGCGGCATGGGCCGCGAGGAAATCCAGGCGGTCTGGGCAGCGGACGGCCAGAGCATCGTATTCAGTGCCAGCCGCAATCGCGATCGCAGTGCATGGTCCTACACGCACAACGACCTCTGGCAGGTCCCGCTGTCCGGCGGCGAGCCGCGTCGACTGACCGGCGCGGACGCCGATGATGCCGCCGACAGCTACGGCTCGGTCGCTTTCAGTGGGGACGGCCGCCGCCTGTTCGCACTGGTATCCCCACGGACGGCGCAGGTGTACAACGCCGCACGACTGGTTGCGTTTGCCTGGCCTTCGATGGAGGAAGTGGCGCGCATCGAGAGCCCGGATGGCCGGGCGATCGGCAGCTACGTGGCCAACCAGCGTGGCGACCGCGTCTGGTTCAGCGTCAGCGTCGACGGCCAGGAACACATCCTCGAGGCGACAGTGGGTCGCGGCGCACCGCGCGAGTACGCCCGCCCGGCCAGCGGCGGTTACCTTGGCCTCACCGGCGTCGCTGAGGGTAGCCGGCCGACGCTGGTCGGCCTCTTCGACAGCGCAGTGTCGCCGCCGGAAGTCGCACGCTTCGATGCCGGCGTCGATCGTTTCACGCGCCTGACCCGGTTCACCGCGGACAGGCTTTCCGGCCTGGACCTGTCCACGGTTGAACATTTCTGGCACGAGAACGACGGTCGCCGCATCCACAGCATGCTGGTGCGTCCGCCGGCATTCGATCCGGCGAGGAAATATCCGCTGTTCGTCCTCATTCACGGTGGCCCGCACATGCAGTGGCGCGACCAGTGGGTCCTGCGCTGGAACTACCACCTGCTGGCCGCGCGTGGCCATGTCGTGCTGCTCACCAATTTCCGCGGCTCCACCAACCAGGGCGAGGCCTTCGCACAGGCCATCACGGGCGATCCGCTGCGCGGGCCCGCTGACGACATCAACACCGCCGCCGATGCCGCCATCGCGCGCTTTCCGTTCATCGACGGCCAGCGCCAGTGTGCCGGCGGCGCCAGTTATGGCGGACACCTTGCGAACTGGCTGCAGGGTACGACCGAGCGTTACCGCTGCCTGGTCAGCCATGCCGGCCTGG
Organism: uncultured Rhodanobacteraceae bacterium; assembly: GCA_964647135.1. Taxonomy (GTDB): domain Bacteria; phylum Pseudomonadota; class Gammaproteobacteria; order Xanthomonadales; family UBA2363; genus Pseudofulvimonas. The sequence continues at coordinate 13,550 of CAZYHP010000036.1, forward strand.
TGAATCTCGAAGTCCAGTGGGGCACCAGCGACATCGCCTGGTCACGCGAAGCGGCGATGGGCGGACCGGTGTGGGAACAGGGCGAAGTGTGGCGGACCCAGAACCCGATCCGCCTGGCAGGCAACTTCAGGACGCCGACGCTGGTGACTTACGGCGAAAAGGACTTCCGCGTGCCGATCAACAATGGTCTGGAGTACTGGGCCGCGTTGCAGCGCCAGCAGGTCGAAAGCCGCCTGGTCGTGTTTCCGGACGAGAACCACTGGATCCTGAAGGGCGAGAACAGCCGCTACTTCTACCAGGAAGTCGGAGACTGGCTTGCGCGTTGGCTGCTCGACGACGCTGCAACACCGGCTGCGTCTGCGCCCTGAGTCGCTGATCCGTTGCGATGATTCCTGCCCGTCCGGCGGGCAGGATATCGTCCCCTGTTTCGACGGGGACGTTGGTCGCGACACCTGCGCTCGCGGTGTCGGCGGCCGCGGACATCGTGTCGCGCGTCAGCGCACCAGGCGGGCGAGCACCGATGGCAATCGCGCCGTGGCCTCCGCCATGTTCGCCAGCACCTCTTCGAGGGTGATTTCGGCCGCGTCGCCACAGCCGGCCGCCCAGTTCGCGACCACGGCAATGCAGGCGTAGGCCAGGCCGAGTTCGCGCGCAAGGCCCGCTTCCGGCATGCCGGTCATGCCGACCAGGTCGCAGCCGTCCCGGGCGAGGCGACGGATTTCCGCGGCCGTCTCCAGGCGCGGGCCCTGTGTGGCGCCATAGCAGCCGCCGTCCACCATTTCGACGCCCGCATCGCTGGCGGCAGCAAGGATGCGCGCGCGCAGCGAGGGATCGTAAGGCCAGCCCATGTCCACGTGTTCGACCGTACCACCGGCACCGAAATAGGTGTGCGCGCGACCCCAGGTGTAGTCGATGACCTGGTCGGGCACCGCCAGCACCTTCGGACCCATGTTGTCGCTGATCCCGCCCACCGAATTGATCGCCAGCACCGACTGCGCGCCCAGTGACTTCAAGGCCCAAAGGTTGGCGCGGTAATTGATCTCGTGCGGACACAGCGCGTGCCCTTCGCCATGGCGTGCCAGGAACAGGACGCGGCGACCGTCCAATTGCCCATCGACGATGGCATCGCTGGGCTCACCGAAAGGCGTCTCGACGACGTGGCGCTGCACACCTGCCAGTTCGGCGAGCTTGTAGACGCCGGTGCCGCCAATCACGGCCAGTGCGATGCCACTCATGCCGCCACCTCGGCCATGGCGTAGATGCCATCGAGATTGCGCCCGTGTCCGTGCCAGTCCATCCCGTAGCCGAACACATAGCGATCCGGAACGGTGACGCCGATGTACTGCGCGCTGATGCCTTCGGCGCGGCGGTCGTGCAGCTTGTCGGCGAGCACGGCGATGCGCACGGAGGCAGCGCCCTGGGCACGGCAGTGTTCAAGGATCGCCAGCAGGGTCGGCCCCTCATCGAGGATGTCGTCGACCAGCAGCACGTTGCGTCCGGCCAGCGGCACGCCCGGTTCCTTGATCCAGTTCAGGCCGCCACCCGCCGTGCCGCGGTAGCGCGTGGCATGCACGTAGTCGAACTCGAAATCCGTGCGGCAACAGATTGCCAGGCGCGCCGCGAAAAACAGGCCGCCATGCATGACGGTCAGGAAGACGGGGCGCTCCATCTGCGCATAGTCCGCGTCGATGTTCGACGCCATCGTGCGGATCGCTGTATCCAGCGCATCACCGCCATGCAGCAGGTCGGCTTCGGCGAGCACGCCGGCGAAAGTCTGTGTGGGGGTCATCGACATCTCCTTCTACGTCAGCGCTGCCACCGGGCGCGCCACATTGATTGTGCGGCTTGTCAGGCCTGGCCCAGCACCGACAGCGCCGACACGGCCTGTGCGTGCCGCGGGTCGGCGGACAGTTCGGCCCAGGACAGTTCACCACGGCCGGCCAGCGCCGACAGGCGGTCGGCGCAGCTCTCCAGGTGATCCCAGGGCACCGCATCGATGGCTTCCTCGACCAGTTCCGGTTTGCAGACGAGCACGACGTCGCAGCCGGCATCCAGATGCAGCTGCACGCGGCGACCGACCGCGCCGGCGCCTTCGGCCGCCACCATGGCGATGTCGTCGCTGACGACGATGCCATCGAAGCCCATGCTGTCGCGCAGGATGTGGCGGATCCAGTGCCCGGAATAGCCGGCCGGTACATCATCGACGGCAGGATAGGCGACGTGCGCCATCATCATGGCATCGACACCGGCATCGATGGCCGCCTGGAACGGCACCAGGTCGGCGGCAACCAGTTCGGACAGCGACCGCCGGTCGATCGCCTGGCTGAAATGCGTGTCCTCGAGGACCGAACCGTGGCCGGGAAAATGCTTGCTGGTGGTGCGCATGCCGGCGGCTTTCATGGCTTCGATGTAGGCGGCGCCCAGTTCGGCGCAGACCTGCGGATCGGCATGGAAGGCGCGCTCGCCGATCGCGCGATTGCCACGCGCCAGATCGAGAACGGGGGCCCAACTGAAATCGATGCCAATGGCGCGCATCTCGCTGGCCATCAGCCACGCGTGTTCACGGGTCAGGGCCAGTGCCTGTTCGCGGTCCTGGTCATAGAGCTCACCCAGTCGCGACAGCGGCGGCAAGGTGATGAATCCCTCGCGGAATCGCTGCACTGGACCGCCCTCCTGGTCCACGCAGACCAGCAGTGGCCCTTCACGCAGTCCGCGGATGTCCTCGATCAGCGCCTGGCTCTGCTCACGGTCGATGATATTGCGCGCGAACAGGATCACACCGGCCACGGCGGGATGCATCAGCTGCGAGCGTTCCTGCACGCCCAGTCGCGGCCCTTCGATTCCGACGATCAGCATGTGTGACTCCAGCGCGAATACGGTTCGCGCATCAGGTTGACGTTGTAGTAACGGGCGTCATCGGTCACTTCCCGACCGAGCCAGTCAGGTCGCTGGAATTCCGCGTCGGCGGCCTCCAGCTCGATTTCGGCGACGACCAGACCGGCGTTGTCGCCTTCGAATTCGTCGACTTCCCAGGTCCGCCCGGCCACCTCGACATAGTGGCGCGTCTTGCGCAGCACAGGGCCTTGGGCCAGTCCCATCAACGCTTCGGCGTCCTCGAGCGGGATCGCATACTCGAATTCCTGGCGAACGACGCCAAGCTGCCGTGACTTGATGTTGAGCGTGCCCTGGCCGTCCTCGATGCGCACGCGGACCGAGCAGGCTTCGCCGCCGAGATAAGCCTGGGCGATGCGCGAACATCGGCTTGCGCCGTCGCGCCAGCCTCCATCGGCGGGCAGGAACTTGCGTTCGATTTCCAGCGCCATCGTCGCCTCAGTCGCGCTCGAACAGCGCGATCGATTCCACGTGCGCCGTATGCGGGAACATGTCCATCACGCCGGCCGCCGCAAGCCTGAAACCATGGATATCGTTCAGGATGCGAGCGTCACGGGCAAGGCTGCCCGGATGGCAGGACACGTAGAGCAGGCGCCGTGCGTCCGGGAAGCGCAGCTGTTCCAGCAGCGCCTGCGCGCCGGTTCGTGGCGGGTCGATCAGCACCGCATCGTAGCGCTGCCGCGCCCAGTCCTGGCCGCGCAGGTCCTGCGCCAGATCGGCGGCGTGGAACTCGGTCTTTCCTTCCAGGCCGTTGCGTCGGGCGTTGTCACGGGCGCGCTGCACCAGACCGGCCTCGCCTTCGACGCCGACCACGTGACCGGCGACCTGTGCCAGTGGCAACGTGAAGTTGCCGAGGCCGCAGAACAGGTCGAGCACGCGTTCGTGCCCCTTGAGGTCAAGCAATGCCAGCGCATGTTCGATCATCGCCGCATTGATGCCGGCATTGACCTGGACGAAGTCCAGCGGCAGGAAACGATACTCCAGCGACCGCGCCGGCAACGAGAACAGCAGCTCATGCGCTTCGGGCCAAAGGCAATGCACGCTGTCATTGCCGCCGGGCTGCAGGTAGATGGCGATCTGCTCGCGTTCGCCAAACGACCGCAGGCGTTCGGCATCGCCGGCAGCCAATGGCAGCAGGTGGCGGAATACCAGCGCCAGCATGCCGTCGCCGGCCGCCACTTCGATCTGCGCGACGGCGTCGGCGATCGCCAGCGACGCGACGAGCTGCGACAAGGCTTCCAGGCGCTGGCCGATGCGCGCATCGAGGACTTCGCACACGGACAGGTCGGCAATGAATCGCGGCTGCCGCTCGCGGAACCCGACCAGCACCTTGCCCTTCTTGGCGACGTTCTTGACCGACAGTCGCGCCTTGCGCCGGTACGCCCAGGGCTCGGCGACCAGCGGCGGCAGGACGCGTGCCGGCTCGAGGCCACCGATGCGGCGGAAATTCTCCAGCAGCTGCTTTTCCTTGGCGACGATCTGCGCCGTCGGCGACAGATGCTGCAGCACGCAACCGCCACAGACACCGAAATGCCGGCAACGTGGCTCGACCCGATCGGGCGAGGCCTGCAATACCTCCAGCGTCTGCGCCTGGTCGAAGTCGCGACCGGGACGGGTGATCCTTGCCAGGACGTGTTCGCCGGGCAACGCGTCCTCCACGAACACCACCTTTCCCTCGTGTCGAGCGACACCGCGGGCTTCGTGGCTGAGGTCATCGATTCGGAGTTCGATCGGCGGCGCATCCCTGCGCATGGCGGCTCGTCTGTTCAACGGTGTAGATGTCCTGGAAAACGAAACGCCGCGGCTGCCGGAGCGGCCGCGGCGCGGTAGGCGATGGTGCGGTTACTTGCGGGTCCAGCTGCCGCCTGCCGCCTGGTAGTACCAGCCGCTGCTGGCGCGCTCGATCCACTCGCGTGCGAAGGTCTCGCGGATCTGCGTTTCCCACTCGGGATGGCCATTGGCCACGGCGATCTCGCGGTAGACGGCGTCGCGGTCGCGGTTGTCCTCGGCGACCAGCTGGTTCAGTGCCGCGCGGTCACGAAGCGGCAGGGCGGCCGGGTCGCGCACGGCAATACGACCATCGGCGGTCATGCCGATCGCGCCGCTGTCGAAGTGCGGCTTGAGGCTCTCGAAACGATCTCGCATGCGGCTGCGGATGGACTGGATCGCCGGCGTGCGGATATCGATGTCGGCCTGCGCGTGCGCCGCGGAGACCAGCGCGAAGTGGAAACGCGGCACGTGGGCGCCACGATTCTCGTCCTCGGCCGGCGGCTTGCCGTTGCTGGAACGGCCGATCACATCGTCGACGAACTCGCGGGCAGCGCGCTCGGCTTCGGCTGCAGGGAAATACACGTTGATGGTGACGCAGGCCGCCAGCACCAGAAGCGTGGACAGCAACAGCCATCGCATGGGACGCAGCATCGTCATCTCCTCAGGGTTTGTCGTTCATTCGACGGTGGGTGCGGCACCGGTCAGCATCGCCTGGAGCCGGCCGACCAGCACCGGCCAATCGACACGGCGCTGGAAGCCGCGGATGGTGATCTGCGGCAGGCCGGAGCCTTGCAGGATAGTGTAACTGCCATCCTCGCCCTCGATGCCGCCCATTTCGCAGACGTCATTGGCGAGGCGGCAGGACAACCCGATGCGGCGGTAGCCGAAACTGTCGAAGGCGCCCAGCAGACGTCCCTGCAGTCCGGCAACCGAGCCGCCGCCACCCACGCGTGTCAGTTGTTCCACCGCCAGCTGGCTGATCCGCCGCCGCCCCTGCGTCTGCGTCTCCAGGCGTGCGTCGAAGGCGACCGGCCGCCAGTCGAGCAGGCGCAGGCCGAGCACATCGCCGTCCAGCCGGCCCTCGATGCGGCCGAAACCGAACACTTCGGTCATCGGCCGCAGGTCAAGGCCGCGCATGCGGACATCGGCGCTCAACGCGGGCGCGACGCCGAAAGGCCGCTCGATGGCCAGTGCGCCGATGCCGATGCGGCCGTCGAAGGCCTCGATGTCGAGTTCACCGTCCACCGACAGGCGTTCGCCGCTGTATCGCAGGCGCGGCAGGTTGGCATCCAGGCGCCCGGGAAACGCCGGCCAGGCGAAGGCCGTCGCCAGCGACGTCATGTCGATGTCACGCAACTCGACGGCCGCCGACATCCGTTCGCCCTCGTTGTCCAGCGGGCGGACACGCAGCCCATCGAGCGTAACGCTGCCGCCGAACAGGCCCATCACCACGGGCGCCTGCGCGCGCAGTTCACCGTCGCGGCTGCTGGCGACCAGCCGGCCCGCTCCCAGCGGAAGTCCACTGAGGCCGAAGCGCTTCCAGCCGAGCACGGTGTCTGCTTCGCTGTCGCCATCGGCACGAAACGCCAGCTCGCCACTGACATCGACCAGATCGTAACGGCCGGCCGGGTGACGCAGGCCGACCTCGCGCAGCGTCGCATCGACGCGCTGCACGCGGCCCGTTTCCGCAAGGCCCATTCGGACAACGACATGGCCGCTGGCGGCGACATCGCGCTGCCCCAGCCAGGACATGATGCCTTCCAGATAGCGCTCGTAGCGGCGCGATAGATCGATGTCGACGAGAACTTCGGCCGCTTCGATCCAGCCACGGGTGCTGCGGTCAAGGCGTCCGGTGAAGCCGGCGGCGAAGCCTTCCTCGGTCAGGTTCAGCCGCTGGACATGCCAGCGTCCGCCCTGCCCCGCCAATGCGACATCCAGATCCACCTTGCTGCCCTTGGGCCAGCCGATGTACATCGGCCCGGCGAGCAGTTCACCCGCCATGACGGTCGGTGTGGCGGAAAGCGCCAGCTGGCCGCCTTGATCGTGCTGGATCGCGAAAGGCCCTTCCAGGTCGACGTCGGCAATCGCGACAGTGCCATCGGCAGACTGCGCAGCGAGTGCCGAGCCCTTTACCTGGCCGCGCCATTGCGCATCCGCGGCCTGGGCGATCCGTCCGTCGATCCGGCCGGCCTGCCAATGCCATTGCGGCAGCAGCACCTGCAGCCAGTCCACCGGGATGCGTCTTGCCTGGGCGGCCAGCGTCTTGCCGGCCAGGGGCAGGTCGATGACGACTTCGCCGCGGCCCTGCGCCAGACGCAACTGGATCTCCGAAAGGTCACTGGAACTGCGCCAGCCCAGTGTCCAGTTGCCGGCGCCCCCGTTCCAGCGGACCGGCCCCTGGCAGGCCCAGGCGGCCAGGGCGGGGGCGTCGGGCCGCGCCTGCATCGAGGGTTCGCACTCGAAGTGGACCGCGCTGAGGGACTGATCCAGCGCGGGCAATTGCAGGCGCTCTATGGCCAGGGTCAGGCGCGCCGGCTGCTCCAGTTCCATCGGGCGGAAGGCCAGGTGCAACGCCTCGGCCTCGACCTGGTCGTGTGCGATGCGGGCGATGCGCAGGTCGATCTCGTGGCGTCGGTCCATGGCCTGCGCCGTCGATGAACACATCACCAGGCAGACAGCCAGCCACAGCACCCCTTGACCCGGACTGGCGCCCGGGCGAGGCTTGGGCGGGTGACGGGCGCCAGGATTCGGGGACATGGCGGGAAAATCGATCCTCATCGTCGAAGACCATACGATGATCGCGGAGTATCTCGCCAGCGTGCTGACCGACGCCGGTTACCAGGCAATTCAGGCGGCCTCATTGGCGGAGGCCCGCCATGCACTGGGCAATGGCCGCTTCGACCTCTTGTTGTGCGACCGCTACCTGCCTGATGGCGAGGGCCAGGAACTCCTCGCACTGCTCGGGGCCGCAGGGCTGCATCCCGAGATCCCCGCCGTCATCATGACGGCGGACCTCAACCGCGAACAGCACGCCGCCCTGCTTCGCTTTGGTTTTGCCGACGCACTCGCCAAACCCTGCACGCCGCGGGCGATCCTGGCGCGCATACACGGCGCCCTCGGTGGTCGCGGCGCTGCTGCACCGCACTCGCCACGGGCGGTGTCGGGAGCACCGGCACAGGTTCTCGACGATGAAGCCGCCCTTGGCATCTGTGCCGGCAACCGGGATACCCTGGCCTCCATGCGACGGCTGTTCGCTGCCGACCTTCCCGCCTTGCGCCAGCGCCTTTCCCGATGCCGTGCCAGCGGCGACAGCGATCGACTCCTGCAGGAATTGCATCGCCTGTCGGCATCGGCATCGTGGGTCGGCGCAGCCCAGGTCAGGGGATGCTGCGAGGCGCTCTGCCGCAATCCGGCGGCAGCCCTGGACGATCTGGATTCGGCACTGGCTCGCGTGCAGCAGGTGCTGGTCGACTGAGTCGCAGGTCAGCGCCGCCATTGCGCGGCCAACCGCCAGGCACGCAGTTCCCCGCCACCGAGGTAGTGGCGGATCAATGCCCGCGCCAGCGGCTTGAGCTGGCGCAGTTGATCGGCGGTGGGCAACGTGTCCGCTGCCCAGGCGCGCAGCACGTCGGCGGAGGCCCGCGGCCAGGGGCTTTCGGCGCTCCAGGGCCGGGCGCCATGTTCCGGATCCAGGCAGTAGCTGACATCGTCCGCCAGCGGTTGACCCGTCACGCTGTCCCCATCCAGGACCAGCGCGTAACCGAGAAGACCGACGAGGTCGCGTTCAAAACGCCGCAACGACCAGGCCAGGCGCCGGTCGAGCTGCGCCTCCGAGGCAGCATCGTCGTCGCTGGGCTGATCGTCGGACATAGTCGATGGCGACGGCGTGTTGCGCTCGGGCGGCGAGCGATCGCGACGGGTCATTTCGCCCAGCTCCTGCAGCCAGGACGCATAGCGCAGGAACAGGTCCGGCGCCGGATCGGCGCGACCGGTGAGGCGATGGACGAGTTCGTTGACATACCACGCCGAAAACAGCGGTGCGCCGGCGAGGCGCAGGACGTCGCCCTCGGACTCGAGCGCACCGAGACTCAGGACTTCGCCACGACCTGAGGCCGATACCCGCAGGCGTCGAAACGGCTCCAGCGCGGCGCGGCGGGCAACCGCGCTGCGGCTGCCGCCTCTGACGCCGCGTGCGACCACCGCCAGGCGCCCCTGGCTGGCCGTCAGGAGTTCCAGCAACAGGCTGGTCTCGCGATAGGGTCGCGCTTCCAGCACATAGGCAGGCTCATCCTCGAAGCGCACGTCATGCCACCTTCATGGCCCTGCTTGCCACGTTCGCGCTCGAGCAACAGCCGGCGAAGGCGGGACGGCCATGGTCCGCACCCATCGGCCCGGGCTCAGTCGGCGTAGCCGAGTTCGCGCAGGGCACGGTCGTCATCGGACCAGCCGCGGCGGACCTTGACCCAGGTCTCCAGGAACACCTTGCCATCGAACAGTTTTTCCATGGCGACGCGTGCCTTGCTGCCGATCTCGCGCAGGCGCTCGCCCTTGTCGCCGATGACGATGGCCTTCTGACCGTCGCGTTCGACCCAGATCACCGCATGGATCCGGCGCATCCGACCTTCGAGCTCGAAACGTTCTATCTCGACCGTTGTCGAATAGGGCAGCTCCTGGCCGAGCTGGCGCATCAACTGCTCGCGGACCAGTTCCGCTGCAAGGAAGCGCTCACTGCGGTCCGTCAGCGTATCGGCCTCATACAGGGCGTCCTGTTCCGGGAGAGCGGCGACGATGGCGTCTTCAAGTTCGACCAGGCCGCTGCGACGACGTGCCGAGACCAGGAATACGCCGGCGTAGGCGCGCCCCTCGGTGATCTCGCTGATGAAGGGCAGCAAGCGGCCCTTGTCCTTGACGGCATCGACCTTGTTGATCGCCAGCAGGCAGGGCATGCCGGCGGACAGCGCGGCCTCTGCCACGGCGCGATCCTCGCTGTCGAAACGCAGGGCCTCGACCACATGCACGCAGGCGTCGGCGCCGGCCAGCGCCGAATGCGCGGTGCGGTTCAACTGCCGGTTCAGCGCCTTGCCGGTGCCGGCGTGGATGCCGGGCGTGTCGAGGAAGCCGATCTGGCCGTCCGCGCGAGTGGCGACGCCCAGAATGCGGTGCCGGGTGGTCTGCGGACGCGGTGAAACGATGCACAGCCGTTGGCCAATCAGCGCATTGAGCAATGACGACTTGCCGACATTGGGACGGCCGATCAGGGCCACATGGCCGGCACGATAGGGGTCGGCTGTCATTTCCTCATTCCTTCGAGATGCGCAAGCATCGCCTGCGCGGCAATCTGTTCGGCCTGCTTGCGGCTGCCCGCCCGGCCTTCGGTGGGCCGCTCGGCGCCTTCTGCCCGGCATTCCACGGCGAATTCCTGGGCATGGGCTTCGCCGCTGGCGCTGACGACCACGTACTGCGGCAGGCCCCGGCCACGAGCCTGGAGCCATTCCTGCAGGCGCGTCTTGGCATCGGCGGTCTGCACCAGGTCCAGGGATTCCACCGCGCCGGCACAACGATCACGCAGCCACGCCCTGCAGGACTCCCAGCCACCGTCCAGGAAGATTGCCGCGACCAGCGCTTCGAAGGCATCGGCCAGAATCGATTCGCGGCGGTATCCGCCGCTCTTGAGTTCGCCCGGACCCAGGCGGAGATGATCGCCCAGGGACAGCTCGCGCGCCAGCCCGGCCAGTGCTTCACGCCGGACCAGGATGGCGCGCAGGCGGGTCAACTGGCCCTCGCTTGCCTTCGGAAAACGCTCGAACAGGAGTTCGGCCACGATGGCGCCAACCAGGCCGTCGCCAATGAATTCCAGGCGCTCGTTGTGCGGCGCGCCGACGCTGCGATGACTGAGCGCCTGGCGAAGCAGGCCAGGGTCCGAGAATCGGTAACCCAGGCCGGGAAGGGAATCAGCCGCCAAGGGTTTCGGTGCGGTCGAACGTCGCGATGATATCGAGATTGCCGAACATCGTCTTGCGGACCTCGTAGCGGACCCGGATCTGTGGCGTGCCCTGGGTGGTGATCCGTACGTTGTTCGGCTTCACGGAATCGACATAACTCATGTTGAGCCGCTTGTTGAAACGCTCGCGGATGGCCTCGGCGCTGAGCGCCCGCACACCGTCCTCCTTGGCCAGGCCTCTCATCGCACTGGTGACGCTGTAGTACTCCGAATACACCGGGAACAGCTTCATCCCGATATAGGCGAAAAAGCCGACCACGGCCATCACCACGAGCAAGCCGATCAGCGTGAAGCCCCTCTGGCGCCTTTGCATACCCCTTCCCCCTGATGTCCGTGTCAACGAACGGTGGTTCCAAGCCTACCGAAATCGACTGCCTCAAGCATACCGTCACGGCTGTCCCAGTTCCACCAGATCACCGATGCCCGGCCGACCAGGTTGGCTTCGGGGACGAATCGCCAGTACCGGCTGTCCTGGCTGTTGTCGCGATTGTCGCCCAGGACGAAGTAATGGCCCTCCGGCACCGTCACCCGGAACTCGTCCTGGTGCTGGTTCAGCGCCCGCGGGTCCGGACGGCGCAAAATCCGGTGTTCGGCCCCCGGCAGGCGTTCCAGGAGCTCCTCGTAACCGGTGTACTCGGCGCTGCTGCGCTCGCCGACATAGCGGCCGAGCATCTCCTGGGGCACTTCCTGGCCATTGATGTGGACGACCTTGTTGCGGTAGCTGACCACATCGCCCGGGATGCCGATGATGCGCTTGATGTAGTCGACATTCGGATCGACCGGATAACGGAACACCGCCACGTCGCCCCGCCTGGGTTCGCCGATGGCGATCAGCTTCGTGTTCGTCACCGGAAGGCGAATGCCGTAGGCGAACTTGTTGACCAGGATGAAATCGCCGATCAGCAGGGTCGGCATCATCGAACTG
>CAZYHP010000037.1:0-25024 GCA_964647135.1 uncultured Rhodanobacteraceae bacterium
GGCATGGCCACCGGCTCGACCGGCACGCCGGTCTCGGCGGCCTTGACCGGAGCGGCCTTGTCCGGCGCGGCGGCTTCAGCCTTGGGCGCGGCGGCCGGGGCCGGCGCCGCGGCGCCTTCGACCTCGATCATGGCCACGACCGCGCCTTCGGAGAGGCTGTCGCCGAGCTTGACCTTCAGCTCCCTGACTACGCCGGAGAACGGAGAAGGCACTTCCAGCGTCGCCTTGTCGGATTCCAGCGTGACCAGGCCCTGGTCCTGGCTCACGGTGTCGCCTACGGCGACCAGGACTTCGATGACGGGGACGTCGCTGTAATCCCCGATGTCGGGGACGCGCGCTTCCTTGATTTCGGCCATGCCAGGGCTCCGGCGTTATGCGTGGGGAAAGACCTCTATTGTGTCCGCCCGCGCCGCACCCGCCAACCTCCGCCGACACAGCACCGGCGCAGGTCTTGATGGCGGCGAAGGTTTCAGCGGACACCATCAGCGGCAAAGCCTCGCCGGTGCTTGATCCACAGGCGCATCACGCGCCCCGGGCCGCGGCTTTGCGTGCACGCGGCCGTCAGCTGGATGAATCCGCCCGGCGTGGCCCATGCGCACAACCGCGCGGCTTGCGGGCGGATTTGCTGAACAGGGGAAGCCGCGAGCCGCCTACGGCAGGGTTCCGTTCATGCCCACGCTCCTAGGTTCGGCATCGCCCACTCCACGGGCATCAGAACAACGAAAGAGGAGACTCCCCCATGCGGTCCATTCGAATCCTTACCCTTGCCCTGGCCCCTGCACTGGCCATCGCCACCCCCGCCTTCGCCCAGGATGGCGGCACCTCCACCGCGGCCGACAAGCGCTTCGCCGTGGTCGGCGGCATCGCCCACATCGAACCGTCCGACCCGGGCAACGGCCTGCGCGTGGACGGCGGCCCGGCCCCGACCCTCAGCGCCAGCTGGTACGCCACCGAGAACTTCGCGGTGGAGCTGTGGGGCGCGGCGGACAAGTTCGACCACCGGGTGCGCGATGACAGCCTCGGCAAGATCGGCACGGTCGAGCAGCAGCCGATCGCGCTCAGCGGCCAGTGGCACTTCGGCCAGGCCGACAACACCTTCCGCCCGTTCGTGGGCCTGGGCTACTACGAGTCCAACTTCAGCAACGAGGAGCTCGCCGGCCTCGGCGGCGTGGCCGGGCTGGAAACGGCCAAGGGCGCCATCGGCACCGTTGGCCTGGACATGAACATCAACGAGACCTGGTTCGCCCGTACCGACGTGCGCTACATGCATTCGCGTCCGGAAGTGCGGGTTGGCGGGGCCGGCACCGGCCAGGAGCTGGAGCTGGATCCGTGGACCGTCGGCGTGGGTATCGGCGCCCGCTTCTGACCCTGGGTCCATTGAGGCAGACCGAAAGGCGGGCTCCGGCCCGCCTTTCCTGTGTCCGCCAGGCTTTCCCCGCTAGCGCGGTGAGCGGTCGTAGCCGCGGTGGCGCTGGTACTGGCGCAGGCGGTGGCGCAGGCCCCAGGCCTGGGCGGTGGCATAGCCCAGCAGCAGCGCGCCGACGGCCAGCAGCCCGGCATGGCTGAGCCAGCCTTGCGCCGGCCATTGCGCGTCGGTGGTCCACACCCGCAGGGTCTGCACCAGGCCGGCCACCAGGCGCACCACCACCAGCACGGCCAGTGCCGACACCAGCCAGGCATTGGAGCGGTAGTACAGGCCGCTGGCGGTGGCCTCGAAGCGGGTCAGTGCGTGCCCGGCCGCGCCCAGCGCCAGCCCCGCCGGATACGCCATCGCCACGTAACTCCACGCCAGCGGCCACAGCAGCCCGGCCAGGGCGGTGGACAGCACCATCAGGGCGCTGGAAACCACGGTCGACCACCAGGCCAGGCCTGCGACCCAGCCGATCGCCAGCCGGCGCGAGCGCGCCACCCGGTAGCGCTGCCACAGCGACAGCGGCAGCAGGGCCAGCATCAGCCCGGCGGCCAGCACGATCGCAAGCAGGACGGCCAGCAGGACCGGCATCGGTCAGAACGCCGGCAGTACCGCGCCGCGGTACTTCTGCTCGATGAAGGCCTTGACCTCGGGACTGGTCAGCGCGCGCGCCAGCGCCTGCACCCGGGGGTCGTCGCGGTTGTCGGCGCGGGCCACCAGGAAGTTGACGTAGGGCGAGTCGCCGCCCTCGATCGCCAGCGCGTCGCGGGTCGGGTCCAGCCCGGCGTCCAGCGCGTAGTTGGTGTTGATCAGGGCCAGGTCCACCTGGTCGAGGATGCGCGGCAGCATCGCCGAGTCCAGCTCGCGGAACCTCAGCCCCTTCGGGTTGGCGGTGATGTCGCGCTGGGTGGCCAGGGCGTTGGCCGGGTCGACCAGGGTGATCACCCCGGCGGTGTGCAGCAGGATCAGCGCGCGCGAATTGTTGCTCGGGTCGTTGGGGATCGCCACGTCGGCCCCGTCCGGCAGCGCCTGCAGCGAGGCGTGGCGGCGCGAATAGGCACCAAACGGCTCGATGTGCACGCCGGCCACGGTCACCAGCGCGGTGCCGCGGCTGCGGTTGTAGGCGTCCAGGTAGGGCTCGGTCTGGAAGTAGTTCACGTCGATGTGCTTCTGCGCGACCTGGTCGTTGGGCTGCACGTAGTCGTTGAAGATGCGCACCTGCAGGCGCACGCCCTCCTTCTCCAGCAGGGGCTTGGCCACCTCGAGGATCTCGGCGTGCGGCACTGCGGTGGCGGCGACGCTGAGGGTCCCGGCGTCGCCGCCGGAATCACCGCCGCAGGCGGACAGGGCCGCGCCGGCGGCAAGGATCAGGGGCAGGAAGCGTGCGCGCATGGGGCTCCGGAAGCGTCGGGCGGAAGAGATGGATGAACAGGATACGGCGGCCGCTCAGCGCCGGCTGTAGCGGGCCACCAGGCGGTCGCCGAGCATCTGCACCAGCTGCACCAGGACCAGCAGCAGTACCACCGTGACCAGGGCCACGTCGGTGTGCGAGCGCTGGTAGCCGTCGCGGAAGGCCAGGTCGCCCAGGCCGCCGGAGCCGATCGCACCGCCCATGGCGGTGAACCCGACCAGGGCGATGGTGGTGACCGTGGCGCCGGCCACCAGGCCGGGGCGGGCTTCGGGCAGCAGCACCTTCCACACCAGCTGCCAGGTGGTCGCGCCCATGGCCAGGCTCGCCTCGATCACGCCGCGGTCGACCTCGCGCAGCGCGGTCTCCACCAGGCGCGCGTAGAACGGCGCGGCGCCGACCACCAGCGGCAGGATCGCGCCGCGCACGCCCAGCGAGGTGCCCATGGCAGCCAGCGTGACCGGAATCAGCACGATCATCAGGATGATGAAGGGCACCGAGCGCAGCAGGTTCACCAGTAGCGCCAGCACGCCGTACAGCGCCGGTTTTTCGTGCAGGCCACGCGGCCCCGTAAGGAACAGGCAGATGCCGATCGGCAGGCCGATCAGGAGGGTGAGGGGCAGCGAACCGGCCAGCATCAGCAGCGTATCGACCGTTGCCGTGCCGACTTCCGCCCACTTGGCGGCGTCAAGATGGTCGAACCAGCCGTTCATGCCCGGATCTCCCCGACATGGACCCCGGCACTGACGAGGGCGGCCTGGGCGGCATCGACATCGCCGCCGTGCAAGGCCACCGTCAGTTGCCCGTAGGGCGTGTCACGAATGAGTTCGATGCGTCCGGACAGGATGGTGAAGTCGATGCCCGTCTCGCGGGCGACGCGGCCCAGCACCGGCCGGAAGGTGTTGTCGCCCAGGAACGTCAGGCGCAGGATGCGGCCGCTGATGTCGGCGTAGCGCGCCACCGTCGCCTCGCCGCTCTCGTCGTGATCGGCCTCGGCAACGAAGCGTCGTGTCGTCGGATGGCGCGGATGCAGGAAGACTTCGGTGACTGGACCGGTTTCAACCAGACGGCCCTGGTCGAGGACGGCGACGGCGTCGCAGATGCGCCGGATCACGTCCATCTCGTGGGTGATCAGCACGATGCTCAGGCCAAGGTCGCGGTTGATGCCGGACAGCAGGTCGAGCACCGAAGCGGTGGTCTGCGGATCGAGGGCGCTGGTCGCCTCGTCGCACAGCAGCAGGCCTGGGCCGGTCGCCAGTGCGCGGGCGATGCCGACGCGCTGCTTCTGCCCACCTGATAGCTGCGCCGGGAATTTGTCGCGTTGCGCTGTCAGCCCGACGCGTTCAAGGAGTTCGTCGACACGCGCCCGGATCTGTGCAGCCGGCGTTCCCGCCAGTTCCAGGGGAAAGGCGATGTTGCCTGCCGCCGTGCGGGCACTGAACAGGTTGAAGTGCTGGAAAATCATGCCGATGCGCTGGCGCAGGATGCGCAGGCCGGCGCCGTCGAGGGCCGCGACATCGGTGCCGTCGACCAGGACGCGGCCGCTGCTGGGCCGTTCCAGCCCATTGATCAGGCGCAACAGCGTCGACTTGCCTGCCCCGGACTGGCCGATGATGCCGAACACCTGCCCCGCCGGGATGGTGAGGTCGAGCGGCCGCAGCGCGACGACTTCGCCGCCGCCGGCACGGTAACGCTTTTCGATCTGCTGGAATTCGATCACCACTGGGTCCTGCAGGCGGCGTGCGAGTGTAGCCCGGCCTTCGCGGCCGGCTGCAGACCGGGTCGACGTCGGCAGCAGCCCGGCCCGGCCGGAGGACGCATTCTGCTATGCTTCGCGCCCTTTTTGTTGCAACGCGTCATCGCACGGAGTTCCCATGCCGCTTGAGGCCATCCCGTCCGGCTCTGACCTGCCGCACGAAATCAACGTCATCATCGAGATTCCCAAGGACTCCGAGCCGGTCAAGTACGAGGTCGACAAGGCCAGTGGCGCGATCTTCGTCGACCGCGTCCTGACCACGCCGATGCGCTATCCCTGCAATTACGGCTATGTGCCGCACACGCTGGGTGGCGACGGCGATCCGCTGGACGTGCTGGTGGTGATGCCGGTGCCGCTGATCCCCGGCTCGGTGATCCGCTGCCGCCCCGTCGGCATGCTGAAAATGACCGACGAGGCCGGCGAAGACGAGAAACTGATCGCCGTACCCGCCAGCAAGGTGTTCCCCGGCTATCGCCACATCGCCACCGTCCGTGACCTGCCGGAGCTCACCCTGGACCGCATCGCCCACTTCTTCTCGCACTACAAGGATCTCGAGAAGGGCAAGTGGGTGAAGATCGAAGGCTGGCGCGACGAGGCGGAAGCCAAGCGCACGGTCATGGAAGGGGTGGCCCGCTACGAGGCGGAGCCGGACAAGCCGGCATTCTGAGTGTGCAGACGCTGGCCGGGATTACCGTGCCAGCGTCACCACGGGCGAGAAGCCGCCAAAGATCAGGCGCTTGCCGTCGAAGGGCATGGGATTGTTTTCCGGCGACATCGCCGGATCGTCCATCATCGCCGCCATGCCCTTGTCGCGGGTCGCCTTGTCTGGCCACTCGACCCAGGAGAACACCACCGTTTCCTCCGGCGTCGCCTGCACGGCGCGACGGAAATCGGTGAGGACGCCATCGGGCACATCGTCGCCCCAGCATTCCACGACGCGCAGCGCGCCGTATTTCAGGAACACCGGATCACCCGTGCGGGCGTGCTCGATGAACGCCGCCTTGTTGGCGGTCGGCACCGCCATCACGAAACCGTCGACATAGGACATTGCACGCTCCCTGCGCCTGACCGGTGGCGGCCTGACCGCGGACCCTGCCGGAATGGCAGGGAAAAGTGGTGCCGCTTGTCCGAATCGAACGGACGACCTACCGCTTACAAGGCGGTTGCTCTACCAGCTGAGCTAAAGCGGCAACGGCGAGGAGTTTATCAGTCCGGGTCTGCCGGGGGTAAACCCGGGTCCTGCGCGCGGCGCTGCGGCCGGCCGGCTGCGCAGCAGGCCACGCGCGAGGTCGCCGCCGCGCCGGTGATCAGTCGGGCAGGCCCAGCGCCCTGCGCAGCAGCGCGCGGTGCCGCTGGATGTCGACTTCCATGATGATGTCGGCGTTGTCGGGACGGCCGCTGCGACGGTTCCAGTCCACCACGGTCTGGCCGCGCGAAAGCGCGCCCGACAGTTCGACCTTCAGCGGTCGCGACTGGCGTTCCAGGACGGCGCCTTCGTCAAGAACCACGGTCATCGCCAGCGCATCGGCGGGCGCGAAGTCGTTGCGTTCGTGCTCACGGTAGAACGTGCGCGTCTTGCGCGAAATCGCGCGGTAGAAATGCGCCGCCGGTGTCTCCGCGTCCAGCCACTGCTCGAATTCTTCCAGCGGCACGCCGTGGCGGCAGACCAGCTCCCAGTCCACCACGACCGCGCGCGGACCGCGCGCGAAACAGATTTCCGCGGCCTCCGGATCGAAGGCGACATTGAATTCGCTGGTCAGGTATTCGGTGTTGCCGTGACCGGTGACGGCACCGCCCATGCAGACCCAGCCGGCCAGGCGCGATGCCAGGCCCGGATCGAGGCCGAGCGCCAGCGCGAAATTCGTCAGCGGTCCCAGGGTCACCAGCAGCACTTCACCGGGATGGCGCAGCGTCGCATCGATCAGCGCCTGGGCGGCATGTCCTGCCGCCGGCATGCGCTGCGAGGGACGGCTGCCGATATCGCCGAAGCCGTCGCGGCCGTGCACGTGGCCGGCATCATTGGCCAGCGGCGGCAGCAGCGGATCGCCGGCGCCGACGTGCACCGGCACGCCATCGCGGCCGATCGCATCCAGCAGCTTCAGCGCATTGCCCGTGCAGGCGTCGAGGCCGACATTGCCCCCGACGATGCCCAAGCCCAGCACCTCGGCATCGGGATGCGCAAAGGCCATCAGGAGCGCGAGGGCGTCGTCGACGCCCGGGTCGGTATCGATCCAGAGTTTCATGCTGCGATTGTCGCATGCACCGACTGCGCGGGTCGCACACGCGCGCACGGAATCAGGCGCCGGCGTAGCGCTCCGCCTGGCCTATCCAGCGCCGTGTCAGGCGCTCGGCGTGATCGGGGTAATCGGCCAGCATCTCGTCGGCGAGCGTGGCCACCGCCGGCAGCTCATGGCCGTCGCGCGACAGGTTGGCGATGCGGAACCCGAGCACGCCGGTCTGCCGCGTACCCAGCAGCTCGCCCGGCCCGCGCAGTTCCAGGTCTTTCTCGGCAATGCGGAAACCGTCGTTGCTGTGCCGGAGTACATCGAGGCGTTCGCGCGCCAGCGCCGACAGCGGCGGTTCGTACAGAAGCACGCAACTGGATTCGGCACGACCGCGACCAACACGGCCCCGCAGCTGGTGCAGCTGCGCCAGGCCGAGGCGCTCGGCATTCTCGATCACCATCAGACTGGCGTTGGGCACGTCGACACCGACCTCGATCACCGTCGTCGCCACCAGCACCTGCAGTCCGCCATCCTTGAAACCCGCCATCACCAATTCCTTTTCCGCCGGCTTCAGTCGGCCATGGATCAGGCCGACGCGCAGGTCGGGCAGCGCCGCGATCAGCTGCGCGTGCACCTGTTCCGCCGCCTGCGCAGTCAGCAGTTCCGATTCCTCGATCAGCGTGCAGACCCAGTAGGCCTGCCGGCCTTCGGCACAGGCGGCATGGATGCGCGTGACCACCTCGTCGCGACGTGCCGCGGGTACGGCGACGGTCGTCACCGGCGTGCGACCGGGCGGCAACTCGTCGATCACCGAGACATCCAGGTCCGCGTAGGCGGCCATCGCCAGCGTGCGTGGAATCGGCGTGGCCGTCATCACCAGCTGGTGCGGCACCAGTCCGCCGCCCTTGTCGCGCAAGGCCAGGCGCTGGTGGACGCCAAACCGGTGCTGCTCGTCGATGATAGCCAGGCCCAGTCGCGCAAACTCGACGCCCTCCTGCATCAGCGCATGCGTCCCGACGACCAGCGGCGTACCAGCGGCGATCGCCGCCAGTGCCTGCGTGCGTGCCCTGCCCTTCACCTTGCTGGCCAGCCACACCGGCTCGATCTCCAGGGCCGAGAACCAGTGCGCGAAATTGCGTCGATGCTGCTCGGCGAGCAGCTCGGTCGGCGCCATGACGGCGACCTGGCGACCGGCCTCGATGGCCTGCGCCGCCGCCAGTGCAGCGACGACCGTCTTGCCCGAGCCGACATCGCCCTGTACCAGCCGCAGCATCGGCGCCGGCTTCGCCAGGTCAGCGGCGACTTCGGCGACGACACGCTGCTGCGCACCGGTCAATGCGAACGGCAGGCTGGTGCGAAGTCGCGTCGCCAGTGCGCCACTGCACGACAGCTTGGGCGCGCGCTGCGCCTGCTGGCTGAGGCGACGACGACGCAGGGTCAGGTGATGCGCCAGCAGTTCCTCGACGATGAGCCGACGTTGCGAAGGATGTCGACCGGCCTCGATGTCCTCGATGCGCACCGACGGCGGCGGCGCGTGCACGTAGCGCAAGGCATCGGCCAGGCCCGGCAGCTTCAACCGCTGCAGCAGCGGCGCCGGGATGAGTTCGAGCGCCTCGTCGTCGGGGAGAAGGCGCAGGGCGGCGGCAGACCAGCTTGCCAGGCGCCGGTTGTCCAGGCCTTCGGTGACGGGATACACCGCACGCAGGCGCTCATCCACCGGCACGGCAGCGTCATCATCGAGACGTCGGTAGCTGGGATGGATCATCTCGAAGCCGAGCTGCCCGCGCCGCGGCTCGCCGTAGCACAGCAGGCGCTGGCCGACTTCGAAGCCGCGCGCCTGCGCCTGGTTGAAGTGAATGAAGCGCAGCAACAGCGTCGCACCGCTGTCATCGCCAATGGCGACGCGCAGGAACGGGCGGAAACGGAAACCGCGCTCGACCGCCAACACGCGGCCCAGCACCTGCGCCTTCATGCCGGCATCGAGCGCGGCGATCGGCTCGATGCGGGTGCGGTCCTCGTAACGCAGCGGCAGGTGGAACCACAGGTCGGCCACGCGCTCGATACCGAGCCGCGCCAGCAGTTCGGCGCCCCGTGGACCGACGCCGGGCAACTCGCGCACCGGGGAATCGCCGGTCAGCCCCGGCGCTGTTCTTGCATGGGAGGGTGGTGCCGGCATCGTCATTCAACCGTGCCGGGGTACCGGCGCCGGCACAGCGCGTTTGCGGCACCGCTTCGCACTGGGCCACGCATTGCCGGCACCTAAGTTTCAGTCCAGCACCAGCACGCCATCGACCTCGAAACGGGCGCCGCGTGGCAGCTGCGCGACACCGACCGCGGCACGGGCCGGATACGGAGAAGTGAACAGCCGCTCCATCGCCGCGTTCACCGCAGGAAAATGCGCCAGGTCGGTGAGATAGATGTTGAGCTTGACCAGTTTGGCCATCGACCCGCCGGCCGCTTCGCAGACAGCGCGCAGGTTGGCGAAGGCACGCTCGATTTCGGTTTCGATGTCACCGGTGTACAGCTCGCCGCTTGCCGGATCGAGGGCGATCTGGCCCGACAGATAGACGGTGTGGCCGCTGCGCACGGCCTGTGAGTAGGTGCCGATGGCGCGCGGGGCGGCATCGGTATGGATCACATCGCGCATGGAAGCTCCTTGGCGGGAACGGCGGGGCCGATGAGCATAGCCGGCGCCGGGGCGGTGCGTCAGCCGGAACGGCCGTATCAACCGATGGCGCGCTGGACCGAATGCACCACCTCGGTATGGCGAACGGTGCGGATCACCGCCGCCAGGTGGCGACGATCCCGGACTTCGATGGTGAACAGCAGCACCGCCGCCTCGAGGTCGCGTTCGGTGTATTCGACGTGGGCGATGTTGGAGCCGGCGGCGGCGATGGCGGCGGCGACACCGGCCAGCACGCCGGGCTTGTTCATCACCACGATGCGCAGCTGGACACGGAAGTCGCCCTCGACGCGACGGTCCCAGGCGATGGCGACCAGCCGTTCCGGCGCCTTGCGGTACTCCGGCATGTTGCGGCAGACCGTCTGGTGCACGACCACACCCTTGCCCGCCGACAGGTAGCCCATGATGTCGTCGCCGGGAATCGGATGGCAGCACTGGCCGAAGCTGATCACGCCACGTTCGCGGCCGGTGATCAGTATGCGTTCGCCGACGGCGACCGGATGCGCGACGGTGGCCTCCGAAATCGGCGCGTCACTGAGCAGCTGTGCCGCGACCTGCTCGGCGACGCGATTGCCCAGTGCGATGTCGGACAACAGGTCTTCCAGGCGCTTGAAGCGCAGGTCGGCCAGATACTGCTCGAGGCGCGGTCCGGGAACCAGCTCGATGGACCCGCCCCGTGCGGACAGGGCGCGGTCGAGCATGCGGTGCCCGAGTTCGACGGCATCCTCGTGCTGCAGGCGCTTGAGGTGGTTGCGGATCGCGGTGCGCGCCCGGCTGGTCGCGACGAACTCCAGCCAGCCCGGATGCGGCTGCGCGCTGGGTGCGGTGACGATCTCCACCGTCTGTCCGTTGTCGAGCTTGCTGCGCAGCGCGGCGAGTTTCTTGTCGACCCGCGCGGTGACGGCGTGGTCGCCCACGGATGTGTGGACGGCATAGGCGAAATCGAGCGCCGTGGCGCCCCGGGGCAGGCCCAGAATGTCGCCACGCGGGGTGAAGACGTAAACCTCGTCGGGGAACAGGTCGACCTTGACGTTTTCGACGAACTCGATCGACGAACCCGTGCGCGCCTGTGCCTCGACCAGGCCACTGAGCCAGTCGCGGGCACGGTTCTGCGCATTGCTGCCGGTGCCGTTGGTCTTGTACGACCAGTGCGCGGCCACACCGCGCTCGGCGACCACGTTCATGTCTTCGGTGCGGATCTGCACCTCGATCGGTGCGTCGAACGGTCCGATCAACACGGTGTGCAGCGACTGGTAGCCGTTCGCCTTGGGGATCGCGACGAAATCGCGGAAGCGACCATCGACCGGCTTGTATAGACCGTGGACGGCGCCCAGCGACTGGTAGCAGTGCATGGACGTGTCGGTGATCACGCGCACGCCATAGACATCCATGACCTGCGACAGCGGCTTGCGGTCCTTCAGCATCTTCTGGTAGATGCTGTAGGGCGACTTGACGCGACTGATGACGCGATGGCGGATGCCTTCCTGCTTCAGGCGGCGTGAAATCGCCTCCTCGATGCGCTCGATCGCCTGCTTGCGGTTGCCCTGCAGTTGGCGGATGTGCTCGGCGATGACACGATGGCGCATCGGATACAAGGCGCAAAAACCAAGGTCCTGCAATTCGGCCTTGAAGCGATTCATGCCCAGGCGCTGGGCGATGGGCGCGTAGATCTCGAGTGTTTCGCGGGCGATGCGCCGGCGCGACTCCGGTGCCATGCTGCCCAGCGTGCGCATGTTGTGCAGGCGGTCGGCGAGCTTGATCAGGATCACGCGCAGGTCGCGCGCCATCGCCATGACCATCTTCCGGAAGCTTTCCGCGGTCGCTTCCTGGCGGTCGCGGAAATCGACCTTGTCGAGTTTGGTCACGCCATCGACGAGCTCGACGACATCGTGCCCGAATTCCGACTCGATCTCTTCGCGGCCCAGTGGCGTGTCCTCCAGCGTGTCGTGGAGGATGGCGGCGATGATGGCTTCGCCGTCCAGGCCGATCTCGGCGAGGATGTGGGCGACGGCAACCGGATGGGTGATGTAAGGCTCGCCGCTCTTGCGCGTCTGGCCCTCGTGCGCGGCGGCGCCCACTTCATAGGCGCGCCGGATCTTGTGCAACTGGTCGCGGCGCAGATAGCGCTTGAGCCGCTTCAGCAGGCTTCGGACATCCTCCGGCAAGCCGCCGGACGAGGGCATCATGGCGTTGAGCAGGGCGCCCATGACCGGCTCAGCCCGTGACACCCGGGGTGAAGCCCGGACAGTCGGCCTGGCGGTCTCCCCTGCTCAAGCGCGCAGCCTCAGATGTCGTCGCCGCCCTTGTCCTCGTCGAGTTCGGCGGCGGCCCATTCCAGCGCTTCGCGCTCGGCGCGCTCACGCTCGGCGCGATCGATCTCGTCGACCATCTGCATGTTCACGCGACGTTCGGCGATTTCACGCAGAGCGAGCACGGTGGGCTTGTCATTCTCGTTGTCGACGGTGGCCTCGATCCCCTTCGACAGCTGGCGGGCGCGCTTGGACGCCATCAGCACCAGTTCGAAGCGGTTATCGACCACCTTCAGACAATCCTCAACCGTAATTCGCGCCATGACCGGAAGAAACCTTTTCGACAGAGACAGTTGCGCAGATTCTAGCCAATAGATGACGCATTGCGCAATGGGCGGCGCGCACCCGCGGCTGCGGCCGCCGCGCGATGGCGCGCGGGCGGTCAGGCCGGGCCGGCAGCCAGCAGCTCGGCGATCAGGCCGGCGTGGCGGTTGGCCTGCAGGATCTGGCGCAGGCGCTGGGCGCGGATGATCGCCTTGATGTCGGCCAGCGCGGTCTGGAAGTCGTCGTTGACGACGATATAGTCGAATTCGTGCGCGTGGGCGATTTCATCGCGTGAATTCGCCAGGCGCCGCGCAATCACCGCTTCGCTGTCCTGGGCACGACTGCGCAGCCGGCGCTCCAGCTCGACCGACGAGGGTGGGAGGATGAAGATGCTCCGGCAGTCGGCCTTCAACGCCCGCACCTGGCGGGCGCCCTGCCAGTCGATTTCCAGGAGCACGTCGCGGCCGGCATCGAGGAGCGGTTGCACGGCCGATCGCGCTGTGCCCTTGAGGTCGCCATGGACCTCGGCGTATTCGAAGAAGTCACCGGCCGCCGCCATCGCCAGGAAGGCCTGGCGGTCGACAAAGTGGTAATGCACGCCATCGGTTTCCGCCGGCCGCGGCGGTCGCGAGGTGTACGACACCGAGAGCGCCATGGACGGATCGTCATCGATCAGCGCGCGCACCAGCGAGGTCTTGCCGGCACCGGACGGCGCAGCAACGATGAAAAGGGTTCCGGTCTCGGTCATTGAGGGGTTCGAGGGAGAGGCACGGCCGCCCATCTTGCCTGCATCGGCGGGATCTGTGGCAAGCGGCCACCTGCGCGGGCGCATTTTCCGCAGTGTATGACCGCCTGCCGGCCGCACGCTATAGTCGGCGGGCCCAGGTGAGGGAGGGCCTGCCGGTTCATGTGCGCGCCAGGGCGCGCCGTCTGCCGCCAGACAGAATCAGGGAAGAGCCACGTCCATCGACTGCCGGTCGATTCTGGATCCAGGTGCCAGCCCGGCACCGTCCGCATAAGGGAGAGTTCAATGCGTCGCGTCCTGCTAATTCCGCTTCTGATCGCGCCTGCGCTGGCGCTGGCACAGGTGGACCAACACCGCTGCATCGTGTCGTTCGACAGCGCCAGGCTCGACACCTGCACCGGCCAGGTCGAACTCCAGACCAAGGGACTGGCTGCGCTGGCCGATGTCGACGCCTTCAAGGATTCGACACTGCGCATCGTCAAGTTCGATGGCCCGATCCGCGAGGAACAGCGGGTCGCGTTGCTCGCGACGGGCGCTGAAATCATCGGCTACGCGCCGTACCACGCCTATCTGGTGCGCATGGCGCCTACCCTCGACAGCGCCGCGCGCGCCATCGGCGGCGTCACCTGGACCGGCCCCTACCTGCCGATCTGGAAAGTGGACATCAACCTTGCCAATGACATCGGCGGCATGTCGATCGTCGAAGAAGGCGGAATCGAACAACTGAACGTCTCCCTGCGGCCGGGCAGCCAGCGCTCGGCAGCGCAGGACGCCCTGTCCGCCGTGGGCGGCCTCGATTTCCGCTTCCACGAATCCGGCGCCGACCATGACCGCCTGGTCTACGGCTTCGACCAGGACAGCCTGGGCGACATCGTCGACCGCATCGCCCGCCTCGACGAGGTGATGACCGTGACCCTGCGCTGGCCTGCCGAATTCATGAACTCGCAGGCCGGCTGGCTGCACCAGAGCGGCAGCAACAATCAGCTGCCGGTCTTCGAACAGGGGTTGTTCGGCTGTGGCCAGGTCATCGGCGCCGCCGACTCCGGCCTGCATGCCACGCACTGTTCCTTCAGCGACACCGCCTACGGCCAACCGGTGACTTCGGTGTGCGCTTCGGGTGGAACCTGCACCGCAGGCACGCCGGATTTCGCGCACCGCAAGATCGGCATCCACTACAAGTGGTCGGGCGACTCGGGCACCGCGCCCGCTGACGGGCATGGCCACGGCACCCACGTGATGGGCTCCATCGCCGGCAACAACCCCGCCGACGCGGTGGATTGCTCGACGTTCTCGTCGCCGGGCGGCACCACCGACCTCGACGGCACCGCGCCCGGCGCAAAGCTCATTTCCCAGGAAATGGGCGCCAGCCTGCAGTACCTCAACAGCCTCGGCGGCAACCCCTACCATGCCGGCAGCATCGCCTACGCGGGCGGCGCGCGCATCCACTCCAACTCCTGGGGTTCCAGCTGCCGCAATGCGCTGGGCATCTGTATCGCCGGCTGCCAGGTCGAGTACCGCTCCACCTCGCGGGATGCCGACCTGCTGGTCTGGGACAACCCGGATCTGGCGGTGCTGTTCGCCGCCGGCAACAGTGGCGGTGGCAGTGGCACTTCGGCGGGTTCGGCGGGCTGCGGTCCCGGCGCCGACACCGGCGCCGCGGGCAACGCCAAGAATGTCTTCTCCATCGGCAGCAACAACCGCGGCGCCTCCGGCAACGCGATGTCCGGCTTCTCGTCCCGTGGCCCGACCCAGGACCGTCGCACCAAGCCGGACCTGACGGCCCAGGGCGGCTCCATCATCTCCGCGTCGCGCACGGCCTGCGGCACGACCGGGATGAGCGGCACCTCGATGGCGACACCCACCGCCGCCGGCCTGACCGCCCTGGTGCGCGAGTATCTCAACCGCGGCTTCTATCCCACCGGCATGGCCAATGCCGGCAACGCCATGCCGACCCCATCGTCGGCGCTGCTCAAGGCGATCATGATCACCGGCGCACAGACGATCACCGGTTCGGGCACCGGCACCACCGCTCCCAGCACGGCGCAGGGCTGGGGCCGCATCAACCTCGACAACGTCCTGTATTTCACGGGCGACAGCCGCAATCTGTGGCTGCACGACGGCACCACTGGCCTGACCACGGGCGGCCTGCAGACCCACACGCTGACCGTCACGGGCACCGAACCGCTGACCGTCACGCTCGCCTGGCACGACTTCCCGGCGCTGGTGAATGCCAATCCGGCCTCGGTCAATCAGCTGCGCCTGGAAGTGGTGGCGCCGAACGGCGATGTCTGGACGCAGAAATTGCCGGCGGGCGGCGGACTGACCAGTCCGAATCCGCTGCAGGACACGGGCACGTCGAACTATGACGACACCAACAACGTCCATCGCATCCTCCTGCCAACGCCGACGGTGGGCGCCTACCAGGTGCGTGTCCGCGGCATCCAGGTCGCCCAGGGCGGCTCGCAGCCGTATGCGCTGGCAGCCACCGGCAACATCAACGTCACCGTCGATCCCGATTACATGCTCACGGCCACGCCGGCGGCGGTGTCGATCTGCGCCGGCGCGCCGGCAAGCTACGGCATCGGCGCCCTGGGCATCGGCGGCTTCAACGACCCGGTCACCCTGTCCGTGACTGGCCTGCCGGGCAGTGCAACCAGTTCCTTCAGCACCAATCCGGTCGTCCCGGCCCTGCCAGCGGCCACCAGCACACTGGGTATCGGCAACACGGCCTCGGCGTCTGCCGGCAGCTACACGCTGACCGTCACTGGCAACAGCAGTGGTCCCGGCTTCCCGGCAACGTCGCGCAGCACGGAGGTCAGCCTGGTGGTCGCATCGGGCGCACCGGCCGCCGGTACGCTGGTCGCACCCGCGAACAACGCCACCAACGTGGCGACGCAGCCGACACTGAGCTGGAACGCGATCGCCGGTGCCGAGTCGTACCGGGTCGAAGTGGCCACAGACGCGGCCTTCAGCAATGTGGTGATCGACGAGGTGGTCGCGACCACCAGCTATGCGGTGACGTCGCCGCTTTCGACATCGGCCGATCACTTCTGGCGCGTCACCGGCACCAACAGCTGCGGCACGGGCACGGTCTCGACGGTGTTCACCTTCCGCACGCTGACCGCACCCGGCGATTGCGCCGCCGACCAGACCGCGGTCGCGCTGCTCGATGAGGACTTCAGCGCCGGCCTCGGTGCGTTCGCCACGACCGGCAGCACCGGCGCGTCGACCTGGTCGATCGCTGCGGCGCCGCCGGCCGGTTCGCCATCCGGAGGCAACGCCGTCTTCGCCGCGGACATCGCTTCGGTGTCCGACCAGCGCCTGATCTCGCCGGCGGTGACCCTGCCCAGCGACCAGCTGCCGCTCAGCCTGCAGTTCTGGAACCGCCAGCAGATGGAATCGGCGACCACCGGATGCTTTGACGCCGGCCTGCTGGAAATCTCCAGCAACGGCGGTTCGACCTGGACGCAGGTCACCGGCCCGGCGATCCTCAACCGCGCCTACGACGGCGCCATATCGACGCAGTACAGCAATCCGCTCGGTGGCATGAACGCCTGGTGTGGCAACCCCCGTGACTGGGAGAACTACATCATCGATCTCAATGCCTGGGCCGGCCAGACGGTGCAGTTCCGCTGGCGCGTGGGCACCGACACCTCGGTCGCGGCCACCGGCTGGCATGTGGACGACATCAAGGTGCAGGCCTGCGAAACCGAGGTGAAGGACGACACCATCTTCGCCAACGGCTTCGAAGCGCCGCTCTGACGGACGTCGATCCGCATGAGGGAAAGGGCGCCGCATGGCGCCCTTTCTTTTTCCGGGGTCTCGCGAGGTCGGACTCGCCGGTCACCGGCGGCCTGTTCCCGCGGCCTGTGGTGAAGCGAGCCAGCGGCATAGACGCCTGCTAGACGACTGACCGGCCGGCCACCGTTGACGCCCGGCTATTCGATGTTCTGGACCTGCTCGCGCATCTGCTCGATCAGCACCTTCAGCTCCACGGCCGCCTGGGTGCTGCGCGCGTCGACCGACTTGCTGCCCAGCGTGTTGGCTTCACGGTTGAATTCCTGCATGAGGAAATCCAGCCGTCGTCCCACCGCTTCGTCCAGGCCCAGCGTCCGCCGCGCTTCCGAGACATGACTGTTCAGGCGGTCCAGTTCCTCGTCGACGTCCAGTTTGGACAGCGACAGCACGATTTCCTGTTCAAGCCGACCCGGATCGAGCGGTTGCTTGAGGTCGGCCAGGCGCGTTTCCAGTTTCTGGCGAAGGGCGGCACGGATGGTGGGCAGCAGTTCGCGAACGACTCCGACCTGGTATTCGATGCCCACCAGGCGTTCTTCCAGAAGCGCCGCCAGTCGATGGCCTTCGCGTTCCCGCGCCGCGATGAAGGCGTCGATGGCCTGGTCCAGCAACTCCAGCGCCACGGCCTGCAGGGCGGCCTGGTCGGTATCCGGCTCGGCCAGCACGCCCGGCCAGTTGAGGATGTCGATCAACGACAGCCGCTGCAGCGTACTCGGCAGGTGTTCACCCAGCTTGCGCACGACCTGCGTCAGCGCCAGCACCATCGGCTCGTTCAGCAGCAGCTGCATGTCGCCCTGGCCGCGCTTGATGCGCAGCGTCACGTCGATCTTGCCGCGCGAGACACGGGCGGCGATGCGTTCACGCAACGGCGCATCCAGGGCCCGCAGGTCGTCCGGCAACCGCGGCGTGACCTCGAGGAAGCGGTGGTTGACCGAGCGCAGTTCCCAGGTGAGGGTACCCCAAGGTGTGTTGCGTTCGGCTTCGGCGAAGCCCGTCATGCTGCGGATCATGGCGCGTCCAACCCGGAAAAACGGCAATGGTAAACTCCGCGACCCTGATTCCCAAGGACCGGCGATGCCCCCCTCCACCCGTCCCAGCGGCCGCGCCGCCGACCAGTTGCGCCCCTTGGCGATCGAACGCGGTTTCACCCGTCATGCCGAAGGCTCGGTGCTGATCAGCTTCGGCGACACCCGCGTGCTGTGCAATGCCAGTGTCGAAGAACGCGTGCCGGGCTTCCTGCGCGGCAAGGGCGAGGGATGGGTGACGGCGGAATACGGCATGTTGCCGCGCTCGACGCACACGCGCAGCGACCGCGAAGCGGCGCGCGGCAAACAGGGCGGTCGCACCCTGGAGATCCAGCGCCTGATCGGGCGCTCGTTGCGCGCCTGCATCGATCGCCGGTTGCTGGGCGAACGGACCATCACCCTCGACTGCGATGTGCTGCAGGCGGACGGTGGCACCCGTACGGCGGCCATTACCGGCGCCTATGTCGCGCTGGCCGACGCCGTCGGCAAGCTCGTGCAGGCCGGCGCGATCACCGGGAATCCGTTGTTCGGACAGGTCGCGGCGGTGTCCGTGGGCATCTGGCAGGGCCAGCCCGTGCTCGATCTGGACTACGCCGAGGATTCGGCCTGCGAAACCGACATGAACGTGGTGATGAACGACGCACTGGGTTTCATCGAACTGCAGGGCACCGCCGAAGGCCACGCCTTCCGCCAGGACGAACTGGATGCCCTGCTCGGGCTGGCCCGCACCGGCATCACCGCACTGCTCGCCGCGCAGCGCGCCGCCCTGGGCTGGGACGGCTGAGCCATGCGGGTCGTCGTCGCCACCGGCAACCGCGGCAAACTCGCCGAGCTGCGCGACCTGCTGGGCGAGACCGGCCTGGAGCTCGTCGCGCAGACCGATCTGGGCATCGGTGAGGTGGCGGAAACCGGCACCACCTTCATCGAGAACGCCCTCATCAAGGCCAGGCATGCGGCGCGCGCCAGCGGCCTGCCGGCGCTGGCCGATGATTCCGGCCTGCTGGTCGATGCCCTCGACGGTGCACCCGGACTGTATTCGGCGCGTTATGCCGGACCGGACGCGACCGCGGCCGACAACATCGACCGCCTGTTGCGGGCGCTGGACGGGGTGCCGGAGGAACGGCGCAATGCCCGCTTCCATGCCTGCATCGTGCTGATGCGCCATGCCGGGGATCCATTGCCGCTGATCGCCGAGGGCACCTGGCCGGGGCGCATTCTTGCGGCACCGCGCGGTACCGGCGGATTCGGCTATGACCCGGTGTTCTTCGATCCGGCGCAGAACGCCAGCGCCGCCGAACTGGACGAGTCGATCAAGAACCGCCTCAGCCATCGCGGCCGTGCCGTCGCCGCCCTTCGCGAGCTTCTCGCCACCGCGAACCTGTGAGCAGGCAGGACGCATGGATGCCGGTCCAGCCGTGACCACGACCGCGTCGCTGGCGCTCTACGTCCATCTGCCCTGGTGCGTGCGCAAGTGCCCTTACTGCGATTTCAATTCGCACCGCGCACCGGTCGAGCTGCCCGTTGCCGACACCGTCCGTGCCTTGCTGGCGGACCTCGACCTCGATCTTGCGGACTATCCGTCGCTGCGCCAGCGCCGCATTGACTCGGTCTTCTTCGGGGGCGGCACACCGAGCCTGTTCCCGCCCGCCGCGATCGCCGACATCCTTGCCGGGGCGAACGCCAGGCTGGCCTTTGCCGACGATGTCGAAGTGACGCTGGAAGCGAATCCCGGCACGACAGAGCGGGGTCTTTTCACCGGCTATCGCAGGGCCGGCGTCAATCGCATCAGCCTGGGCGTGCAGAGCTTCGATGACGCCATGCTGCAGCGCCTGGGGCGGATCCATGGTCGTGCCGAAGCGCTGGAAGCGGCAGCCGAGGTTCACGCGGCAGGCATCGCCGAACTCAATCTCGACCTGATGTATGCGCTGCCGCAGCAGGATCTCGACGGCGCCATCACCGACGTCGAACAGGCCATCGCCCTGGCCCCCACCCACCTGTCCCATTACCAGCTGACGCTGGAACCGCATACCGAGTTCGCCGCGCGGCCGCCGGTGCTGCCGGACGATGACCTCGCCTTCACCATGATGGAGGCCTGCCAGCAACGTCTTGCCGCTGCCGGCTATCACCACTACGAAACCTCCGCCTACGCGCGCGAGGGGCACGCCTGCCGGCACAACCTGACCTACTGGCGATTCGGCGACTATCTGGGAATCGGTGCGGGCGCCCATGGCAAGCTGACGCTCGACGGTGTCGCCCGTCGGCGCTGGAAGCACAAGCATCCCCGCCACTGGCTGCAGCATGCCGGTACCGCCGCCGGCATTGGTGGAGATGACGCTGTCACGGCAGCCGACCTGCCGTTCGAGTTCGCCATGAACGCGCTGCGTCTGCATGAGGGATTCACAGCGGCGCAATTCACCAGCGCGACCGGACTTGAGCCGAGGGTGATCGAGGTACCGCTGCAGCGCGCAGAGGGACTGGGGCTGCTGGAGCGCGACGGCGAACGGATTCGCGCCAGCGAACGCGGCCGTCGTTTCCTCAACGACCTGTTGACTCTGTTCCTGCCCTGACGCCGATGCAGCGGGCGGGCGTGGCGGGTGTACCGGTCACGGGGCAAACCTCGATCACACCACGTTTGTGGCCCGTCCGCCTGTGCCATCCGTCCGGCTTGCCTGCAAGGCGTTCCGGCTCTACAGTGCCCGCCGACGTCCATAGCCCAGCACCGACAGCTCGCCGTCCGGACGTCTGTCCCCGCGCTATTGCGCACGGCCCATTCCGAGCCAGACAACGCCGGCGCTGATCACCGGGACGCCTTTTCGCCCATCCTTCCGCCTGGAGAACACCATGTCCCGCTTCAACCTTGTTCCGCGCCTCGCCGTGTTCGGCGCTGTTGCCCTGCTGGCCGCCTGTGGCGGCGACAATGGTGGCGCTTCCTCCTCTGGGGCTTCCGCCGCCAGTGACACCCCGCACGGTGCCGTCCTGAGCTCCGCCGAACTGCTGCGCAAGGGTGATTTCGCGGCCCTCGTCAGCGCATCCGTGCCGCCGGCACAGCTGGAAACGGCCAAGCAGAAGTTCATGGCCGACCTGAAGTCGGAAGAAATCACCGAAGAGCGTCGCGCCGAATTCGCCCAGACCATGCAGCGCCTGACCGCGCCCAACGCGGAAGCCGAGATGATGGCCGAAATCCGTCCGCAGCTGGAGCAGCTGCAGGCGCCGGAAATGAAGGCGCAGCTGCCGGCCATGATCGCCATGGGCAAGGGCTTTGCCCTCCAGGCGATCAACGAAGACAAGGACATGACCGCAACGCAGAAGTCGCAGGCCTCCGGCGTCCTCAACGCCATGGCCACCTGGGCCGAGACCGGGCAGTTCGCCGAGATCGATCGCGCCGAGCGCGCCGTCTCGGCCATTGTCAGCACCGCGCGCTCGCTGCCGGTGAAGACGCTGGACGAGGTCTATGCGCTGGACTTCAACGGCATGATGGGTCTGTTCTCCACCGCGTTCGCCGGTGCCAAGGACATCTTCAAGGCCTATGACATCGACCTCGACCGCACCCTGGGCAGCGTCCGTGCCGAGACGGTGAGCCAGGACGGCGACAACGCCAATGTCCGCGTGAAGATGGAGTTCCTCGGCGCGCCGCTGGAGTTCGACACCCAGATGGTTCGCGTCGACGGCCGCTGGTATGGCAAGGACACGCTCGACAAGCTCAACGAAAGCGGCGCCGCATCTGCCGCCAACTGATCCGACGAGGCATCATTGGGCCATGACCCAGTCTGGCCTGCCTCCGCGGGAACACCACCGCGCCCACCGCCCACCGCTGTGGGCGCGGTTGCTTTCGGCCCTTCAGAAACCCTGGCTGCGTCTGCGCATCGAGCAGCCCGATGCCGATGCGGGCTTCGACCCCTCGCGGCCGTGGTGCTACGTGCTCGAGCGCGAAGGCAGCAGTTACCAGCTCATCCTCGACCGCGCCTGCCGGGAAAGCGGCCTGCCTGGTCCGTTCGTCCCGCAGCCCGGGCTCGACCGTTCACGGTCGACGCTCTACGTCTCGCGCCGGCGCAGGGTGCCCTTCGTGCGCCGCGACCGCGCCGTCGCCGATACCGCCGAACTCGACGTCCTGGTGCAACGCGCCGCCAGCGATCCTGACTTCGACTGCCAGCTGGTGCCGGTGTCGATCTTCGTCGGTCGCGCGCCGGACCGCAGCACCGGCTGGTTCCGCGTCCTGTTCTCCGAACACTGGGCGGTGACCGGCTGGTTCCACCGCCTGCTGGCACTGCTGCTCAATGGTCGCAACACATGGGTTCGCTTCGCGCGGCCGGTGTCGGTTCGCGAGCTGCTCGACGACGGCACGGTGCCGGCCAAGGCCACGCGCAAGCTGGCGCGGGTGCTGCGCATGCACTTCCGTCGCGTTCGCACGGCGATGATCGGCCCGGACCTGTCGCACCGGCGCATGCTGATCGACACCGTGCTGGCATCGCCGGCGGTGCGCGAGGCCATCGTCGCGCAGGCAGCGCGCGACAACACCAGCATCGAGACGGCGCAGAAGCAGGCGCGCAAGTTCGCCCAGGAAATCGCCGCCGACTATTCGCACCCGTTCGTGCGATCGATGTCGTTCATGCTCAACCGCTTCTGGAACCGCACCTACGACGGCGTCCGGATGCACCACCTGGACACCGTGAAGCAGGCCGCGCACGGCGCCTCGGTGATCTATGTGCCCTGCCACCGCAGCCACATCGACTACCTGATCCTTTCGTACCTGCTCTACCACAACGGCCTGGTGCCGCCGCACATCGCCGCCGGCATCAACCTCAACCTGCCGGTCATCGGCGGCATCCTGCGCCGCGGCGGCGCCTTCTTCCTGCGTCGCAGCTTCAAGGGCAATGCGCTTTATCCGGCGGTCTTCGCCGAGTATGTCGACACCCTGTACGCCAACGGCACCGCCATCGAATATTTCATCGAAGGGGGCCGCAGCCGCACCGGCCGCCTGCTGGCGCCGAAGGCCGGCATGCTGGCGATGACCGTGCGCAGTTTCCTGCGTACGCCGCAACAGCCCGCCGTCTTCCTGCCGGTCTACATCGGCTACGAAAAACTGATGGAGGGCGATTCCTACCTGGGCGAGCTGGCCGGACAGACCAAGCGCAAGGAGAGCATTGGCGGCCTGCTGCGTTCGTGGAAGGTGCTGCGCAACAAGTATGGCCAGGCCGCAGTCAGCTTCGGCGAGCCGATCGAGTTGCGCGCGCATATGGATGCGCATGCGCCGCAGTGGCAGGCCGAACGCCTGTCGCCGCGCGCGGAATGGCTCAATCCCGCCGTCGACGGCCTCGCCGATCGCATCCAGACCGAAATCAACCGCACCGCCGAGGTCAATGCCGTCAACCTGATCGCACTGGCGCTGCTGGCCGCACCGAAACACGCGCTGGGAGAGACCGATCTTCGCGCACAGATCCGCCTGTTACAGACACTGTTCACGAAGGTGCCCTACTCGGCGCGGGTGCGCGTCTGCACCGACAGCGCCGAAGACATCATCGCCTACGGGGAAAAGCTCGGTTGGCTGACACGCACCAGCCACCCTCTCGGCGATGTACTGGGCGCCCAGGGCGACCAGGGCATCCTGCTCAGCTATTTCCGCAACAACGTCCTGCACCTGGCCGTGTGCGCCGGCTGGATCGGCTGCTGCCTGCTCAACAACCGCGAGATGAGCCGCGCCAGCGTTGCGCGCGCCGGTCGCATCGTCTATCCGTTCCTGAAGGCCGAACTGTTCCTGCCCTGGAGCGCGGACGAGTTCGCCGCTGAACTGGAACGCACCATCGACGTACTGATCGCCGAAGGCACCCTGGATGCGCGCGAAGACGACCGCATCCTGCGCCGCCCCAGTGGCGGCACGCTTGGCCAGTACCAGTTGCGACTGCTCGGCCACACACTGCTGCAGACCATCGAGCGCTACTACATCTGCGCCGCGGTGCTGGCACGCTCCGGTTCGGGGACATTGACATCGGGCGAACTCGAAAACGTCTGCCACCTGACCGCGCAGCGACTGAGCCTGCTGCAGGAACTGTCGGGCCCGGAGTTCTTCGACAAGTCGCTGTTCCGCGGATTCATCCAGCAGCTGCGAGCCCTCGGCGTCGTCACCGCCAACGAACAGTCCCGCCTGGTCTTCGGCGAACAACTCACCGACGCGCTCGAGGACGCGAGACTGATCCTCTCGCGCGAAATCCGTCACGGCATCCTGAAACTGACGCCTGAAGCCCGCGAGGCGGCAGCGAGTCAGGACTGAAACGCGCAACCGGCAGGGCCGGCCTGGCTCGCCGGTGACCGAGTGTCGCCGCCTGGCGCGGCGTTCAGCCGCTGCAGCCGCCGCAGCACACCGAAGGCACCCTCTCGACCTGGCCGCTATCGACCGCGAGACCCACCCGCTGCAGCACCGCCACCAAGGCGTCCGGGTCCACCCAGGTCGACACGCGCAGCGTATCCACCACCGGATCGAGATCCGCCAGCGCCGCCGGATCGGCGGCCCGCAACGCATTGTTGACGGCGGCCAGTTCGATCGTCGCCCCGGCCAAGTCCACCCGATATTCCATTGTCCTTCTCCATCGCCATCGGCACGCAAACCCGTACCCGAGGAGACAGCATCGTCCTCCGGCGCGCTCGCCGCCCTGACCTGGATCAGGGGTGGCGCGTCATGTCGGCGGACGGTCGCCTACGCCTTGGCGAGACACAGGAACAGCCGATCCGGCTCGTCATCCGCGCGAAGGCAGGGATTCAGTTTCGCCTACCCAAGGGCACTGGATGCCCGCCTTCGCGGGCATGACGGGCAAGGCGCTTCGGCGAACCCGTACGCCTTCGCGGGCATGACGGGCGAAACGCTGACGGCGGACCCGTACACGTTTGCGGGCATGACGGACAAAGGCTTTCGGCGAACCCGTACACCGGCCAACAGGAAACTCCGCGATGTACAGCGGCGCTTCGGCTCGGATATCGCGCCAGGTTCGCGGCAGCGAGATGACGACAGCACCACGTCACCTGGCTCGTCATCCCCGCGAAGGCGGGGATCCAGTCGCTCCTACCCAAAGGCACTGGATACCCGCATTCGCAGGCATGACGGGAAAAAAGCGCGCGGCGGACGCTTACGCCTTCGCGGGCATGACGGACAGAGGCTTCAACGCGAGCCCTTACACCGGCGAACAGGAAACTTCGCGATGTACAGCGACGCTTCGGCTCGGATATCGCGCCAGGTCCGCGGCAGCGAGATGACAACAGCACCACGTCACCCGGCTCGTCACCCCCGCGAAAGCGGAGATCCAGTTGCGCCTACCCAAAGGCACTGGATGCCCGCCTTCGCGGGCATGACGAGAAAAAAGCGCACGGCGGACCCTTACGCCTTACCGGGCATGAGGGACAGAGGCTTCAGGGCG
>CAZYHP010000038.1:0-24474 GCA_964647135.1 uncultured Rhodanobacteraceae bacterium
CGCCATCGTCTCGGCCTGGATCGCCG
Organism: uncultured Rhodanobacteraceae bacterium; assembly: GCA_964647135.1. GTDB lineage: Bacteria > Pseudomonadota > Gammaproteobacteria > Xanthomonadales > UBA2363 > Pseudofulvimonas. Next base: position 27 of record CAZYHP010000038.1, read on the forward strand.
ATCCAACGGTCGACGCCGTGCTCATCACGGGCGGTACCGGCTTCACCGGCCGCGATTCCACGCCGGAAGCGATCGCACCGCTGCTGGATCGCGAAATGCCCGGTTTTGGCGAAGTGTTCCGCTCGCTCTCCTGGGACGAGATCGGCACCTCGTCGCTGCAGTCACGCGCGCTTGCGGGCATCGCCAATGCCACCTTCGTGTTCTGCCTGCCCGGTTCGACTTCCGCCTGTCGCACCGGCTGGGAAAAGATCATCGCCGCGCAGCTGGACAGTCGCACGCGACCCTGCAACCTTGCGGGGCTGCGTCCACGCCTGCTTGAGTGATGCGATCAACCGGAGCGGCGGGCACTCGCCGCGAGCGAGGCGAGGCGCATCGCGCACAGCCGACCAGTGGACCCTGTCGAATGGCGCTGCGACGGCGCAGACAGGGCGCCGTCCCTCCCGCACATTCCCGCGTGTCGACGCGGCTATTCCGCTTCGAACCCCAGCTCGTACAGCGAGCGGTCCAGCGCCGCGGCATCGCGATAGACGCGGTAGGCACCGGCACGGAGCAGTTCGTCTTCGCCGTAGCCGCCGCTCAGAACGCCGATCCCGAGCATGCCGGCGCGGCGCGCGGCCAGAAGATCCCAGACCGCATCGCCGACGACATAACACGTGGCGGGGTCGCAACCCAGGCGCTCTGCGCAGCGCAGGAACAGGGCCGGATCCGGCTTTGCGCGAGACACGTCGCCGCGCTGGATGACGACCGTGTCGTCCGGCACGCCGAGCGCCTCCAGCGAGGCGTCGATCTCCGGTCGCCTGCCGGAAGTGGCGATGCCATGCACGACGCCCCGTTCGCGAAGTCCACGCAGCAGTTCGATGGCGCCGGGCAACGGCCGCCGTTCCGGCAGGATCTCGCGGAAGATCTCGCCGTGGCGCGCCTGGATGTGTCGCACCTCGTCATTGGTCAGGTCGCGGCCGAGTTCACGACCGGCCGCGCGCGTGAACAGGCCGCCGCTCATGCCGATGCGGCGATGGATGCGCCAGCCGTCCAGCGCCAGTCCGGATTCGGCGAACGCCCTCTGCCACGCGAAAACATGGGCATAGACGGTGTCGATCAGGGTGCCATCCAGGTCGAAGAGGATCGCGTTCATGGCCGCAGTCCTCAGCGGTGGACAGTGAAGGGACACGGGAAATCGTCGCCGCCTGCCGCTTCGCGCAGCACCGTTTCCACGCTCGCGAGGGGTGGACCGTCATGCAACCAGCGCTCCAGTTCCGCCACCCGCTCCGAAGGGCCGCGCGCCACGACCTCGACGCGGCCATCGGCGAGATTGCGGGCATAGCCCGCCAGCGCCAAGGCCTGCGCCCGTTTCGCCGCCGAGGCACGATAGAAGACGCCCTGGACGCGCCCGGAAATCAGGAACCGCGCGGCGACGACGTCGCTCATTGCCGGTCGGCCCCGCCCTTCGCAGGGGCGTCCCTGGCCTCGATCACGCGTTCCAGTTCGGCGCGTGTCACCGGCCCGAGGAAGGCCTGCACGACCACGCCGTCCGGCGCGACCACATAGGTCAGCGGCAGGCCGCGCGGCACCGGAAAACCGGCAGGCGGCTCAAAGACATCGACCGGCGCCACCGGATACCCGATGGGATGCTCGGCCAGGAAGGCATCGAGGTCGCTGCGTTCGATCTCCTCGAAATCCAGGCCCAGGACGTCGACGTCATCGCGACGCGCCAGCGCATTCAGGTCGGGGATTTCCTTGATGCACGGCGTACACCAGGTCGCCCACCAGTTGAGTACCACCCACTTGCCGCGATGTGCCGCGAGATCGAAGTCCTTGCCGTCCAGCGTGGCGATCCGGAGCGTCGGCGAGGTGCCGACCAGCGATTGCGCGCCCTGCGCCTGCACGTGGACAGGCAGCATCAGGACGACGGCCGCGACGGCGGCGACCAGGGCATGGTGGACTCTCATTGTGGTTCCTTGGCGCGCTGTGCACGCACGTAGTCGGCGACGCTGCGGTCGAGCACGGGCAACAACCCGTCGGTGCCGGCGCCCAGGGTGAGATCGGCGCCGTCGGGCACGACACTGCCACGTCGGGTGAGTGGAATGCGGTAGGCGCCGGCCTCGTAGATGTCGGCCAGCGTGACCTGTTCGAGATCGCGCGTCACCCGCCAGTAGCCGAGGCTGGTGTGCTCGACCATGCGCAGGCCGACCAGGTCACTGAGGATGCGCAGCAACTGCTCGTCGCTGAGTCCGCCGACGCGGTCGTGCATCCCTTCCAAGGTGAGCCCGCGACCTTCGCCATGCGCATCCGACAGTGCCTGCAACAGCCGCATCACAGCGGCGAACTCATGCCCACAGGGCAGCTTGCGTTCCTCGGGGTGATAGCGGAATGAACTCAGCACCGCCGCCAGCGACGCACCCAGCAGCACGATGTTCCAGGACAGATAGACCCAGAACAGGAAGATCGGCACCACGGCGAAAGCGCCGTAGATGCGCTGGTAGGACGGGAAACTGGTGAGGTAGAAGGCAAAGCCGCGCTTGCCCAGCTCGAACAGGATGGTCGCGATCAGCGCGCCCATCGCCGCGTGACGCCAGCGCACGACCGTGTTCGGCACCACGGCGTAGCTCAAGGTCAACGCCAGCCAGGTCACCAGGCCCGGCAGCAGCACCAGCAGCCGATCGGCGAACCGAAGGTCGCGGTCGAGTTCGGCGAGCAGCGGCAGCGCGAAGAAATAGGTCGACATCGCCAGGCCGGCCACCACCAGCATCGGCCCCAGCGACAGCACCGTCCAGTACATGACGAAACGGGAGACCGGCCGGCGCGGGCGGGTGACCCGGAAGATGCGGTTGAACGCGTCCTCGATGGAATACATCATCAGCAGGGCGCTGACGATCAGGAAGATGATGCCGACGCCGGTGAGGCTGGACGCGTTCGCCGCGAAGCTGGTGAGGTAACCCTCGATGGTGTCGCCGGTCGCCGGCACGAAGTTGGTGAAGACGTAGCTGCGCAGGCGCTGCGACCATTCCTCGAACACCGGGAATGCCGACAGGATGCCGAACACCGACACCGTCAGCGGCACCAGCGCGAACACCGTCGTATACGACAGCGCACCGGCATACTGGAAGCAGTTGTCCGCCCAGAAGCGATGCCAGAGATAGCCGAAGAAGGCCTTCCAGCGTTCCCGCTCGATGCGGTTCCAGCGCGCGCGCAGGCGATCAGGCACGCGCCCGGCTCCGTTGTCGCGCGGCACCGTTGCAGCGTTCGCCCGACGGGCGGATGGACTCAGGCACAATAGGCGGCATGGGCGATATCCTGATCCTCTACTTTAGCCGCAGCGGGCATACCGCGACCATGGCCCGCAAGATCGCGCGCGGCGTCGATGAGGTCGACGGCATGCGGGCGCGGTTGCGCACGGTACCGCCGGTGGCGCCGGTGACGCAGGTGGCCGCTCCGCCGGAACCGGACGAGGGCGCGCCGTACGTGCAGGCCAGCGACCTCGAGGAGTGTACCGGCCTGATCCTCGGCAGCCCGACCCGGTTCGGCAACATGGCCAGCGCGCTCAAGCATTTCCTCGATGGCACCGGCGGCCAATGGCTGGCCGGGACGCTGGTGGGCAAGCCGGCGGCGGTGTTCACCAGTACCGGTACGCTGCATGGCGGCCAGGAATCGACGCTGTTGACCATGATGCTGCCGCTGCTTCATCACGGCGCACTGGTCGTCGGCCTGCCTTTCCACGGCACCGCGCTCAATACCACCCGTACCGGTGGCACGCCGTACGGCGCCAGCCACTGGGCTGGCGTGCGTGGCGAACACCCGCTGAGCGACGACGAGGAGGCGCTGTGCCGCCTGCTCGGCCAGCGCGTGGCGAGCACGGCGAAGAAACTGGCCCTGCCATGCTGAAGCTCATTCGCGCCGGCCTGATCGCGCTGCTGCTGCTGCAGCTCTGCTGGCATGGGTTCATGCCGCCGCCGCGTTCGGCGATGGGCTGGACGGCACTGCTGGTCGCCGTCGTTCCGCTCGTCGCCACGTTGCCTGGCGCATGGATGGCGCGGCCGATGCCGCTGTTCTGGGCCAACATCCTGGCGCTGCTGTATTTCTGCCATGGCGTCAGCGAAGCCTGGATCACGCCCGAAATGCGCCTGCCCGCCTTCGTCGAAATGCTGCTCAGCGTCGTGGTCATCGGCGCTTACGGTGCCTTCGGCCTGCAGTCGCGCCGACTTGCGCGCGCGCAGGCCTCTTCCGCTTCTTCCTGACCCATACGTCCCAGGACCGATCGCCATGGAGCAACTGTGCATCGTCACCACGGGTGGCACCATCGACAAGATCTACTTCGACGACAAGTCGGATTTCCAGATCGGCGATCCGCAGATCGGCCAGATCCTGCGCGATCTCGGCGTCGCCTTCCGTTTTGACGTGATCCCGCTGTTGCGCAAGGACAGCCTGCACGTCACCGACGAGGATCGCGACCTGGTCCGGCGCACGATTGAAGCGCAGCCGCATTCGCACGTGCTGGTCACGCATGGCACCGACACGATGGTGGAAACGGCGCAGGTGCTGGCCGGCATCCCGGGCAAGACCATCGTGCTGACCGGCGCGCTCAACCCGGCGCTGTTCCGCGGCTCCGACGCGGTGTTCAACATCGGTTGCGCGGTTGGCGCGGTGCAGTCGCTGCCGCCGGGCGTGTACATCGCCATGAACGGCCGCATCTGGAATCCGCGCGACGTGCGCAAGAACCGCGAGGCCAACCGCTTCGAAGCGGTCTGACCGCGCGGCTCCGCGCCGCCCTACTGGAAGCCGTTCGCGAAGATCAGGTCGCCACCCGGCGTACGGCTGGCCTGTGCGGTATTGCCATAGGCACCGAGGTTGATCCGACCACCGTTCGGCTGGCTTTCCTGCGAGTAATCGGAGGCTGGATCACCGGCGTCGATGGCCGGACTGGTGACCGTGTCGACGACCCAGCCTGATGGCGTGTAGCGACCGCCAGCCGAACGCAGGTGGTAGTCACCATTCGCGGCATCCGCGAACAGCGGGTTGCTGTTGAAGTTGCCGCTGCCTGCCTGCGCCGTGATCGAGTACGACACCGACACCGTGCCGCCGGACAGCGTCGCGAAGTCGCGCGAGTTGCCCCAGAAGATCGCGTTGCGCACGGTGATCGCCGAGCCGCCTTCGACCACCACCGCAGCGCCGTCGGGTTCGGTGTCGGGACAATGATGGTCCGCGATGGTGACGTTCTCGATCGCCACGGTAGAAGGACCTCCCGGCCCACCGTCGACGTAGACCGCCGCCGCCGAGCGACCGCCCTCGGGGCAGCGGTTGCGGCTCAGGACATCGTTGCGCATGGTGCCCGTCGCGCCCTCGTCCCAGTACACACCGGAACCGGCCGTCGGCGTGTAGTTGTCGGTGATGGTGTTGCCCTGCAGGTCGGCACCGGCGGCGGCGATGATGATGCCGCCACCCCAGCCATAGCCGGCTGTGGCGCCGATGACGTTGCCGCGCACGACATTGGCGCGGACCTGGGTATCGGCCGTTGAGATATAGATACCGCCCCCGTGGTCGTGGTGGCCGATGTTGTCCTCCACCAGGTTGCGCTCGATCAGCGCATGACGTCCGATCACGTTGATCGCGGCGCCCTTGCCCGCCTGGTTGTCGTGGATCCAGTTGTCCTGGATGCGCACGCTGCCGGTGAAGCCGCCCCAGCTGGGCGTCGCCGCATGGATGCCGCCGCCACGCGTGTCGGCGCTGGTGTGGTTGTAGGTGCGATTGCCGTGGATGCGGTTGTGCGAGATCACCGTGGTGCCGGAGCCCTGCTGCTCGACGAACGCGCCGCCGCCGGCACCGCCGCCGTCCTGCCAGTCCATGCCCAGCCCGCGACCGTTGGTGAGCACGAAACCATCCAGCGTGGTGGTCTGGCTGCTGTTGAGATGCAGCTGCACGGCTGGCGCGACCATCCCGCCGTTGATGACGCTGGCATGCAGGTCTGCATCCCGGCTGGTGAAGCCGCTGTCGAAGCCGCCAAGCAGCGTGATGTGCTTGCCGACCGGGCTGCCATAACTGCCCAGCGCGACATTTTCCGGATAGGTGCCGGCGGCCACCTGGACGATGTCGCCGGCCTTCGCGGCGACGATCGCGGCACCGATGCTGGCCAGCGGTGAAGCGGACGTGCCGCTGCCACCGCCAGGTGCGCCGGCACGCACACACCACACCGCGACACCCGCCTGCGCGCCGGTGCAGGCGTGGACCTGGCCGTTGTCGCCGGTGATGCCCTGCAGTGCAGGCAGATCCGTGCTGGCGCCCGCGTCCGTCCCGGCCAGCACGGTGAGCGCGCAACCGAAGAGGATCCGCAGCGGCGGGGCGCTGCGATGCTTCCGTCCATTCATGCCAGTTCCCTCTGTCAGCGGACGCCCATACGGTACAGCAAGCGCTGTCTGGACCCGATCACGGCAAGAGCGACCGCCAAGGGCCACTGCCGGGCGTCCGCCAGCCCCTCGGGCGGAGCGCGCGGCCGATGCGACAAATGTCGTGCTTTCGCGTTAGGCTGCGCGGCTTCGAGGGGGCCGCATGCACACGATCACGACGACGGAGCTTTTCCTGATCGCCATGGCGATCATCTTCACCGTGCCTTACCTGATCTGGCGGCTGGGCCGCACCGACTACTGGGCGCCGCTGGTGGTGGTACAGATCGTGGCGGGCATCCTGCTGGGACCAGGCGTGCTCGGAGCCGCCTTCCCGGACTACTACACCTTCGTCTTCCGGCCGGAGGTGATCACCGCCCTGAATGGCCTGGCCTGGTGGGCGGTGATGGTGTTCGTGTGCATCGCCGGCATCGAGCTGGACCTGGTGAAGACCTGGAACAACCGCTTCGAAACCGGCATCACCGCCGGCCTGGCGTTGTTCGTTCCCCTGATTGCCGGATCGCTGCTGGCGCTGCTGCTGATGCGCTGGCCGGGCTGGATTGGCGGCGAGGCGCAGCCCTGGCAGTTCGTCGCCGGCATCGGCATGTCCTGCGCGGTGACGGCACTGCCGATCCTGATCCTGCTGATGGAAAAACTGCACATCCTGCGCCAGCCCCTGGGCCAGCGCCTCCTGCGCTACGCCAGCCTGGACGACATCGCGATCTGGGCCGTGCTCGCCTTCATCCTGATGGACTGGGAACGCATCGGCCGGCAGGGCGCGTTCCTCGCCGTGTTCGCGGTCGCCTGCCTGGGCTTCCGGCACCTGATGAAAGCGATTCCGGAACGCGACCGTTGGTACGTGATGCCGATCTGGCTGTGCATCTGCGCCTTTGGCGCCGACTGGGCCGGCCTGCACTATATGGTCGGTGCCTTCCTGGCCGGCGTGGTGATCGACAGCCACTGGTTCCGGCAGGACCACATGGACATGCTGCGCAGCCACGTGCTGCTGGTGCTGATGCCGGTGTTCTTCCTGAGCACCGGCCTGCGGACGACCTGGGAAACCGGTGGTGTCGCCGTGTTCCTGGTCGCCGGCCTCCTGCTGGTGGTTTCGGTGGCCGGCAAGCTGGCCGGCGTGCATATCGCCGCGCGTATCCTGCGCTGGCCGCGCGGCGATGCCACGCTCATCGGCTGGCTGCTGCAGACCAAGGCGCTCATCCTGATCATTTTCGTCAACGTGCTGCTCGACAAGGCGATCATCACCTCGGCGACTTTCACGGCGCTCCTGCTGATGGCGGTGGCCAGCACCATGATCACCATCCCGCGCGTGGCGCCCCTGCTGGCGCGTCGGGGTGGGACCGTGGCCGCGGAGACGACAGCCGAAGCCGGCGGGCGCTGAACGGTCAGTCGCGACCGGCGAGCCGGGCCATGCGTTCGGTGTCGGCCAGCACGCCATGCAGGATGGCGACTTCGCGCTCGCTCATCTGCGCGCGCAGGAACAGGCGGCGCAGGCGACGGGTGATCGTGGTGCCGTCCTTGCCCTTGTGGAAGTCGATGGCATGCAGCGCTTCGTCGAGATGGCGGAAGAAGCCTTCCATCTCGGCGCTCGTCGCCGCACGCTCGCGCGGGCCGGCGTCCGGATCGGCATCGCCGCCCTCGCCGGCGGCCAGTGCCGCCAGACGCAGCTCATAGGCCAGCACCTGCACGGCCTGCGACAGGTTCAGCGACGAGTAGTCCGGATTCGCCGGGATGCGCACGCAGGCGTGGCAACGCTGCAGCTCTTCGTTGCTCAGGCCGGTGCGCTCGGTGCCGAACAGCAGCGCGACCTCGACGCCGTCGCGGGCGGCGTCCAACAACTGCGCGGCAGCCGCGCGGGGCGACAGCTCGGGCAGCGCGACGCCGCGACGGCGGGCACTGGCGCCCATCAGCAGGCGGCAGTCGGCCACGGCCTCGTCCAGCGTTTCGTGACGCCGGGCGCGGTCGAGCACATCAGTGGCGCCGGCGGCCAAAGCCGTGGCTTCCTCGTGCGGGAACAGGCGCGGTGCCACCAGGTGCAGGCGGTCCAGGCCCATGGTCTTCATGGCCCGGGCCGACGAGCCGATATTGCCCGGCTGGGTGGTCTCGATGAGGACCACCCGGACATGGGCGAGCACACTCATGCAGCCGCTCCGTCAGGACAGCGCCGGCCCGCCTCGGTTACAATCCGCGACCGCAGGCCGATGCCCGGCATCCGCCTTCCTGTCCCCACGATCTTTTCCAGTTCCGTCATGATCAAACCCGCACTCACGGTGGCGGTCAAGGCCGCCCGCGCCGCCGGCAACGTCATCCTCCGTCGCATGGCGCGCCTTGACGCGATCCCTGTCGCCGAAAAGGACCGTTTCGATTTCGCCAGCGAAGTCGATCGCCAGGCCGAGGCGGAGATCATAAAGGAACTGACGCGCGCCTATCCGCGCCACGCCATCCTCGCCGAGGAAAGCGGCGCCCGCGGCAAGGGCGACACCGTCTGGGTCATCGACCCGCTGGACGGCACGCACAACTATCTGCGCGGCTTCCCGCATTTCTGCATTTCCATCGCGCAGATGGTGCGCGGCCAGGCCGACCTGGGCGTGATCTTCGATCCGATCCGCAACGAGCTGTTCACCAGCACGGCCGGCGGTGGTGCGTTCCTCAACGATCGCCGCATGCGTGTCAGCGACCGGAAGACACTGGAAGGCGCACTGGTCACCACCGGCCTGCCCTTCCGCCAGCGCAAGCACCTGGATGCGCAGTTGGCGATGCTCCGCGAGCTGCTCGATACGCAGCAGGCCGAGGACGTCCGCCGCACCGGTTCGGCGGCGCTGGACCTGGCCTACGTCGCCGCCGGTCGCACCGACGCGTTCTTCGAGATCGGCCTGAAGCCCTGGGACATGGCCGCCGGCCAGCTCATGGTCCGCGAGGCCGGCGGCCGCTGCACCGACTTCACCGGTGGCGACCGTTTCATGAACAACGGTCACATCGTCGCCGGCAACCTGCGCGTGGTCGACGCGATGGTCGCGGCCATCAAGCCGCACCTGACGCCCGAGTTGCGCTGACCGGAAGCGGAGCATGACCGCGGCGACGGACTTCATCGAGGTTTATCCCGAGGCCCTGTCACCCGGTTTCTGCCAGCAGGTCATCGAACGCTTCGAGGCCAGCAGCGACAGCCTGCCCGGCCGCGTCGGCGGCGGCGTGTTCACCGAACTCAAGGACAGCCGCGACCTGTCGATCTCCGGGCAAGCCGGCTGGGCCGATGTCGAAGCGGCGATCAACGCCGCGGTTTTCACGGCATTGCTGCACTACCTGCGCAGGTATCGCCATGCGCTGATCGCGCCGCTGATGCTCGAAGTCAACGACCCGGCAACGGGCGAACCGGCGCGGCTGGATGCGGCCCTGTTCGATCGCCTCGACGACGCGACGCTTGCCCCGGTCGTGCAGCACGTCTTCCGTCCCGGCCCGGTCAACCTGCAGCGCTACAGCGCCGGACGCGGCGGCTATCCCTACTGGCATTGCGAGCTGTATCCGCGCAGTGCCGATGCCGAGACGCTGCATCGCCACCTGCTCTGGACGCTGTACCTCAACGACGGCTTCGGCGCCGGCGAGACGGAGTTCCTGTACCAGCAACGACGCATCGAGCCGCGCACCGGCAGCGTGCTGCTGGCGCCCACGGCCTTCACGCATACGCATCGCGGCAATACGCCGGCCCGCGGCGACAAGTACATCGCCACCGGCTGGATCCTGTTCCGGCGTGCCGAGGCACTCTTCGGTCCCTGAAAACGCAACGGCCGGGTCAATGCCCGGCCGTTGCGCTGTGGGCAGGCAGCGCTGCGACTACCAGGCGCCGCGGATCTGGTTGCGTTCCTGCTCGCGGTCGTAGGTGCGCATTTCGTTGCGCAGGTAGGCGACGGTCTGCTCGACCAGTGGATTGCGCGATTCGTCGAGCAGGTCGGCATCCAGCAGGTCGGCGACGCGCTGCGCCACTGGCAGCATCGAGTTCCAGGCGTCGAGCGCCGGCAGCGGGCCCGGCAGGGTCATGAACAGCGTCAGGCCCGGTGTTTCCAGGGCCGACCGGTCGCTGAGGTCGAAACTGCCGGGCTTGGCGATGTTCGCCATGCTGAAGATGGGACCTTCCTTCTCGCGGCCATCGATCATGCGATGGAAGATGCCCATGTCGCCGTAGACCAGGCCGACCTTCTCGGCGACGACGACGATATCGGTGCCGCGCAGCACCTCGTCGGGCTTGGCAAGCACGAACAGCGTGATGATGCGGTCGAACTGGCTGTTCGGACGCGCGCCCGGCTGCGGGCCATCGTGGCGCACGACCCGCGCTGGCGCCTCGTCGTCGAAGAGCGAGTCCTGCCCGGGTTCGCGCCCCTCGGTCGCCAGCAGCTGGCCGAGCTCGTCGAGCTGCGAACGCAGTTCCGGATCGAGGCCGATCCCGTCGCGGTCATCGGCTTCGTCGCCCGACCCGTCACCAAAGCCGGGCTCGACGCGACTGGATGCGAAGCTGCGCCGGGTTTCCCGGGGTCGATCCATGGACGATGACGAGCGCGTGCTCCACCAGTACACGGCGGGCAGCACGACCGCGAAACCCACGGCCAGGATGATCAGGGTCAGGGTCAACTGGTTGCTCATGACGACATCCGCTTGGACGTGTGGATGATTGCAGGATTGCCGTGCTGCTGCACGCCTTCGCCGGCGACGGCGCCGAATGCGTTCAGGCGACGCCCACCAGCTCCGACGCTTCCGCCAGGTCGACGGTTACCAGGCGCGACACGCCAGGCTCGCGCATGGTGACGCCGCAGAGCTGCCGTGCCGCTTCCATCGTGACCTTGTTGTGGGTCACGCAGAGAAACTGCACGTTGTCGCTCATCTCGCGGACCAGGTCGCAGAAGCGGCCGACGTTGGCTTCGTCGAGCGGCGCGTCGACCTCGTCGAGCAGGCAGAACGGCGCCGGGTTGAGCCGGAAGATCGAGAACACCAGCGAAACCGCGGTCAGCGCCTTTTCGCCGCCGGACAGCAGCGAGATGTTCGACACGCGCTTGCCGGGCGGACGCGCCATGATCGCCACGCCGGTCGTGAGCAGGTCGTCGCCCGTCAACTCCAGATACGCGTGTCCACCGCCGAACAGCCGCGGGAACAACTGCTGCATGCCGGCGTTGACGCGATCGAAGGTGTCCTTGAATCGGCTGCGGGTTTCCCGGTCGATCTTGCGGATGGCGTTCTCGAGCGTGTCCAGCGCCGACGTCAGGTCCGCGTTCTGGCTGTCCAGGTATTCCTTGCGCCTGCCCTGCTCCTCGAACTCCTGGATGGCCGCGAGATTGACCGGCTCGAGGCGGCGGATCTTGCCGTCCAGATCGTCGAGGGCCGCCGACCAGATCTCGGGATCGGCATCGTCGGGCAGCGTATTGAGCAGTTCGCTGCGGTCGAAACCCGCCTCGGCGACATCCCGCGCCAGCGCTTCGGCGCGCAGCTGCGCGGCCTGCACGCGCATGCGCGCCTGGGTGATGGCCTCACGCAGCTCGCCGACCTGGCGTTCAAGGCGGTGGCGGCTCTGTTCGAAACGGCGGAAATCGGCCTCGCCACTGTCCAGAGCCTGGCGTGCGGCAGCCAGGTCCTTGTCGACCAGCACCCGCTGGTCCAGCAGCAGCTGCCGGCTGCGCTGCAGATCGTCCTGCGGCGACTGGGTCTGGTGCAGCTGTTCGGCGATCTGCTGCGCACGCGTGCGCAACTGCTGTTGCTGCGACTGCATGCGCGCCAATGCCTGGCGCAGCGAACCCAGCGCCGAGCGCCGGGCTTCCAGTTCCCGATCGACGGCATGCAACTCGCCGCGGGCGCGATCGGCGGCGTTCCGTGCCTGCTCGCGTGCCTCCAGCAGACTGCGGCGCTCGTCTTCCAGCGTCGTCCGGGCGGATTCGAGATCGCCCATGCGCGTGAGCGCTTCTTCCAGGCGCGCGCGACCTTCGCTGACTTCGATCTGTCCCTGCTCCAGCTGCGCCTGCAGTGCCACCACTTCGTCGTTGATCTGGCCCAGCCGGCGCTCGGCGGTTTCCAGGCGACCGCGCTGGCTGCTCAGCGACCCGGCCATCTCGCTCAGTGCGCGATGCGCCTGGTACAGCACGCGCTGCGCGTCGTCGCGGCCGATTTCAGCTTCGCGTTTGCCGTCCTTCAGCTCGAGCAGCCGCTGTTCGAGTTCCCCGGCATGGAGCGACAAGGCCTCCAGTTCGGCGCGGACCACGGCGATTTCGTTTTCGCGCGCGAGCATGCCGGCCTGGCTACCGGCGCCACGCACGGTGCGAACGAAATCGCGGGCCATCCAGACGCCATCCGGCGTGATCAGGGAATCGTCAGCGGCCAGTGAGGGCAGCAGGCGACGCGCCGACTCGACATCGTCCACGGCACGCACGCGCGCCAGCAGGCGCAGCGCCGGCGCCGGCCCGACGACATGTCCGGCCAGGGTGCCGGTGGCACCCCGTGCGGCTTCGTGATTGGCGACGACGCTGAAAGACTGGTCGGTTTCCGCCGCGATGGCGGAGACGAAGGCATCGGGATCGTCCTGCAGGGCGGCATCCAGCCAGCCGGCGAGCACGGTTTCCACGGCCCGCTCCCAGCCGGCATCGACCTTGAGCGATGCGCCCAGGCGACGACCACTGCCCAGGCCGAGGCGCTGCAGCAGGGCCTTGCGTTCCGGCTGGTCATCGCCGAGCGCGGCGTGCTGCAGCGCTTCCAGCGCCGACAACCGGCCGCGCAGGCCCTGGTCGCGCTTGCGCAATTCGGACAACTGCGTCTGCGCCTGCTGTTCGGCGCGTTCGGCGTCGGCGAAGGCCTGCCGTCGCGTTTCGAGCTCGGCCGTCGCCTGTTCGAGACGCTCGCGCAATTCCGCTTCGCTGTTTTCAAGTTCGGACAGGGCCGTTGTCAGCGCTTCGGCGTCGTTGCGCCCGCGCTCCTCGGACAAGGCGCCCAGGCGTCGCCCGGCATCGAGCAGTTGCTTGTCGAGCAGGTCGATGCGGGCCCGTTCGACTTCGGCGGCGCGCGAGGCTTCATGCGCAGCGCGGGCGTGGCCGTCCTGGCGCGACTGCCATGCCGACAACGCCGCTTCGGCATTGCGCAGCGACTCGCCCGCCTGTCCGGCCATTTCACGGGCATTGGCCAGGCGCGGCTCGGCTTCGTCGATCGCGATGACCAGGTCTTCGATCTGTCCTTCGTCGGCCTGGATATGGCCTTCGATCTCGGCCAGCGTCTGCGCCGTTTCGGACTGCTGGCGCTGCAGACGCTCGGTGAGGTCGCGCTGGTGGTTCAGCGTCTGCTCGATGCGGGCGATCTCGCCGGCAACGCGATAGCTTTCCGCCTGCACGGCATTGAAGCGCTCGGCCGCCTCGGCCTGCTGCTCGCGCAGCGTTTCCATCGCCGCTTCGACTTCGCGCTGTTCGGCGACCAGGCGTTCCAGTCCGGTTTCCTGTTCGCCCAGGGTACCCCCTTCGGCGCCCAGCTCGGTTTCGTGCCGGCGCAGTTCCAGCAGCTTGAGTTCCGCTTCCTTGCGCGCGTGCTCGGCCTTCAGTTCCTGCCAGCGCTCGGCGGCGCGCGCCTGCCGGCGCAGGTGCTCGATCTGCTTGCCGATTTCCTCGCGCAGGTCGCTGAGGCGGTCGAGGTTCTCGCGCGTGTGGCGGATGCGATTCTCGGTCTCGCGACGGCGCTCCTTGTACTTGGAGATGCCGGCCGCCTCTTCCAGGTGCACGCGCAACTGTTCCGGCGCCGCCTCGACGATCTCCGAGATCATGCCCTGCTCGATGATCGCGTAGCTGCGCGGCCCGAGGCCCGTGCCGAGGAACAGGTCGGTGATGTCGCGACGGCGGCAGCGCGTGCCGTTGAGGAAATAGCTGGAACTGCCGTCGCGCGAGACGCTGCGCTTGACGGAAATCTCGGCGAAATTCGCGTACTCGCCGATGATGCTGCCATCGGCGTTGTCGAAGATGAGTTCGACCGTCGCCGTGCCCACCGGCTTGCGGGCGTTGGAACCGGAGAAGATGACGTCGGTCAGCGAATCGCCGCGCAGGCGGCTGGCCGCGCTTTCACCCATGACCCAGCGGATCGCGTCGATGATGTTCGACTTGCCACAGCCGTTGGGCCCGACGATGCCGGTCAGGTTGGTGGGCAGGTGCAGGGTTGTCGGATCGACAAAGGACTTGAATCCGGACAGTTTGATCGTGCTCAGACGCATGCGTTTGGGAACATCCTGGCAACGGGCCGCGCGCAGGCGACCGCAAGGACAATGCGATCAGGGTTCGTGGCCGGCATCGAAACGCCACGACGGGCGCGCGAGTATATCAGCGCCACTCCGCACGGCCGTCCGCCTGCCCGGGCCCACCTCGTCGGCCGACGCGGGACGCTCTACGGAATCAAATACTTGCTTCCGAATTCGAAGGCGGATGCGGAGGTCAGGGCGTGGGGATGTCGATCCGCGCGCGCGCCTTGAGTGCGTCGACTTCGGCCCGGGTGTCGCGTGACACCAGCATGCGGCGGATCCCTTCGCGGACCTGCTCGAAGGGCGGCGGCGTGAATGGGCGCTGGTCGAGCAGATGGATCACATGCCAGCCATACGGTGTCTGCACCGGCACCTTGGTGGTCTGCCCCGGCTCCATTTCGCGCAGGGCGGCGGCGAATTCCTCCGGCACCTGGCCGAGCTTGATCCAGCCCAGGTCGACCGCTTGCCGTGCCTGGCTGCCGAACCGGGACTTGACCTGCTCGAACGGCGTCCCCGCGAGGGCGGCGCCGGCGGCCGACAGTGCCGGCTCCTCGTCCGCGAACAGCAGGTGTGCGACCTGGTATTCGCTGCTGCCATTGACCTGCATCTGCTGGTCGTACTCGCCGCGCAGCGCCGCTTCGTCCGGCTCGTGGCGTGCGCCGAGACGGCCCATCACCACGTTGGCGCGGCCGGCCAGCGCATTGAGTTCGACATCGGCGCGTGCCGCCGCGTCGGCGACGCTCTCGTCACGCCGGGCTGCAGCGACCAGCACCGCGTATTCGACCAGCTCGTCCAGGGCGCGCGTACGTTGCGCAGGATCGTCGAGGTCCAGGCCACGGCCTCGCGCCAGGGCTTCGAGCAGCGGCCGGGTGATCGCCACGCCATCGACACGGGCGACCACCTTGTCGGCGTCGGCGAGGGGCAGCGGCGCGGTCACCGTGGCCGCGTCGGCAGAAGGGGCCGCATCACGGTTGCAGGCGGCCAGTGCGATGGCGGGAAGGGCGAGCAGAATCAGGCGAGAGAGGTTTTTCACGGCAGCAGCGACCAGTTTCGGGGCCAACAGTTCCCGGAAGGTGATTTCTTTCCCGCTGGCGCTTCGCGCAGCCGGCGGGCAGGCGTCGTCATGGCAGGACCTTGCGGAACGGCTTCACTTCGACCGACGCATAGACACCGGCGTGGACATAGGGGTCCGCATCGGCGAACGCCTGCGCCGCCGCCAGGTCGTCGAACTCGGCGACGATGAGGCTGCCGCTGAATCCGGCCGGCCCCGGATCTTCGGCATCGACAGCCGGCAAAGGTCCCGCCAGCAACAACCGGCCCTGGTCGCGCAGCGACTGCAGGCGCGCGAGATGCTCGCTGCGGGCTGCCAGGCGCCGAGGCAAGGTGTCGGGCGCATCACGCCCCAGGATCAGATACCACATGGTCGCTCCGGTTTCCTGCCGGCGATTGTAACCACAGTGCCCGCTTCGGCCGTGGCGTCCCCTCCGCCCGGTGGCCGCCGGCACTGCCGGGCGGCGTTCCTTGAGCCTGGTACAGCGGCCTTCGGGCCCTGCCGGCGCGGTGGCATCGGCCAGGGTCGACGACCGGGTCGGCGCTGCCCGGTTCGACGCAAACCCGCGGACGGAAGGGGGGAATGCCGTACACAGGACAACCAACGATGTCGGCTAGACTCGCCGCGCAGCCGTCCAGACGATCCTCGCCATGACCGCTTTCGATCACACCTGCCAGCTTGTCGACCGCTACTACGCCGCCTTCAATCGCGGTGACTGGGAGGGCATGCTGTCACTGCTCACCGACGATGTCGTTCACGATCTCAACCAGGGTTCACGCGAAACGGGCATCCAGGCCTTCCGCGAATTCCTGGCACGCATGCAGCGCAGCTATCGCGAACGTCTTGCGGACATCGTCATTCTTGCCACGGCCGACGGCCGACGTGCCGGCGCGGAATACGTGGTGCATGGCGAATACCTGGCCACCGATGCAGGGCTGCCTGAGGCCAACGGTCAGACCTATGTGCTGCCCGGTGGCGCCTTCTTCGACATCCGCGAGGGCCGCATCGCCCGCGTCAGCAACTACTACAACCTGCAGGACTGGCTGCACCAGGTCAGTGCCGGCGACGCTGCCTGAAGACGGCGCTCCATCGGAAACCCATCGCGTCTGCGCCATCGCGTCCGGTCCTGTGCGCGCAGGTGGCGCGGCGTAACGCGCGTGATTGCCCGTCACCGCGCAGCAGGATGGCCCGGTGAACCGAAGAAGCGCCGGGCGCGCCGGTGCAGCGCACTTCGCGCCGCCCTCGCATTTCCGACGGTCGCGATTCGGCGGCGACCCGCACAGGCCCCGCATTGGCGCAGCGACCGGAACACCCGCGCCCGATTCGCCCGCGATCAATCCTTGCGCAGCGAGACGACCGGGTCCAGGTTCGACGCGCGACGTGCCGGCAGGTAGCTGGCCAGGAGCCCGATCATCAGCATCAGCAGCGGCATCACCAGGAACGTGGCGACGTCGACCGGCTGCACGTCGTAGAGCAGGCTTTCCAGCACGGGCATGAAAGCGATCGCGCATGCGGTGCCGATCGCGATGCCTGCGAGCACGACGCGGCTGCCCTGGGCGACCACCAGCCGGGTGACCTGCGTGCCGCGGGCACCCAGCGCCATGCGCACGCCGATCTCGCGTCCGCGTTCGGCGACGAGATAGGACAGCACGCCATACAGGCCCACCGCACCGAGCAACAGCGCCAGAACCGATGCGATGCCCAGCGTCATCAGCGTGAAGGTCAATTGCACCATCGTTCTCTCGATCAGCTGTTCGATGGTGAAGACCCGGTACATGGGCGCTTCGGGTGCCATCTCGCGAACCAGCGCCCGAATCTCCGGTTCGAGTGAATCTGCACGCGTCGATCGCACGACGAAACCCGGCGACGTCAGTGGACGGCCGCCATTGGCCGCCGGGCTGACCATGGGCATGTACACCAGCGGCTCCGGCGGCAGGTGCAAGGCCGTCTGGAGTACGTCTTCCACCACCCCGACGACGGTGAACCATTCGCTGCCGGAAGCCTGTCGCAGGCGTTTGCCGATCGGATCCAGGCCGGGCCACAGCCGTCTTGCCGCCGACTGGCTGACGACGATGTTTCCCAGTGTCGTACTGTGATCGTCCGCATTGAGCACACGCCCCGCCAGGACGCCGATGCCCATCGCCCCGAAATAGTCGCCGGCGGCGAACGTGAGGTTCAGGAGCACGCCCTCACCCTCCGCCGGGTTGGTCTCGGTGACGAAGCGAACGATCGCCGTCTGCTCCTCCAGCGGCACGTTCTCGATCAGCCCGACGGACTGCACGCCCGGCAATGCCGCCAGTCGTTCCATGAACGTGGTGTGGAAGCGTGCGTACGAGCGGGCATCATTCAGGGCCGGTCGATCCGGTGCGATCTGGAACGTGAAGATGTCCGCGGTGTCATAACCCGGGTCGACCTGTCGCAGTTCGTGGACACTCCGCAGCAACAGCCCGGCACCGATCAACAGAACCAGGGCCAGCGCTGTCTGGCCGACCACCAGCGCATGCCGAAGCCAGTGGCGCCGCCCGGTGGTGCCGCGGCCGCCGTCGCGCAGGCGCTGCAGACTCGCCGACGCCCCGCGCAGGGCCGGCAGGCCGCCACAGATCAATGCCGAAACGCCGGCCAGGAGCCCGGCGGCGACCAGCGTGGCCGGGCTCAGGCCGACTTCGTCCAGTCGCGGCACGCCACTGGGCGCCGCCTGCAGGAACACTGGAAGAATCAGCGCTGCCATGAACACCGCCACGACGCCGGCTGCGGCCGCGATCAGAAGGGCTTCGGCCATCTGCAGACGCAGCAACTCGCCACGACTCGCACCCAGCGCGCGACGCACCGCCAACTCCCGGAATCGGCCTTCCGTCCGCACCAGGAAAAGGTTGGCGACATTGGCGCAGGCGATCAGCAGGATGACGCCGGTTGCCGCGAGCAACACCCACAAAGGCCGGGTGATCGATCCGAGCAGCTGGTCCGCCAAGGGTCGTACGACGGCCCGATGCTGCTCGACGATCCGGGCATACGCGGGACTGCCGCCGAATCGCTCCGGTGCGCGTCGGGCCAGCCGGGTCAGTTCCTCGGCGACGGCCTCCGGTGTCGCACCGGGGACCATCCGGCCGATCATCGGCCAGTCGAAATCGCCGGTGATTTCGATGTCGCTCGGCCGGAGGGTGCTGGAGATCCACAGCATCACGTCGTTGCGCGGAAACTGGAAATCGGGCGCCATGATGCCGACGACCGTACGTGGCTCGCCGAGTACCTCCAGGCTGCGGCCGATCACGCCCGGATCCGCTTCGAACCACGTCTCCCAAAGACGGTGGCTGAGCAGGATGACGCGATCCTCGTCATCGGCCACCGGCAAGCGGCCGAGGATGGGCTGGACACCGAGCGTGGAGAACAGGGTGCTTGTCGGCCAACCCATCCGCACGCGCTCGACGCGATCGCCGAGCCTCAACGTCGAGGTGAACGAGGTGGTCGTGGCGACGTCCTCCAGCAGCTTCGACTGCTCCTGGTACTGGAGGAAAAACTCCGGCGATGGATCGAACTCGGCAGGCAGCTGCGAACCCGGCGCCGATGCCGCGATGTGGACGAGGCGTTCCGGATCGGCATAGGGCAGACGCTGCAGCAACACGGTATCGACAACGCTGAACATCGCTGCGGTGGCGCCGATGGCCAAGCCCAGCATGCCGACGCAGATGCCGACGAAACCGGGTGCACGCCGCAGGCTGCGCATCGCCTGCATGAAATAGGTCGTCCTGCCTGAAGCCTGCATTGGAATCGTTTCCCGGGGGCGAGGACTCAGGATTCAGCAAAGACTGTGCCATAAATGTGGGCGCCAACGGCATCAATGCCTTAAGCGATCAGCGCCAGCAAGACGAGTCGCATCGCGTCGCGCATCGTCCGCAATCGAACGCCATTGCGGTCACGCAGGGCGACAGGTTCTCCGGTGCGGGACACCAGGCTGGGGTCGGACTGGTGTTCTAATCACTATCTGTCCGACCAGTCCGGGGCCAGCACCGTGTCGCAACGCACCGACTACCCGGAGGATTCCAGCGACCCCAGCCTCCCGGCCGGGATGACCGCCGCTGCTATACTGCGCCGCTGTTCCCTGTCCGACCTGTCGATGAATCCCAACGTCCTCGATTTCGAGCAGCCCATTGCCGAACTGGAGGCGAAGATCGCCGATCTTCGCCAGACCAGCCATGGCAGCGCGATGAACATCGAGGAGGAAGTCGGCAAGCTGCGCGCGAAACTGACCACGCGCACCGAGCAGATCTTCGCCAACCTGACGCCGTGGCAGGTCGCGCAACTGGCGCGTCATCCGGGCCGTCCCTATACGCTGGACTACATCGAACGCATCTGCGACGAGTTCCAGGAGCTGGCCGGTGACCGCGCCTACGCCGATGATCCGGCGATTGTCGGTGGCCTGGCGCGCATCGATGGTCGCAGCGTGGTGCTCATCGGTCACCAGAAAGGACGCGACACGAAGTCCAAGATCCGCCGCAACTTCGGCATGCCGCGTCCGGAGGGCTACCGCAAGGCGCTGCGCCTGATGGAAATGGCCGACCGCTTCGGCCTGCCGATCCTGACCCTGATCGATACACCCGGCGCCTACCCCGGTGTCGGCGCCGAGGAACGTGGCCAGTCCGAGGCCATCGCCCGCAACCTGATGGTGATGGCGCAGCTGAAGGTGCCCGTGGTGTGCACGGTGATCGGCGAAGGCGGCTCCGGCGGCGCACTGGCCATCGGCGTCGGCGACCGCACCCTGATGCTGCAGTACTCGACCTATTCGGTGATCTCACCGGAAGGGTGCGCCTCCATCCTCTGGAAAACCGCCGAGAAAGCCAAGGACGCCGCCGAGGCGCTGGGCATCACCTCGCAGCGCCTGCACGAGCTGGGCCTGGTCGACCGCATCCTGCCGGAACCGCTGGGCGGCGCGCATCGGGATCCCGAAGCGATGGCGCAGACGTTGAAGAGCGCGCTGCTGGACGAACTCGAGCAGCTCGACCGCCTGACCGTGCAGGAGCGTGGCGAACGCCGCTATGCGCGACTGCGCCGCTACGGCGCCTACCACGGCGGCTGACCGCTTCCCGCGGGCGGGACAACGGCCCGGCATGAACCTCCACCGCGACATCGAACGTGCCCTGGCCGATCTTCCGGCCGGCCCGTTGCGGGTCGGTTTCAGCGGTGGCATGGATTCGACCGTGCTGCTGCATGCACTGGCCGCGCTGCCTGAAGCCCGCGCCCGCGGCCTGCGCGCGATCCATGTCGATCACGGCCTTCATCCCGGCAGCAGCCAATGGGCGGAACACTGCGCCGCCATCTGCGCCGGCCTCGACATTCCTCTCACCGTTCAACGCGTGCAGGTGACGGTCGAAGGCGATGGTCCGGAAGGGGCCGCGCGCCGCGCACGCTGGCAGGCCTTCAGCGAGCATGCCGACCCTGACGACATCATCGTGCTGGCCCACCATCGTGACGACCAGGCCGAAACCGTGCTGCTGCGTCTGTTGCGCGGCGCCGGCCCGACCGGCCTGGCGGCCATGCGCGCGTGGAGCGAACGCGACGATGGCCTGCGCGTCTGGCGGCCGTTGCTCGGAACGTCGCGCGCCGCGCTGGAACGTCATGCGCGGCACGCCGCGATGACCTGGCTGGATGATCCCGGCAACGCGGTCGGCGAATACGACCGCAACCACCTTCGTCTCGACATCCTGCCCGCGCTTCGCCAGCGCTGGCCGCAAGTCGATGCCGTGCTGGCGCAGGCAGCCGAGCGCATGGCCGATGCCCAGGCACTGGAACTTGATGTCGCCAGCCGATGGCTCGCCCGGGCGGCGACGCTCCGCGATGACGTGCTCGCACTGATGCCCTTGCGGGAGGCGCCGCGCCCGCAGCGCTGGGCGACCTTGCGCCTGTGGCTGCATCGACTCGGCGTGCCGGATACCGGCGCCGCGCGCCTGGCGCAGATCGACCGCGAAGTCATCGGCGCCGCCAAGGATGCCGATCCGCGACTGCCCCTGGGCGACCGGGTGCTGCGTCGCTTTCACGGCGAGCTCCATCTGCTCGACGCCGACGCCGACTCGCCCCTGCAATACCGCTTCGATTGGGACGGCTCCCAGGTGCTGACCCTGCCCGATGGCGCGCGCCTGACGCTGGATCCAGCGCCCGCGCAAGCCCTTGCACTGACTGTCGCCAGTCGTAGTGGGGGCGAACGCCTGCGCGTGCACGAGCAGGGCCCACGGCGCGAGCTGCGGCTGCTGTTCCAGGAGCTCGGCGTGCCGACCTGGGAGCGTGCGCGCTGGCCGGTGATCTGGCAGGACGGTGAAGCCGTCGCCTTCGCCGATGTCGTCCTCGCCGCTGCCTTCGCACGCCGCCTGGAGGCGCTGGGCAGCACCCTGCGCTTCATTCCAGCTGGCTCCACCCGTTGACCACCGTCGACCACACGTTTACCTTTCCCGCCATGCCCAAGACGCCGACCGCAACGCCCGCGCAGGACACCTTGCCCGTGGCCGAATTCGAGACCGCCCTCGGCGAGCTGGAAGGCTTGGTCGCGCGGATGGAAACCGGCGAGCTGAGCCTTGACGATTCGCTCGGCAACTTCGAACGCGGCATCGCCCTGTACCGGCAATGCCAGCGCGCACTCGACCAGGCCGACCTCAAGGTCCGGCAACTGCTCGATGCCGCCGACCCGGACAGCGCGGTTGCATTCGATCCCGACGCCTGAGCCCGCCGATCTGCCGTGAGCGATCCCCTCCAGTCGCTGCGCCAACGCTGCGACGACAACATCCAGCGCAGCCTCGGTGAGCAAGCCGGCGTGCCCACACGCCTGCTCGATGCCATGCGCCACGGCGTGCTCGCCGGCGGCAAGCGCCTGCGCCCGTTGCTCGTCTATGGCGCCGGCCAGGCCTGCGGCGCGCGCATCGAGCATCTCGATGCGGCGGCCGTCGCCATCGAACTGGTGCATGCGTATTCGCTGATCCATGACGATCTCCCGGCCATGGACGACGACGATCTGCGCCGTGGACAGCCGACCGTCCACAAGGCCTACGACGAGGCCACGGCGATCCTGGCCGGCGATGCGCTGCAGGCTTTGGCCTTTGAAGTCATCGCGCGGGGCGTCGACGCCGGGGCCAGCGCCGGGGTCGTGCTGGCGCAGAGCCGCGAACTGGCGCGCGCCGCCGGCGCCGCCGGCATGGCCGGCGGCCAGGCCCTGGACCTCGCCATGGTCGGCCAGTCACCCGATGTCAACGCACTCAGCCGGATGCACGGGCTGAAGACCGGCGCCCTCATCCAGGCGGCCGTGCGGCTTGGCGAACTGGCCGGCCATGCCAGTCCCGCGCAACGCAAACAACTGGATCGCTATGGCGCCGACATCGGCCTGGCCTTCCAGATCCAGGACGACGTCCTCGACGAGATCGGCGACGTCGCCGTCACCGGCAAGGCGGTCGGTGCCGACCGCGAGCGCGGCAAACCCACCTACACCGCGCTGCTCGGCGTCGAAGCCGCACAGGCGCGCGCTCAGGCCTTGCTGACCCGCGCGCTGGACGCCCTGAACGATCTTCCCGGCGACACCGAACTGCTGCACGAACTGGCCCTGCGCCTGGTCAACCGCCAGCACTGACCAAGCGGCGCAGGTGCTGGCTGGCTCACCGGTCACGTGCCGGCCGGCAAGCGCGGGCCAGCGCCAAAGATACCGCAGCAGCTCGAACGCATCGAGGCGCTACCCGCCGCCGAGCAACGCGCCATCGTGCGCGTCATCGACTCCGTACTCGCCGCGCATCAGTGACCGCAAAGAACAAGGCCCGCTGGGCGGGCCTTGTTAGAGCTACTCGAGGTCAGGAAGTGATCCTGGAATCGTTCTTGCCGTCTTTCAGTAAACATCGAGTACAACTGAAGCCTTGAGTCGATCAAGTTCCGACATCAGACTTCGATGAACAACCACACCTGCCTGCCCGTTCTTGGTGACAAGCGTGCAATACAAGTCACAGCTAAGTGATGCAAGGATATGGGGAATTTCAGTAACTTTGGCATCCAGCCAGGCAATGTGTTCAGCGATTTTCTCCTCCAGCCACTCGCTAGATACTGGCGAATCCCTGGACCATAGAGATTCGCTCCAAGGGTCGCCATTTCGTTTTGGCTCGCCCTTGTCGTGAGAATACTTGTACGACTTGCCAAGCCTTTCCTCAAGGTCGAACAGCGAAAGATCGCTTGAGTAAATTCTCAGAACGCACCTGTGCCTCGCGGGTTCCATCACCGATCCTTGAATTCGCGTATGTCTCCAATGCTATCCACAAGTCTGTTGTTGGGGGCCTGCGGATACACTTCACCACAGGTCGTACATATCTCTACATCTGGGTTCCCTCTCGTTGTTGCCGTTCCAGCAGCAGGCTTCAACTCATGGATACCATCCTTCACTTCTTGCCTAGTCATTCCATGGGCTTGAGCCGCCGCTGAATCGCTACTGGTCGTCCTTCCTCCACATGAGGAACACGTTCCTCGCTTCGCCGCATCCGTGACATTGTCGGAGCCCTTGATCATCTTTGCAGCGGCGTCGCCGATCCCAGGCACGACGCTGCTGACAGCCGCCGCGATGTTTGTCAGGCTGGGCTCCTGAAATGCCTCGATAATTCCCTTGATGTCGCCAGCGATTGGAACAAAATCCAGCGCCGCAACGAATACTTCGTTCTGTGCCGCTGATGGCATTCCGCCGCAGCCGCCACCATAGATGCAGCCCGACTCACGCCCATCCGGATCAACGAAGGTGTATGGATTGTTGTTTGCGTACCAGTA
>CAZYHP010000039.1:0-24407 GCA_964647135.1 uncultured Rhodanobacteraceae bacterium
GATGTGCACCGGCGGCGGCGCCTGGGACAACGCCAAGAAGTACATCGAGGAAGGCCACCACGGCGGCAAGGGCAGTGAAGCCCACAAGGCCGCGGTGACCGGCGACACCGTCGGCGATCCGTACAAGGACACGGCCGGACCGGCGGTCAACCCGCTGATCAAGGTCACCAACATCGTCGCCCTGCTGCTGGTGCCGCTGTTGTAAGACCCGCTTCACGCTTCATCCCACGGAACCCCGGCCTTTGCGCCGGGGTTTTCGTTTCGGGGCCGCTCGCCAGCCGCTGCGGTCGGCCTCAAGCGGATCCGGTCGCACTGGCGGCGAAAGCTGGCCAGACCAGCGACGCGCTGTCCAGCCATCTACACCCGCCTCCGCGCCTGCGACATCGGCGCCGACTGCGCAATGTTCCGCATGCACGCATTGCCTGCGACGGTTTTTCCGGGGCGGACGTCAAGAAAGGCAGGCACAGGCCGGAACGGGGAGGTGAGCGACGAAACGCACAGCCATTGATGTACCACAAGCCATTCGTGGCGCGTGCGGGGACGATGCGACTTCGCAACACATGGATTCTCGCGATCGCGCACTGATGCAATGCCTCGCAATGCCCGGTCGTCTTCATTTCGATGGCGAGCCGGACCCAACCCAGGGACGACATCATGAAACGACCACGCATTCTGCCCTGCCTGCTGGCTGCCCTCGGATTTTCTGCAGCGACTCTCGCCTCGCAGCCCGTCGACCTGCACCAGTCCGGGGAGATTCCTCTGGCGCTGCTGAAGGATCAGGTTTTCCTAGAGGGCCACCCGGATCTGCGCTGGCGCGTCGAAGGCAGTCGACAGCTGCACCACGGCGATACGGCCGCGGCCATGGAGAGCTTTACCCGCGCTGCCCACTTCGCCGACAAGCCGGCACAGGCGGCGATCGCCGAACTGTTGTGGGAAGGAATGGCCACGGCGCGGAACCGCCCGCTTGCCTATGCCTGGATGGACCTGGCCGCCGAGCGCGGCTACCGGTCCTTCCTCCTGAAGCGGGAAGCGATGTGGCAGGACCTTGGCGAGAACGAACGCGAGCAGGCGCTCGCCGCAGGTGTCCAGCTCTATGCCGACTACGGTGACGAAGTCGCCAAGCCACGCACCTACAGCGTCATACGTCGCGAGAGATCGCGCCAGGTCGGATCGCGCGTGGGCGCCGATGTCTCCCCCCGATTCACCGCAAAATTGCCTGCGACCCGCACATCATTGAGCGGAACACTGACCGAAAGCGCTCTCAACTCGGTCGATTCCCGGGGTGCAGCCTCGTTCCTGTTCTTCAAAGACCGCTACTGGCACCCGGAAACCTGGTGGTCCATCCAGGATCGCCAGTGGCAAGGCGAAGTCATCGTGCATCCCCTTCAGGACGATGACAGTGACCAGCCCTGAACCAGCGTGACGAGGTGTCGATCGCACTCGCGTCAATCAGTATGGCGACGCGCGGGCTGCGTTCAGGCGCGACGTTGCGCGGATTGCCTGATCGAATGTTGTACGCAAGGAGACCGCATCATGAATACTCGACTCTCGATACTCTTTTCGTTGGCTTGCATGGGCCTGGCGGGAAACGCCGGCGCTTCGGATGGCACATCGCCGGATGACATACCCCGCGCGCTGATGAAGAACATTACATTTCTTCATGGCCATCCGGATGTGCAATGGCGCATTGAAGGCAGCCGGCAACTGCATCGTGGCGACACTGCCGGAGCCATGGAGAGCTTCACCCGCGCCGCCCGCTTCGCCGACAAGCCGTCACAGGCGGCGATCGCCGAACTGCTGTGGGAAGGAAGGGGTACGGCGCAGAATCGCGCACTGGCCTATTCCTGGATGGACCTGGCCGCCGAGCGCGGCTACCAGTCCTTCCTCCTGAAGCGCGAAGCGATGTGGCGGGATCTGGACGAGCAGGAACGCGAGCAAGCGCTTGCCGTTGGCGCCCAGCTCTATGCGGACTACGGCGACGATGTCGCCAAGCCAAGGACCTATGCCGTCATGCGTCGCGAGAAATCGCGCCATGTCGGATCGCGCGTCGGCGCCGATGTCTCCCGCCGTTTCACCGGCAGTCTGCCTGCGGCCCGCATGAGCGGAACACTGACCGAAAGCAGCCTTGTCTCGGCCGACGGTATGGAACCTGCTTCGACCGAGTTCTACAAGGACCGTTTCTGGCATCCGGAGAGCTGGTGGAACAACCAGGACCGCCAGTGGCAAGGCGAAGTCATCGTGCATCCCCTTCGGGACGATGACAGCGACCAGCCCTGACGGAGCGCGACGACGCCATGGACCGCATTCCCGTTGCGCCTTCGGACAGCGTACGAACTGCGTTCGAGAGCAACGTCATCCAGATTCAACGGATACCTGATCAAGCACCGCACACAAGGAGACCGCATCATGAGCTATCGACACCCGATACTTTCCGTGCTGGTTGGCATGGCCCTGGCCGGACCGGCCGTCGCGTCGGATGGCCTGTCGCCGGGGGAGATTCCACCGGAGCTGCTGAAGGATGTGACATTCCTTCATGGCCACCCGGACGTGCGTTGGCGCGTCGAAGGCAGCCGGCAACTGCATCGTGGCGACACTGCCGCGGCCATGGAGAGCCTCACCCGCGCCGCCCGCTTCGCCGACAAGCCGTCCCAGGCGGCAATCGCCGAACTGCTGTGGGAGGGTATGGGCACGGGGCGGAACCGCCCGCTGGCCTATGCCTGGATGGACCTGGCCGCCGAACGCGGTTACCGGTCCTTCCTCCTGAAGCGGGAAGCGATGTGGCAGGACCTTGACGAGAACGAACGCGAGCAGGCGCTGAGCGTCGGCGCCCGGCTCTACGCCGACTACGGCGATGATGTCGCCAAGCCACGGGCCTACAGCGTCATGCGTCGCGAGCAATCGCGCCATGTCGGATCGCGCGTCGGCGCCGATGTCTCCCGCCGCTTCACCGGCAAGCTGCCAGCGGGCCGGGTGACGGTCAGCGGAACACTGACTGACAGCATCCTCCAAACGGTCGATGTCAAGGGAGACGCTTCAACCCAGTTCTACAACGACCGTTTCTGGCATCCGGAGAGCTGGTGGAACAACCATGACCGCCAGTGGCGCAGCGGCGAGGTGATCGTTTACCCGCTGATCCCCGAGGACGAGCCCTGATCCGGCGACCACCGGGATAGCGTCGACTGGCGCTGTCGCGGAGAGGTGCCGTCAGCCCGGCCATGCCGCCTATACTGGCGGCATGGCCAAGCTGTATTTCTATTATTCGGCGATGAACGCCGGCAAGAGCACGACGCTGCTGCAAAGCGCGCACAACTACCGCGAACGCGGCATGCGCACGCTGATCCTGACGCCACGCCTGGATGATCGCGCCGGCATCGGCACGGTCAGCTCGCGCATCGGCCTGAAGGCGCAGGCGCTGGCGTTCGGTGCCGACGACGACCTTCTGGCACTGGTCACGGGGGACATCGAACAGCACGGCCGGCTGCATTGCGTCCTTGTCGACGAGGCGCAGTTCCTCGACCGCGACCAAGTCTGGCAGCTGACCGAAGTCGTCGATGCCCTGCGCATTCCGGTGCTGGCCTATGGGCTGCGCACCGATTTCCGCGGCGACCTGTTTCCGGGCAGCGCGCATCTGCTGGCCTGGGCGGACGAGCTCAGCGAGATCAAGACGATCTGCCACAGCGGCAGCAAGGCGACGATGGTCGTGCGCGTCGACGACAGCGGCCAGGCGATGACCGAAGGCGCACAGGTCGAGATCGGCGGCAACGAGCGATATGTTTCCGTGAGTCGCGCCGAATTCAAGCGTCTCACCCGCGGCGAAAGCCGCGTGCCGGCCAGCCAGCCACAGCTGCCCATCGACCTTCCGCTGTCTGTGAGCTGATCCCGTCCGACAGGCGCCTGCCGTGCGCGCCGCGGACTAGGGTGGGCAGCGGACGGCCACGTCCGACAGGCGCGGCAGCTCGACCGGCATCGCCTGGTCGGCGAGTTCGCGGTGCAGGGCGCGCGCCTGAATGCAGTCACCGGCGCGCGCATACGCCTGCGCCAGCACCAGGCGTCCACGACGAATGCGCGGATGCTGCGGCGGAAACGCCGCGCTGGCGATGGCATCGGCATTTCTTGCATGCGCCACTGCCTGCGTGAAGTGATCGCGCGCCAGTGCCACTTCGGCGAGGCCCGTCTGCACCGCGGCATGATCCGGATGCCCATCGCCCAGGGTCGCGGCGATGGTCCTGGCGGCTTCCGTGAAGCCACGTTCGGCGGCCTCCAGTCGCCCCTGCTCCAACTCGATGAAGGCCAGGCCGGTCAGTCCCACCGCGTAGAGGTGATGCTTCTCGCCCACTGCCGAACGCAGCAGGACCAGGCTCTCGCGCTGCACCGTTTCGGCGCGCCCGAGTTGACCATCCTGGCGCAGCATGGACGCCTGGTTGCCGAGCAGCGTTGCGACTGTCGGATGCGACGGCCCGTAGGCAGCGCGCGCTTCCGCGACAGCCTGCTCCATGCGGTTCAACGCGACATCGGTGGCACCGCGCTCCAGTGCCAGGACGGCGAGCGTGTTGCTCGCCGTGGCGCGCTCGGGATGACCCTCCGGAAACAACGCCGACAGCATGTCGTGGGATTCCGTCAGGTGGCGTTCCGCCCTGTCGATCTGCCCACGCCGGCGGTGCACACCACCGAGATTGGCCAGGCTGGAGGCGATGTCGACATGGCTCGGCCCGAGCAATTGCCGGCGGGTTTCGAGTGCGGCGGCGAGGTTTTCTTCGGCAGCGTCGAGGTTGCCGCGCTGCAGCTGGATCACGCCCAGGTCATTTCGGTTGCGCGCCAGCTCGGTGTGATGTTCGCCAAGACGCCCGCGCTGGATGGCAAGCGCCCGCGTCATCGCCGTCTCGGCGCCTTCGAGTTCGCCCCGCGCGTATTCGATCCGCGCCAGCGCAGCGAGCGCTTCGGCCTGCTGCAGTTCGCCGCCGCTGGACTGCTCCGCGATCGCGATGGCTTCGCGGACCAGCGCGCCCGCCTCGTCACGGCGATTGCGGTCCGCGAGGACCTGCGCAAGCACCAGATGGACATCGGCGGCCACCGGACCGAGGGCGCCGGCGACGCTCGCCAGCGCCGGGCGCAACACCTGTTCGGCTTCTTCGAAACGCCCTTCGGCGTGCGCGATCCGCCCGGTTTCCAGCGCATGAACGACCTGGTCGACGCCTTCGATCGACGCGGCCTGCGCGAGCAGCCGAGTGGCGCGTTCGTATTGGCCAAGTTCGCGCAGTACGCCAGCCAAGGTCAACAGCAGTTCGGCGCGCAAGGCCGGTTCGTCGCCAAGTCCGTCCAGCAGTTGCCGTTCGCCGCGATCGAGCAGTTCCATGGCGGTGACCGGCCGGCCCTGCGACTGGTTGGGTGCGGCACCGCGCAGCAGGTCGAGCAGGAAGCGCTTGACGCTTTCGGCGCGAAGCGCCTGCGTCTGCGCCTGCCGCGCCGCTTCGCTGGTCTGTTGCGATTGCCGCCACGTCGCCCAGATGCCCGCCGTGAGGCTGGCCAGTACCAGCACTGCGGCGATCACACTGATGCGATGGCGCAGCAGGAAACGTTCACTTCGGTACCAGAACGAATCGGGGCGGGCGCGCACCGGACGGTTGTCGAGATGGCGGTCGATGTCCTCGGCGAACGCCGCCACCGACGGGTATCGCCGTTGCGGCTGCGCGTGCAACGCCTGGCGCAGGATCATGTCGAGGTCGCCGCTGAGGCGGCGGCGCAGCTGCGACAACGACAGCCTGCGCCGCTGCGCCAGCGCCTCGGCATGCTCGCGGCTGCGCAGCACGGCCGAAGGCAGCCGAAGGGTGTCGTCGTCGCGCCGCTCCGGCTTCACGCCGACCAGCATCTCGTGCAGCAGTACCCCCAGCGCATAGACATCCGTGGCGGTGGTCGTCGCCTCACCGCGCCACTGCTCCGGCGCCGCATAGGCGGGCGTCAGCCGTCGCCGCGAGGTCTCCGTGACGGTGTGCGCGCTGTGGCCGTCCGGATGTTCGATCAGGCGCGCGATGCCGAAGTCCAGCAGTTTCAGCTTGCCGTCGCTGGATACCAGGATGTTCGACGGCTTCAGGTCGCGATGCACGACGAGCGCGCTGTGTGCGTGTGTGACCGCGTCGCAGACCTGCTGGAACAGGCTCAGGCGCGCTTCGACCGGCAATCGCCCGCGATCGCAGAATTCGGTGACCGGCACGCCTTCGACGTATTCCATCGCGAACCAGGGCACGCCTTCGCGCGTCACCCCGCCATCGATCAGGCGTGCAATGCGTGGGTGTTCAAGGCGCGCGAGTATCTGCCGTTCGCGCAGGAAGCGTTGCTGCTCGAATCGGTCGAGCATGCCGTGACGCAACACCTTTACCGCCACCTGCTGCACGAAGTCGCCGCCTTCGCGCTCGGCGAGGAAAACGCTGGCCATGCCGCCCTGTCCGATCAGCCGGATCAGCCGGAATGGCCCGAGCAGGCGGCCGCACCAGTCCGACAGCAGGGTCTTGTCGTCCTCCGCTACGTCATCGTCGCCTTCGCTGTCGACCAGCACGCGGGCGATGCGGTTGCTGCCGGCGTCGATGAAGCCGGGTCGCGACGCATCCAGGATCAGCTGCGCCAGCGCCTCGTGCATGGCCGGCTCGAGGTCGAGGCTCTGCAGCCACGGCTCGCGCAGTTTTTCCGGCATGTCGAGCGCGTCGTCGAGCAGCGGCGACAGTTCGGCCCAGCGCTGCTGGATGAAATCGCGCACGGTGTCAGCTCATGGCGTGGTGGAGAAAGGCACGGGCCTTGTTCCAGTCGCGGTCGACACTGCGGGCGGATCGCCCGATGACCTCGGCGGTCTCTTCCAGCGACAGGCCGGCGAAGAAGCGCAACTCGACCACCCGCGCCAGCGACGGGTCGGCCTGTTCCAGGCGCGTCAGTGCCTCGTCGAGGGCGAGCATGTCGGCGGCCACGGCTTCGACACTGGCTTCGCAGTTGTCCCAGTCGACGGGAATCTTGTCGCCGCCGCGCTTGGCCGCGCCCCGCCGACGCGCATAGTCGACCAGGATGTTGCGCATGATGGTCGCGGCGTAACCGAAGAAATGCGCCCGGTCGCGCCAATCGTTGTTGGCGCCGGCGGACAGGCGCAGGTAGGCCTCATGCACCAGCGCCGTCGTCGACAGGGTGTGCCCGGCGTTCTCCCGCATCAGATAGCGGTGCGCCAGCGTGCGCAGTTCGTTGTAGACCTGCGGCAGGAGCTGCTCCAGCGCGTGGCTGTCGCCTTCTCGGGCGCGCCCGAGGAGCACGGTGATGTCGTCGGCCTGGGACACGTCGGGATCCTGAGCGGTTGCGCCTATGTTAGCGCCGCGGGCTGTGACGTGCCTCTCAATGCTGGCAGCGCGGGCAGTAGCAGCTGGCCCGGCCGCCCAGGCGCAGCGAACGCAGCGGCGTCGCGCAGTGTCGGCAGGGTTCAGTCTCGCGGCCATACACCGACAGTTCCTGCTCGAAATACCCGGGCGCGCCATCGGCAGACAGGAAGTCGCGCAAGGTGGTGCCGCCGCGCTGGATCGCGTGGGCAAGTATGGCGCGGACCGCATCGGCGAGGACGCGGAAACGCTCGCGGGAAATGCGGCCGGCGGCGCGGAGCGGGTGGATGCCGGCCTGGAACAGGGCTTCGGCGGCGTAGATGTTGCCGACCCCGACGACGACGGTCTGGTCCATCAGGAAGGCCTTCACGGGCGCACGCCGGCCTCGCGCCACACGCCAGAGGTGGTCGCCATCGAAGCCGTCCGACAGCGGTTCCGGACCCAGCCCCTGCAGCAGCGGATGCGTCTCTCCGCGCGGTTGCCAGAGCAGGCTGCCGAAGCGGCGCGAATCGCTCAGGCGGAGCATCCGTCCGCCCTCAAGCAGAAGGTCGGCGTGATCGTGTTTCTGTACCGGCGTTGTCGCCGGCAGGACGCGCAACACGCCACTCATGCCCAGGTGCACGAGCACGTCGCCCGGCGCGGTTTCCAGCAGCAGGTACTTGGCCCGCCGATGCACGGCGGCAATGGTCTCACCCGGCAGAATGGTCGATATCTCGGGCGGGATCGGCCAGCGCAGCGCCGGCACGCGCAGGCTGACACCGGTGACACGGCGCCCACGCACGTGTGTTTCGACGCCGCGACGGGTGGTTTCGACTTCCGGCAACTCGGGCATGGCCGGCAGCTTCCGGCCTGGCCGGCCGGATGGTCAAGCCGTTCCGGCAGCGACGGCGTCGCGCAACGACAGCAACGGGTTGGCCTCAGGCGCCGGCGGCCTGTCGACGCGAAGGCCCAGCAGCACCCGGACCAGTTCGCCATAGCTGCGTGCGAGTTCCGCGTACAGTCCAGCCAGCGCGCTGCGATCCAGTTCGGCCAGCAGGCCGTAGGCCGTGCGCCCGACCTGCTGGTAATACCCGGCATCAACGCGACGACGCTCCCGCAGGGCCGGGAACAGGCCGGCGATCAGCAGGCAGCGGTCGCCGACATCACGCAGGCGCTCACTGCCACAACGACCCGGCTCGTCGAGCGCCTCGAACAACTCGATCGCCATGATGCGTGCGCCCAGCGTCGCATCCCGCGCATGCCGGAGCAGGGTGAAGACCAGGTAGCTTTCCTGGCTCTCGCTGAGCCGCACCTGCTGGCGCTGCTGCGCCTGTTGCAGGCAGGCCTGCCAGAGTTGCGCCGCGGCGCCCGTCCTGATTTCGATGACCATCGGCTCCGAGTTCCAACGTCACGTTCCCCAGCATCGACAGGACGCCGCTGCAAGGCAAGCCAGCACTCGTCCCGGCCTGCTGCTGACAGCCTTGTGCGACTCGGCTCGTGCGCGCGTGGGCGACCGCTGCGGTGCGAACATCCGCGGTGTCGCCAACGGGGACTTCCGCCCGCGGATCCCTGGAACACGGTCGCCTTGCTCCGCCCGGCCGCGGGATTGCGCGGGCTTGAGACCTCTTCTAGTCTGCGCCATACCGGAAATGTGTCCGGCGTCGGGAGGGACAGGGTGATGGCACTGCGTTTCCCACTGGCGACACTCATGCTGCTCCTGTCATCCGGTCATGGCGTCGCCCAGCCGAACCCGATCTGGTGGAACGGCTTCGAGTTCTGCCCGACCGTTGTCGTCCTGTATCCGGATGACGATCTCGACGGGTGGGGGGCCACGGACTATCCGTTGCAGACCTGCGGGCCGGCGCCCATTGGCTTTTCGCCATGGCCGGGCGATTGCAACGACGCCGACCCCGATGCCTGGCCGGGTGCGCCGGAACCCTGCGACGGTGTCGACAACAACTGCGACGGCGCCATCGACGAAGGATTCAAACCCGTCGCCTGCTACGACGGCCCCGGCGGCACCGCCGGTGTCGGCATGTGTTCGGCCGGCACCCGCATCTGCAAGGGAGCGGCCGGCCTGTCCTGCCAGGGCCAGGTGCTGCCCGCACCGGAAGCCTGCGACGGCCTGGACAACGATTGCGACGGCATGGTCGACGAGGACATGCCTGCAGTTCCCTGCTACGACGGACCGCCAGGTACGGAGGGTGTCGGCGTGTGCTCCGCCGGACTTTCGGTCTGCGGCGGACCCGGCGGCCTGAGCTGCCAGGGCCAGGTGCTGCCGTCGCCGGAGATCCTGGATGGCCAGGACAACGACTGCGACGGCAAAGTCGACGAGGATTTCGAACAGAACTGCGACGACGGCGTCGACAACGATGGTGATGGCCTCATCGATTGCGGCGATCCTGATTGCGCCAGCTCTCCGGCGTGCCGAACGGTTGGCCGCGCCGGGTCGCCGCGACGTCGGTAGCGGCATCCGCTGCACGTCGCCATTGGCGCATGGGGCAAGGCCAGGACGCCCTCCTTTCCGTACGTCCCGACGCCGTGTCGCTGCCCGTGCGCCGGCGCGAGGGCGACACCGGCACAATGAAGTCGGCGATCGGCAACGACCGCGCACCCGCCCTGCATGACGGCCAGGCTCCCGCCATGGCGCATGAGTGACACGCCCGCATGCCCGCAGGCAGACTGGTGGCACGCCACCGCCGGAACGACCGCTTGATGGAACTGGAAACCGGCTGGACCCTGCTCCTGTTCATCGCCGTCGGTTTCGGTGCGCAGATCATCGACGGTGCGTTGGGCATGGCCTACGGGCTGATCTCGACATCCGTCCTGCTGGCACTTGGCATTCCGCCGGCGCAGGCGAGCGCCAGCGTGCATGCGGCGGAAATGGTGACCACCGGCATCTCCGGTGGTGCGCACGCCTGGTTCGGCAATGTCGATCGCCAGCTGTTCCGTCGCCTTGTCGTGCCCGGATGCCTTGGCGGCGTCGCCGGCGCGATGCTGGCCGCGAACATGAAGCCCGACCTGCTCAAGCCGCTGGTGCTGGGCTATCTCGTCCTGATGGGCCTGTTCGTGCTCTGGCGCGGCTGGCGCCAGCGACAGGCCCGCCGGGAACCGCGCTGGGTCCCCGTCATCGGCGTCGGCGCCGGCTTTCTTGATGCCATCGGCGGTGGGGGATGGGGGCCGATGGCCACCTCGACACTGCTCGCCCAGGGCACGCCGCCCCGTCACACCGTCGGCAGCGTCAACGCCGCCGAGTTTTTCGTGACCACCGCGATCACCCTCGCCTTTGTCAGCGGGATCGGCTTCAATTTCGGCATCGTCACGCTGGGACTGCTGCTGGGGGGCGGACTGGCGGCACCCTTGTCGGCATGGGTCGTCCGGCGGGTTCCGCAGCGCGGCCTGCTGCTCGGCGTCGGCGTGCTGGTCCTGGCCATCGCCGGCTTCCAGATTCTGCGCCTCTTCTAGGGTCGCGCGTCGTCATGGCGGGCGCAGCGGGAAGGTCCAGCCATCCGGATTGCCCCAAGGTCCGGGGTCGGGTCATCGCTGCTCGTGGCAGAATGCCGATGATTGATGCGCCGGCGCGCGCGTCGCCCCCGGCATGGCATGAGGAGTTCCATGAGCGAGAAAATCTATCCCAGCGCCCAGGCGGCCCTGGATGGCCTGATCGAGGACGGCCAGACGCTGGCCGTGGGTGGCTTCGGCCTCTGCGGCATTCCCGAGGCGCTCATCGCCGCCCTGCGCGATAGCGGCAGGCGCGGCCTGACGGTTGTGTCCAACAACGCCGGTGTCGACGGTTTCGGCCTCGGCCTGCTCCTGGAGACGCGACAGATCCGAAAGATGATCTCGTCGTATGTCGGCGAGAACAAGGAGTTCGAGCGGCAGTACCTCGCCGGCGAGCTGGAGCTGGAGTTCACGCCGCAGGGCACGCTGGCCGAACGCCTGCGTGCCGGTGGTGCCGGCATCCCGGCGTTCTTCACCAAGACCGGCTACGGCACCATCGTCGCCGACGGCAAGGAAACCCGCGAGTTCGACGGCGAGTGGTTCGTCATGGAACGCGGCATCCGCGTCGACGTTGCGCTGGTGAAAGCCTGGAAGGCCGACAAGGCCGGCAATCTCGTGTTCCGCAAGACCGCGCGCAACTTCAATCCGATGGCGGCGACCGCCGGCAAGGTCTGCGTCGCCGAGGTCGAGGAGATCGTCGAGGTCGGCGACATCGACGCCGATCACGTGCACCTTCCCGGCATCTACGTCGACCGCATCGTCCTCAACGCGCAGCCCGAGAAGCGCATCGAACAACGCACGGTGAGCAAGTAACCATGGCCTGGAATCGCGACGAAATGGCGCAGCGCGCCGCCAAGGAACTGCAGGATGGCTTCTACGTCAACCTCGGTATCGGCCTGCCGACGCTGGTGGCCAACTACATCCCCGAGGGCATGGACGTGTGGCTGCAGAGCGAAAACGGCCTGCTCGGCATCGACCGCTTCCCCTACGAGGACGAAATCGACGCCGACCTGATCAACGCCGGCAAGCAGACCATCACCGCGCGCAAGGGTGCGGCGTTCTTCTCCAGCGCCGACTCCTTCGCGATGATCCGCGGCGGCCACATCAACCTGTCGATCCTCGGTGCCATGCAGGTGTCGGGCAAGGGTGACCTCGCCAACTGGATGATCCCCGGCAAGATGGTCAAGGGCATGGGCGGCGCGATGGACCTCGTTGCCGGCGTCAAGCGCGTCGTCGTGCTGATGGAACACGTGGCCAAGGGCGATGCACACAAGATCGTCGCCGAGTGTTCGCTGCCGCTGACCGGCGTCGGCTGCGTCCATCGCATCATCACCGACCTGTGCGTACTCGATGTGACGCCGGACGGCTTGAAGCTGATCGAACTGGCGCCGGAGGTCACCTTCGACGAGGTGCAGGCGAAGACCGGCGTGCCGGTGCTGGCCTGATTCGGCGCTGGCAGGCGTTCGCGAGGCAGTCGTCGCGGTGCTCAGCCACCCGTAGATACCTGAGCGCCTGACCGGTGCCAGCCACCTGGGCTGGCACCGTTCGCGGTTCAAGGCTGATCGACACGCAAGCGTTCGACCCGGTAGACAGTCGCCTGGCGGTTGTCGCCCGTCGCGGTAAAACGCTGATCCGTAGGAGCCAGATTGAGGCGGACGGAATGAATCGGCCCGGCGTCGAGTGCTTCGGCGTCGGCGTCGGACGGCATGGAACTCAAGGTCAATTGCATTCCACCTGCGACATCCTCCCAAGGAATGCCTATGCCGCGGACGCGGGTTCGCCGTTCCAGATCAACGCTTGACTGTTTGCTTTCCCAAGTTTCGTCGACCACCAGCGTGCGCCGGGATTCCCAAGCCCGAGCGTAACTCGGCGCACCCAGCAATACGCCTTCGATGATTCGCAGGTCGAACGGTGCACCCTTACCGCCGGGTTCGTTCAGCACCCATGTCAAGGCCTCGGCGATGGCGGGGTCGGCGCGCGCAATCTCATCGAACTGTGCATCGGAGAGGCTCAGTACGCCCAGGACCGTGCCGGGCGGATCCGGAAACTCTCCCGACATGCAATCAGCCTTTTCGCCCTCGTTATCGGTTGTCGAGGTGATGACAACACATGGCCTGGAACAGGACTGACACCAACCAGCACCACCCCGCCACGCGACATCAGAGAACACCGCGTTCTCACAGGGACCGCAAAAGACAGGTCCTGGCTCATAAACCCGGGTGCAAATCTGAGCCTCGACAGATCCTGCTGGAACAAGCATCCAACCGATTAGTAGCACAACACCTTTCACGCGCAGCATACGCATTTATCTCCACGTTGGTAAGGTTTCGTAAGCTTACTCCGCCCCCCTAGTGTGTCGTGACCACCCTGAGCCGTTCATCTTCCGTTTACCAATCCAATCCCGGATGCCTTGTTGTATTACATCAGTAGTTTCCCAACGTTTTCGGCACCGTGCCGCTGCGGTCAGGCCGATGCCGGCAGCGATGTTCGGTCCGGCTGCACCGGCGCCGGTGAATCCGCGGCGCCGTAGACGCTGACACGGTTGCGACCGGCGGACTTGGCGCAGTACAAGGCGACGTCGGCCTGGACAAGCAGCGAGTCCACGCCACTTCTACCGTCGGCGCCGGCCACTGCAACGCCGAAACTTGCGCTGACGGCAAACCGGGCGCCCGACGGCGTGGTGTCGATGGCGGCGATCGCGCGCCGGCAGCGGTCGGCCAGTTCGCGGCCTGCGTCGGCATCGGCGCCGATGCGCAGGATGGCGAACTCCTCGCCACCCAGGCGCGCGAACAGGTCATCTTCGCCACACTCGGCGCGACAGATGCGAGCCACTTCGACCAGCACCCAGTCGCCACAGGCATGGCCGTGCCGGTCATTGATCGACTTGAAGGCATCGAGGTCGAACATCACCAGCGCCGCGCTGCGACCCCGCTGTGCGCAGTCCTCGAGCATGACCGGTGCGCGCTCGCTGAAATGCAGGCGGTTGCTGATCCCGGTCAGCGCATCGGTCTGCGCGAGTCTGCGGAAGCGCATCTGTTCGCGCTTGGTCAGGTAGGCCCACAACGCGATCGAGGCCAGCAGGACGATGAGCATGGCCAGCGCAAGGCGATTGTTGGTCGCCGCCTGCTTGTTGACCTCGCTTTCCAGTTCCAGCAGCTTGTTGCGCTGGTTAAGCAGCTCGATGGTGTGCGTCTTCTGCAGGTTGTCGTGCTGGGCCAGCTGGAAGGCCAGTTCACGCGCCTTGATGTCATCCAGCCAGGCCCGGTCCACTTCGGCATAACGCCGTTGGTAGTCCAGCGCTGCACCGAGATCGCCGCGCTGTTCAGCCTCTCGCGACAACACGCCGTAAGCGCTGACCAGCGGCAGCGAGAACGGCACGCCTTCGCTGGCGGCAACGACCTTTTCGGCGTGCCGCCTCGCGGCGGCATTCTGGGCGAGTGCGAGCTGTGCCTCGGCCAGCAGGGAATGGATCTCCGCCACCAGCCGCGGATAGGCGATGGTCTCCACGGCGGCGATCCGTGCGCTCAACAGGCGGGCCGCGGCATCGGCGCGTCCGGCGTCGAGGAGCGCCCGGGCCTGGAAGCCGCGCAGGAATTCCGCGAGCAGCGGCTCGGTGTGCTTCTCGCAGTCGACGATCTGTTCTTCGAATACCGCCGGATCGACCGGTAGTCGATCCAGCGCGAACTGCGCTTCCAGCTGCAGCGCACCGGCCAGGCAGCGGCTGCGTCCATTGGCCGCCTCATCGAGCGTCATGCCGGCATAGATCAGGGCCAGTTCGTGCTGGCCGGCCTGGTTGTAGAGGATCGCCGCCGACAGCAGGCCCTGGTGCCGGGTATCGACGTCGGTGATGTCCGGCAGCATCGCGAGGGCGCGATCCATGGCCTGCAGGCCAGCGGAAAAATCCCTCGTGTGTGCATAGTTGTTGGCCAGGAATGCCGTGGCGCGGAAGCGCGTCTGGATGTCGGTGGCATTCTCGGCGAGATCCTGCAGCGACTCGATCGCCTGCGGGAACTGGCCGTCGAGCGACATCCGGTAGGTCTGCAGATAACGGATCCGTTCGACCTGCACAGGGCTGGCCTGCGGCAGAGATTTTTCCAGCTCCGACAGCAGCGCGCGGAACGCGTTGGGATCGGCACTGCGGACCGCGTCGGCATGATCCAGCATCGCCTGGAACGAATCGTCCTCCGCTGCGCCCAGTGACCAGTCGAAGGACGCGACCAGCAGGACTGCGCCGAGCAGCAGCGTGGTCGCTCGGCGGATCGCGCGCGCCCCAGCCGACAGCAGGCCGCGGCGGAGCGGATCGCGAGAATGGACGACGACCGGCTCCAGAAGGAGCCGGCCGGTGGCATCACGGTGACTCATGATCCACCTGTCATCGTGACGCCCTGGTCGCGGCTCAGGCGGCGCTTCGCAGCTCGGATTCCGGCGCTTCCTCATCCGGCTTCTCGTTGTCAGGCTCCGT
Organism: uncultured Rhodanobacteraceae bacterium; assembly: GCA_964647135.1. Taxonomy (GTDB): domain Bacteria; phylum Pseudomonadota; class Gammaproteobacteria; order Xanthomonadales; family UBA2363; genus Pseudofulvimonas. The sequence goes on from CAZYHP010000039.1 coordinate 15,289, forward strand.
CGGCGCCAGGAACATCATCATGTTGGAACGGGCGCCGATCATCTGCGCCACGGCGGACAGATCGCCAGCGCCGAGTGCCGCACGGACGTCGGCTTCGAGGTGCATTTCGGCTGCGACCGCGGCGAAGGCATCGGACGCCAGGGCGCCCGCACCGACATCACGACCCAGCGACTCGAGAAAGCGGATTACATTCGACATTGCATGCTCCTTGGTGGTGTTTCGGTTTCCAGCACACTCGTCATGCCACGGGCGCCGGATCAAGGCTGTCCAGCGTCGCGGCACGGGAGATCATGGGGTCGTCCGCCAGCAGCGGCTGCGCGGGCGGGACGACCAGAGTGGATTGCAGCCGCAGTTCGGCATCCGGCAGGTCGCGAAGGGCGACGACATCCATGCGCGGCGTCTGTATCGCCAGCGTCGCCGCCTCGTAGATCGTGACGCGATGGTCGTGCGGATAGTCTTCGGCAAGCCGCTCGACCAACAGGGCGCGATGGGCAGCGCCGATGGAATAGCGGCGATGCGTGCGATCTCCGGCGACGGCGATCTGCCAAAGCACCAGGTACGCCGACGGGTCGATGCGGCGCCGGTAGAAAAGCAGTTGGCTGGCCTCGAAATGCTGGCAGCCGAATTCGCCCGGATCGATGCCGAGGTCCGCGTAGAGACAGTCTTCGGCGGAGATGCCGGGCTCCATGTGGGCGGAGAATCCCTCCGCCCTGGCCCGTGCCACGGCACGATGCGGCATGCGCGCGAACACCCCGGGGTGGCCATAGAACACGCCGCAGACGCGACGGCCCGCCCGCACTTCGACGAGGATCAGTTCGAGCATTTCGTCGTAGGTCTGCAGTCGCGACTTGCCTTCCGCGTAGCAGGGCTGGAGGCTGCGCACATCGGCGTGCATCTCCTTCAGCCACAGCTCGACGATGGGATCGGAAACGGCGGCGAACACCACGTCCGCCCGCTCGATCTCGGTCTGCGCACGCGGGCTGATGTGGCCACCCAGCAGCATCCCTACACCGACACAGGCCAGCCTTCCCGAACTCGCCATCGTCCCTCCCGATTCGCGAGGGCCTAAGATACTCCATCGACTCGCGGCTTTGCGCGCTCGTCTTCGGCATCCCTCCGCCACGTAACCGCGTCGCTTGCGGACATCGATGCAAGCATCCGGAATCCCAGTGCGGCGGCAACGGCCGCCATGGCGGCATTCGCCGGATGGTGGCGGATCAGCAGCGTGCGCACGTTCGTCGAGCGTCCGGCGAGGTGGAGCAGCTGGCGCAGGGCGATCACCGCGATTCCGCGACGCTGCCAGGACGGCAGCAGCATCACGCCGAGTTCCAGCGCCTCCCCTTGCCGCCGCCATCCCGCCAGGCCGACACGATGCCGTTGCTGCGTTGCAAGGATGACCCAGTCACGGACATCGCTGCACTGCGCACCGCGGCGCAACGCGGCCGCATGAGCGGCGCGTCGCGCGGCCGGCGCTGACAAGGACGGACCGATCAGCCGCATCAGGTCGGCGTCGCCGTAAAGGCGGGCGTGGAAGCGACGGTCACGACGGCCCACGGCACGCAGGCGCACGTCGATGCCCTCCGGGATCGCCGTCCTTGCCACCTTGCCCCGCGCCGCCATGACGCCGGCTTTCCCGCAGTCAGCCTGCCGCCGCGATGGGCGCCGCGTCGGGATCGACGCCGAGGAAACCACCGGACTGGCGACGCCAGAGCGCGGCATACAGGCCATCGGCACGCAGCAGTTCCTCGTGACTGCCGGACTCGACGATGCGGCCTGCGTCCATCACCACCAGGCGGTCGAGAATGGCGATGGTCGACAGCCGGTGCGCGATGGCGATGACGGTCTTGCCTTCCATCAGCGTGTACAGCTGCTCCTGGATCGCCGCCTCGACTTCGGAATCCAGTGCCGAGGTGGCCTCGTCGAGCACCAGGATCGGTGCATCCTTGAGCAGGACGCGCGCGATCGCGATGCGCTGGCGCTGGCCGCCGCTGAGCTTGACGCCGCGCTCGCCGACATGGGCGTCGTAACCGCGCCGCTCCTTGGCATCGACCAGATCGGGGATGAACGCATCGGCGTGCGCCTGCCGCGCCGCGCGCTCGATCATGGCCTGGTCGGCATCCGGGCGACCGTAGGCGATGTTGTCGCGGATCGAGCGATGCAGCAGCGAGGTGTCCTGGGTGACCATGCCGATGGCCTGGCGCAGCGATTCCTGGCTGACGCCGGCAATGTCCTGGCCGTCAATGAGGATGCGACCGCTGTCAACGTCGTAGAAGCGCAGCAGCAGGTTGACCAGCGTCGACTTGCCGGCACCGGAGCGACCGACAATGCCGACCTTTTCGCCCGGCCGGATATGCAGGTCCAGGCCATCGAAGACCTGCACGCGTTCGCCGTAGTGGAAGCGCACGCCCTCGAAGCGGATGTCACCGCGGCTCACTTCGAGCGGCAGGGCCGAGGGCGCATCGGTGACCACGGGGCGCTGCGTCAGCGTGTTCATGCCGTCCTGCACCGTGCCGATGTTCTCGAACAGGCCGGCGACCTCCCACAGGATCCATTCGGACATGCCGCGAATGCGCAGCACAAGCGCGATGGCGACGGCGACGGCGCCCAGCGAAGTGGTGCCCGCCTGCCAGGCGACGATGGACAGCGCACCGATGCCGCCGAGCAGCAGGCCGTTGAGGGAATGCAGGCAGAGGTTCAGCCAGGTCACCAGCCGCATCTGCCGGTGCACGGTGCCCATGAAACCCTCCATGGCATCACGCGCATAGGCCTCTTCGCGACGGCTGTGCGCGAACAGCTTGACGGTCTGGATGTTCGTATAACTGTCTACGATGCGTCCGGTCATTTCGGCGCGGGCATCGGCCTGCGCGGCACCGATGCGCTGCAGGCGCGGCACGAACACGGTCAGGATGGCGATGTATCCGAGCAGCCAGCCCAGCAGCGGCAGCACCATCCAGCCATCCGCACGCCCGACCAGCACCGCCGTGCCGATGAAATAGACCACGACGTAGACGAAGACGTCGAGCAGCTTGATGACCGTCTCGCGGATCGCCAGCGCGCTTTGCATCACCTTGGCGGAGACGCGGCCGGCGAACTCGTCCTGGAAGAAGCCCAGGCTCTGGCCGAGCAGGTGCCGGTGCGCCAGCCAGCGGATACGCATCGGATAGGTGCCGAACAGGCCCTGGTGCAGCAGCAGCGAATGCGTGAAGACCAGCAGCGGATGGCCGAGCACGATCAAGGCCGCCATCCACATCAGCCGCGGCCCATGATCGGCCCACATCGATGCGCGATCGCTGCTGCCGAGCCAGTCGACCAGGCTGCCCATGAAGTCGAAGAAGGCGATCTCCACCACGGAGATCAGCGCGGTGAGTACGGCGACGACAACCAGCAGCGGCAGGATCGGCCGCGAATAGTGCAGCACGAACGGAACGAAACCGCGCGGCGGCACCGCCGGTGGCGCCGGCGGATAGGGATCGACCAACCGTTCGAAAAAAGAGAACACGCGCATCAGGGCCACACCGCGATCACATCAGGGCCAGCGAGTATGCCCGAGCACGGCCGAACGCCTGCTGGCCGTCGGCAAGCCCGCGGGCGCGCGGTGCCCGCGGGACGTGCCGCGCATCAGCGACCGCTGCCGGCGCGCACCGGGAACGGCGGCCGCTGCGGTGTCGCCTTCGGTGTGCGCTCGAGCAATTCCAGGGCGACGTCGATGGCCCGATCGAGCTGCGGATCGCGGCCGGCGGCGACGTCGGCCGGCCACTGTTCGACCTCGATGTCCGGCGCCACGCCTTCGTTCTCGATGTTGAAGCCTTCCTCGGTGAGGATCGCCAGGTTCGGCGCCGTGACCTGGCCGCCATCGACCAGCGTCGGGAATCCGAGGATGCCGACCAGGCCGCCCCAGGTACGCTTGCCGACGATCGGCCCGAGCTCGAAGCGCCTGAACATCCACGGCAGCAGGTCGCCGCCGGAGCCGGCCAGCTCGTCGGTGATCATCACCTTCGGACCATGGATCGCACCACGCGGGCTGACCAGTTCGTCGCCATAGCGCAGCACCCAGCGGGCGATGAACGGACGGCGCAGGATGTCGATGTAGTAGTCGGCGATCAGGCCGCCGCCGTTGAAGCGCTCGTCGATGACCAGGCCATCGCGATCCGTCTGCGGGTAGAAGTAACGCTTGAATGCGTTGTGGCCGGCTGCGCCGGTGTCCGGCACGTGGACGTAGGCCAGGCGGCCACCGCTTCTTTCGGTGACGTAGCGCTGGTTGCCCTCGACCCAGGCCAGGTAGCGCAGCTGCGATTCGTCTTCCACTGGCACGACCACCACTTCGCGGCTGCCACGACCCTCGGCATCGGCCGCGACGGTCAGGCGCACCTGGCGCCCGGCGCGATGTTCGAACAGGGCGTAGACACTGGTCGGCGCGCGCAGTTCGACGCCATCGACAGCGAGCAGGAACTCCCCTTCGCGGATGTTCACGCCCGGCGTGCGCAGCGGCGAGCGCAGCGCGGGATTCCAGTTCAGCCCGCCAAGCACGCGCTTGAAGCGGTAGCGGTCGCCGACCACTTCGTAGTCGGCCCCGAGCAGTCCGACCTTGACGCGCTCCGGCTTGAAGGGCTCGTCGCCGGGCGACAGATAGCTGTGACCGACTGCCAGTTCGCTGAGCATCATCTGGATGACGCGGTCGAGGTCGCTGCGCGTCGTCAGGTGCGGCAGGAAGGCGCGGTACTTGTCGCGCATCGCCGCCCAGTCGGCGCCGTGGTAATTGTCGGCGTAGAACCAGTCGCGGTTGATGCGCCAGGCCTCGTCGAGGATCTGCGCCCACTCCGCGCGCGGATCGACACGCACGCCGATGCGGCCGAGCGCCAGTTTGCCCTTGCCCGCCGGGAGCTCGTCGGCGACGTCGGTGACGAACCAGTCCTGCCCGACCTGCCAGGCGATGCGCTTGCCGTCGCGCGACAGATGGTAGGCCTCGACGCCGGCGGCGAGGGTCTTGACCTCGCGGTCGCTGAGCCGGAAGCGCTTCAGTTCGCCCGGGCCGCCGAAGGCCGCGAAGGAGGTGTTGCCGCGCGTTTCGATGAAGAAGATTTCGCCGGCGGCACCGACGCGCAGGCTGTGGCGGGTGCCAGTGCCTGCCGGCAGCGACACGATGCGGTCGCCGATGCCCGCGGCGTCGATGCGCACCGTCGGCGTGGCAGGCGCCGCCTTGGCCTTGTCGTCCGCGCCCTCACCCGCCGCGACCACCGCGACTTCGTCGCTTTGCGGCGGCACCGGATCGGGCCCGTCGGCTCGCAGCGTGACGGCGTAGAGACCGAAGCTCATCGTGTTGTCGACACTGATCTGCGAGAACCAGTCCTTGACCGGGCCGGCATCGGTGGAGGCCAGCACGTAGAGGAATTCGCCACCCGGATCAAAGACCGGCTCCAGCATTTCCGACATGCCATCGCTGATCTGGACCGACTGCCCGGACGCGGTCGACCAGGCATGCACGGTCTGCAACAGCCCCGCGTTCTGCACGGTGTAGGCCAGCCAGCGCGAGTCCGGCGACCAGTTCGCGCTCATCAGGAACAACGGCGAATACACCGGCTCGGACGCGACCTTGCGGTTGCGACCGCTCGCCAGCTCGATCACCCACAGCGACTGGCTGTTGTCCTGGTAGGCGATGTATCGGCCATCCGGCGACCACAGCGCCCGCGCATAGGCGCCAGCACCTTCGAGCTTGAAGCGACGCGGCTCGCCGCGACCGTCGTGGGCAGCGACCAGCAGCTCGTATTCGCCCGAGACATCCGAGAACCAGGCGATCGACGCCCCATCCGGCGACCACGCCGGCGAATGCTCGTTGGCGCCCGGCGTCTGCGTCAGCGTCCGCGGATCGCCCTTGTCGGCCGGCACCGTGACGATCTCGCCGCGGTAGTTGAAGACCATGCGCTTGAGGTCCGGCGAAGCCGCCGACTGGCGGATCCACTTGGCATCGCTGGCCTGGCGCGGACGCGTTTCCAGGAGATCCGAGACGGCCGACACGCGGATGCGTTCGATCAGGCCCGTGCCGGTGTCGAGACGGTGCAGCCAGCCGGCCTGCTCGAAGACGATGCCGCCGGCGTGATCGGTGGACGGCACGCGCACCGGGAAATCCGACAGCGCCGTCAACTGCGTCGCCTGTCCCGTCGCGGCGTCATGGCGGAACAGGTTGAACTCGCCAGCCCGGTCGGAGTTGAAGTACAGCGTGTCGCCGATCCAGACCGGGTCGGTGTCGTTGCTGCCACCGGCCGGCTTGGGAATTTCCCTGACCGACAGGTCGTTCAAGTCCAGCAGCCAGATGCGGCTCTGCGTGCCGCCGCGATAGTTCTTCCACTGCATGAAGACATCGCGCTGCGGTGTGTAGGCCAGGGTGCGGCCGTCCGGCGACAGGGCGGCCTTGCTGCCCGAAGGCACCGGCAGCCGCGTCGGCACACCGCCGTCGACCGCCACGGTGTACAGCGCGCCCATGCGACGCACGGCTGTGCCTTCGGCGGATTCGTAGATCACCGCCGAACCGTCGGGCGTGAAGCCGCGCACCATGTCGTTGCCGGGATGCCAGGTCAGGCGGCGTGGCTCGCCGCCGGTGGCCGGCATGACGTAGACATCGAGATTGCCATCGTAGTCGGCGGAAAACGCCAGCCAGCGGCCATCCGGCGAGAACTGCGGCGCACGCTCGCGACCGGGTGCATGCGTCAGCCGGCGTGCACTGCCGCCGGCCCGCGCGGCCAGCCACAGATCGTTGTCGTAGGTGAATGCCAGCAGCGCGCCATGCGCGGCCGGCTGGTCGACCATGCGCGTGTCCTGCAGGTCGACGGCGAATACAGGCTGCGCCAGCAGCGAAGCGGCAAGCAGCGTGGACAGGCGTCGCATGGTCCATTCCTCCGTCAATGGTGCAGCGAGCTTAACCACCGACTGCCGGTGCGCCATGTGCCGATCGCCATGGGGTCGCGGCAGGGCGCACCGGACCGCGCAGCCGTTCGATCGGATTCGCCGCCTCAGACGGCAAGCGGTGCCTGCTCGCGGCCCTCGCCGGCGTCTGGCTCGCCGGCGGCGACAACAACGTGTTCGTGCAGGTAGGCCTGGTGGTGCTGATGGAGCCGGCCTGCAAAAACGCCATCCGCATCGTCGAGTTCGCCCGCGAACTGGAGCGCCAGGGCGGCGGCATCGTCGAGGCGGCGCTGGAAGCCTGCCGGCTGCGCCTGCGGGCCATCATCATGACTTCGATTGCCTTCTGTGCGGGCGTCCTGCCGCTGATGCGGTCGGCGGGGCCGGCAGCGAAGTGCGCGCGATCACCGGCATCACCGTGTTCTCGGGCATGCTCGGCGTGACCCTGTTCGGCCTGTTCCTGACGCCGGTGTTCTTCGTGGCGTTGTGCTCGCTGGTCGAACGCGGTGGCCGGCGCGTCCGGACCCGCTCGATGGATATCGCCCACGCCCACGCGTGAACGCCTTTCCCTTCCTTTTGCAGCCACAAGGAATTCGACATGAGCAGGAAAATCGCCCTGGTGACCGGCGCCACCCGTGGCATCGGCCTGGAAACCGTCCGTCAGCTGGCGCAGGCCGGTGTGCAGGTGCTGCTGGCGGGCCGTGACCGCGCGCGCGCCGAGGCCGCCGCGGACACGTTGTCCGCGGAAGGACTGGACGTCAGCGCCATCGTCCTGGATGTCGGGGACATGGACAGCATCGCTGCCGCAGCGCGCGGGATCGAGCAACGCCATGGTCGCCTCGACATCCTGGTCAACAACGCCGGCATCCTGCTTGATCGCGCCGACGAAGCCGATATCGGCACGTCGCTGCAGGCGTGGCGCCAGACCTTCGACACCAACGTGTTCGGCGTGATCGCGGTGACGCAGGCCTTCCTGCCGCTGCTGCGACGCGCCGAGGCCGGTCGCATCGTCAACGTGTCGAGCATCCTTGGATCATTGGCGCTGCACAGCGATCCCGCCTCGCCGATCTTCGACTTCAAGGTGCCGGCCTACAACACCTCCAAGTCGGCGCTGAATGCGTGGACCGTGCAGCTGGCCTGGCTGCTTCGCGGCACGCCGATCAAGGTCAACGCCATCCATCCCGGCTATGTGCGCACCGACATGAACGGCGGCGAGGGCCAGCTTTCGATCCCCGAAGGTGCACGCAGCAGCGTGCGCATGGCACTGCTTGCCGCCGATGGACCCAGCGGCACTTTCACGCATGAAGGCGAGGTGATTCCGTGGTGACGTCGACATCGCCCGGTCGATCGCGTAGGCAGGGCCTGGCCTTGCGCCGATCTGTTTTCCGCGACTGACCCTGTCCGGACTGATCGGCACGCAGGCGCTCGATGCCGGTGCCCTGTTCGATCGCGACAGCGATCGGCGCTGGCTGGCGCTGGGCATCGATTGGACCTTCCTCGATACCGGTCGCGTGCGCGCAGGCATCGCCGCTGCCCAGGCCGGCGCCGACATCGGGCTGGCGCGTTACCCGCAGACGGTGCTGGCCGCACTCGAAGAAACCGCGAATGCGCGGGCCCGGCAACGGACACCGGCCGCGAGGTCGCGCAACGGCAGGCGGCAAGCCGCGCCTGCGGAGGCGGCTGCCCTGGCACGCATCCAATACGAGGGCGGGCTGATCGAGTTCCTGCAGGTGCTCGACAGCGAGCGCGGGCGACTGGACGCCGGGGACCGGCGGGTACAGGCCCGTACAAGTGCCGTTCTGGCAACGCTGGATATCTTTCGCAGTCTCGCCGGCGGTTGGCCGGCGCAGCTGCCGATGCCGCTCCATGCGAACAGCTTCGCCGATGCTCCCTAAGCTCGCTTTCACGCTCGCTGCCGTCTTCGCAGCCATACCAGGCACGCCGTCGGCGCTGGCGCGCGATGTCGTGGTCAGCGCTGGCGCCACGAACACCAGCACCCACGACTACGTCACCGGCACCGTGTTCGTCGATGGCCACGGCGAGCGGCGGCAGGCGGGCCGCTTCACCTGGCAGCCGATGCTGTCAGCCGGCTGGATCGACGGCCGCGATCGTGAAGGACTGGAGGACGACGCGTTCGTGCTGGCCGCCGGCGCACGCCTGGTGGACTGGTGGCGACGCGCTTTCGTCAGCTTCCAGCTGGGCTACGCCCACGACACCACCGACGC
>CAZYHP010000040.1:0-23976 GCA_964647135.1 uncultured Rhodanobacteraceae bacterium
GTTAATCGCGTGACGGAATCGACATGAGGCCGACCCTGGGACGACAACAGGCCCAACGCGGTCCGGGATGTCCGTCGCCGGACATCCCGGACGATGGATATCAGAGCGGCGAACCCTCGAAACCGTCGTGGAAGATCACGTCCGGATCAGCCATGAAAATGGCCATCACTTCGCAGTCGTCCTGGATGGGCCCGGTGGTGTAGGTCGTCCCCGCCAGCGAGCCATCGCACCCGCTGACCTCGTCGAGAACATGAAGGGGATCCGGCACCACTTCGAAGCTGACCGTCTCGCCTTCCTCGACTTCCTGCGGCACCGACGGATCCAGTTCGCCGCCGCCACCGACCACCACCGGCGTGACGGTGTAGACGGTCGGCCCGACGTCCGCAGAAGTGAACTTCGTGATGGCGACGCCGCCGGCACGGACGACATAGACATTGCCTTCCTCGTCTTCGCCGAAGCTGGTAATGCCGCCCGACTGCACCGAACCCCATTCGCTGAACGACCAGGTCGCCCCGTTCCTGTTGGCGAAGAAGATCTTGCGCGAGCCGTAGTCCGCGAAGATGTAGGTGCCACGCAAGCCGTTGATGGGCCCGCGGTAGACGTAGCCACCGGTGATCGAAAAGCCCTGGGCGCGCGGGTATTGCATGATCGGCAGCACGTGCGGATAGGCCATCACGCCGCCCGGACAATTGGGATTGGAGACACTGGGGTAGACGTTGCTTGCCTCGAAGCACTTCCAGCCGAAGTTGTGGATCTGGTTGAGCTCGTTGGCCGCGACGAAATCCACTTCTTCCAGGGTACTCTGGCCGACATCGCCGATGAACAGGTCACCGGTCAGGCGGTCGAAACTCCAGCGCCAGGGATTGCGCAGGCCGATGAAGGCGATTTCCGCACAGCCACCGCCGCTGGCGAACGGATTGTCGGCGGGAATGGCGTAGGGCAGCGTGCCGGTGCCGCCGCAGGCGTTGGCGTTCGCTGCGCTGCCATCGACATCGATGCGCAGCATCTTGCCGAGCAGCGTATTCAGGTTCTGGCTCAGGCCGGCGCCCGAACCGCCGGAGCCACCACCGTCGCCCATGCCGATGTACAGATAGCCGTCGGGGCCGAACAGCAGGTTGCCGCCGTTGTGGTTCCACGCCGGCTGCGGGATCAGCATCAGTTGTCGCCGGGTAGCCAGGTCGGTGACGTTCGGATTGCTGGCCGAGGCCTGGTACTCGACGATCCGCGTGTCGCCGTTGCCGTCGGTGTAGTTGACGTAGAACTTGCGGTTGCTGGCGAACTGCGGATGGAACGCCACACCGAGCAGGCCGCTTTCACCGCCGCCGGTGAAGCCGCCGGGCGTCGAGGCATTCAGCGTGAGGAACGTCGGTGCCAGGACCGCGCCGTTCTGGATGATCTTGAGGTTGCCGCCCTGTTCCAGCACGAACAGCCGGCCACTGCCGTCACCGGCGTGGCGAAGCCCGGTCGCACCGGACACCGACCCACTGGTGATGACCGGCGTGAGGGCCAGGTCGGCAGGTGGATCGGCCCACACGTTGCCGGACAGAGCCAGCACCACGGCGGCTGCAAACGAATGCAAGGTTCGATTCATGGCGGTATCCCTGGGAAGTGGAGGGGCTGCGACCGGTATCGACACAGCCGACTGTCGAAGTCTCGCATAGATGCGGCGCCAGGGTCCGGGCAACAGGTCGCCTTTCCGCACGGGGCAGCCCTCGGCACTGCAGGATTCACGGCCGCTTGAGGCGGATCAGTGAGGAAATGTCTTCATCGCCATGGCCGGCTTCCAGCAGGCGCGCGTAGTCGGCCCGCGCGGCAGCCGCCGTGGGCAGCGCGATGCCGGCATCTTCGGCCAGCGCGGCGACGATGCCCAGGTCCTTGTGCAGCAGGCGCAGTTTGAAGCCGACGTCGAATTCGCCGGCCAGCATGGTGCGGCCACGCTTGTCCATGAACCAGGTGCCGGCGGCACCATTGCCCAGTGTGTCGATCAGCGCGCCGGTATCCAGCCCCATGCGTTCGGCCAGCGCCAGGCCTTCGCAGACCGCTTCGGCAATGCCGGCGACCATGACCTGGTTGACTGCCTTGGTCGCCTGCCCGGCACCGACGTCGCCGAAGCGGACCACGCGGCGTCCAAAGGTCGCCAGCACCGGCTGCGCGCGCGCGAAGGCAGCCGGCGTACCGCCGACCAGCACGGACAGGGTGCCGTTGCGGGCGCCTTCGACGCCCCCGGTCAGCGGCGCATCGATGAAGTCCACGCCGATCCCGGCCAGTCGCTGCGCTGCGCTGCGCGCCGTGGCGGGCGCCACCGTCGACGTGTCGATCACCAGCGCACCTGGCTTGAGGCCAGCGCAAAGCGCGTCGACGACCTCCAGCACATCCTGGTCGGCGGACACGCAGGTCACCACCACATCGCAGATACCCGCCAGCTCCGCCAGCGTTTCCGGCAGGGCCACCCCGGACTCCGCAGCGAAGCGCGCCGCCTTGTCGCGGCTGCGGTTCCAGACGGCTGCCAGCAGGCCGGCGGCGTGGAGGTGACGTGCCATCGGTTCGCCCATGGCGCCCAGGCCCACCAGGCCGACGCGGGAAGCACTCGTCGTCATCGAAATCCAGTCTCCAGGAAGGGAAGTTGGGCACCGGTCCCGCCGCAAGCATCGCTGGCCCGGTGCAGGTCAATAGGTGGCGATGGAAAGGCTCTGCTCGCGTTGTTCGCTGATCCGCCGCAACACGGTTCCACGCAATTGCTGGAAGCGCGGCAATTCACGCAGGCTGTCCAGGCGTGGATCGACATCCAGCATCCAGCGCTCGTTGAATCCGGACCCGATCGCCTTGGCCAGCTTCGCCAGTGCCGCGGGCGCATCACCGTCCACCGCCAGCATCGCCGCCTGGCCGTATTCGCTGGCCGGGCCGCTGAGTGACTGTGTCAACGCCTGCTCGAAACTCTGCACGAGCAAGTCGTGCACGCCGGCCGCCTCGGCATCGGCGCCGTTCTGGCGCAGCAGCATGATGAGGCCGGCGGCGGGGTCGAGTTGATCGGTGCTCAGCAGGCCACCACCAGGTGTCTCGACCAGCTTTCGCAGCGAACGCAGCGCGCGCTCGGGCTGTCCATGGCGATAGTCGGTCATCCAGGCAAACCACAGCAGCGGCCGGTACTCGGCCGCCATCGGTTCCGGATTGCCCAGAACCTGCTCGAGCCGCGCAGTCAGGTCCAGCGTCAGCGCCGTGTCGGCATCGCGCTGAAGGTGCAACAGGAACGCCAGCCAATGCCGCATCGGCAATTGCGGCGGCAGGCGGGCCAGCAGCCGCTCCGCCTCGTCCAGCCGTTCAAGGGCCGACAGCGACATGATCAGGCCCATGATGGCGTTCGGGCCGTCCGGGTCCTGGCGCCAGGCGATGTCGGACTGGCGCAGCGATTCGACCAGGTCGCCGTTGTTGCGCTCGAAGGTGGCAAGGCTGACGCGGGCGACGTTGCTGTCGGGAATCACCGCCAGCAGGTCGCGCAGCAGTTGTCGGGAACCATCGATGTCGCCCTGGGCGTAGCGATTGTTGGCGAGGTTGACGGTGATCGCCGGATCCAGCGGACTGAGCGCCAACGCGCGCTCGAGGATTTCCGCGCGGGCATTGAGTCGTCCCTGGCGGCCGTACAGGCCGCCCAGCCACATCAGGGCCATGTCGTAGTTCGGATCCAGGCGGATCGCCTCCAGAAGGTTGCCTTCAGCGGCATCGAGCTGGCCTGCGGTGAGCCGCAGCAGTCCCAGCGACGCCCAGGCTTCGCCCAGACCCGGCGCCAGCGTCAGCGCCTGCACCACGGCCGGTTCCGCCAGTGTCACCGCTTCGGCCGCGGACAGCCCGCCATAGTCGGCCAGCAGCAGCCGCGAGTCGGCCAGGCCGCACCAGGCGCGTGCGTACTCGGGATCGATCTCGATGGCCTGCTCGAACAGCGACGCCGCGCGCGCCAGCGACGATGGCGTGCGTTGCCGCCACAGCAGTCGTCCCTGCAGGTACAGCTCGTGCGCCTTGAGATCGCGGGTATCGGCGCTGCCGACCACGGCACGCGCGGCCGGACCGGGCGACGCCCGGGTCAAGCCGGGAATCCGCCGCTGCAGGTTGTCGACGATGTCGGCGGTGATCTCGTCCTGCAGCTCGAAGATGCCCTGGTCGGGCCGCTCGTAGGTTTCACTCCAGAGGTGATAGCCATTGCCGGCGTCGATGAGCTGCACGGTGACGCGAATCCGGCCTTCCGCCTTGCGCACCGATCCTTCGACGACCGTCGCGACATTCAGCGCCTGCCCGATGCCGGCGACATCGAGCTGGCGATCGCGCAGGGCGAACGACGACGTCCGCGCCGCGACGCGAAGTCCGTTGACGCGGGCAAGGCGGTCAAGCAGTTCCTCGGCGAGTCCATCGGCGAACCAGCCCTGGTCGCGCTCCGGACTCATGTCGTCGAACGGAAGCACCGCGACGGAATTGGCTGGCGCCGCAGACACCCCTGCGGCGGGAACGGCCTTGCCCTGCCCTTCCGCGGCGTCCGGCTCGGCATCGCGATAGACATCGGACAGCCACCACGCCGCCACACCGACGGTGACCAGCACGACGAACAGCGCGAACAACCGCGCCGGTCCGACCCCGACGACACCGCCCTGGTCGCGGGTCAGGCCGTCATCGCCGTGGTCGAACACCCAGGCCAGGACCAGCGCCACCGGCAGGCCGAGCACGGCGAGCAGGATCGTCCAGGTCATCACCCAGCCGGGCAGGCCCAGCGGCTCGAAGGTGATTTCGCCCAGCTGCAGCACCACCCAGGCCACCAGCACGTAGCCGATGCCGGCACGGACGACCTTGCGGCGCCGCAGTTCCGCCCAGGTTCGGGCGAACAGCGAGGGGGTGTCTTCGGGGTGGTCGGCCATGGGCGCGCGCTGCGAACCGGGTCATGATGCCGCAAGTGTGCGTCGGGTTGCATCCGGATGCGTGGATCCGGCTGCCCCTGCCCGGCGCGGACCGCTACAATGAACGCCCCCTTTTGACGCGTCCGGCCACCTGGCCGCCGGTGGCGCACCCTGCATCGAGGTCAATCGAAACGATGAAGATCCTGGTCGGTTACAAGCGCGTGGTGGACTACAACGTCCGCATCCAGGTCAAGCCCGACAATTCCGGCGTGGTGACCGATGGCGTCAAGCTCTCGCCCAATCCCTTCGACGAGATCGCGCTGGAGGAAGCACTGCGCCTGCGCGAGAAAGGCATCGCCAGCGAAGTCGTGGTCGCGACCATCGCGCCGGCTGACGCCCAGGCGCACCTGCGCAACGGCTTGGCCATGGGCGCCAACCGCGCCATCCACGTCGTCACCGACGAGGTGGTGCAGCCGCTGACGGCCGCGCGCATCCTGCTCAAGCTGATCGAGAAGGAACAGCCGGGCCTGGTGCTGCTGGGCAAGCAGGCCATCGACGACGATGCCAACCAGACCGGCCAGATGCTGGCGGCGCTGTGGGACCGTCCGCAGGCGACGTTCGCGTCCGAAATCGTCGTCGACGGCCAGGTCGCCCGCGTCACCCGCGAAGTGGACGCCGGCCTGGAGACCATCGAGATCGACCTGCCCGCCGTGGTCACCACCGACCTGCGCCTGAACGAGCCGCGGTTCATCAAGCTGCCGGACATCATGAAGGCGAAAAGCAAGCCGCTGGAGACGATCCCGCTTGCCGACCTCGGCGTCGAAGCCGCCGCCGGCCTGAGCGCCAGCCACTACGCTGCGCCGGCCAAGCGCAGCAAGGGCGTGATGGTCAAGGACGTCGCCGAGCTGGTCGCCGCCCTGAAGGCCAAGGGCCTGGTCTGATTCCGCATCCGCATTGCCCGGACGGAGCGCGCTTCGTCCCGCACCTCTGCTGAGGACATTTGAATGAGCAAGATCCTGATCGTCGCCGAGCACCTCAACGGACAGCTCAACGCCAGCACCGCCAAGTGCGTGAGCGCCGCCGGCAAGCTGTCGCCGGAAGCCATCGACATCCTGGTACTGGCCGCCGATGCCGCCGGCATCGCCGCACAGGCCGCGAAGATCGCCGGCGTCAGCCGCGTGCTGACGGTGGAACGCGCCGAGAACGCGCAGTCGCTGTCCGCCGTGCTGGCGCCGCAGGTGGCCAAGGCCGCCGCCGGTTACAGCCATGTGTTCGGCCCGTCGACCACCTTCGGCAAGGACCTGATGCCGCGCGTCGCCGCGCTGCTCGGTGTGCCGCAGGTGTCCGACCTGATGGACGTGGTCGACGCGCAGACGTTCAAGCGCCCGGTCTACGCCGGCAATGCCATCGTCACGGTGACCGCACCGGCTGGCGCCATCGTCGCCACCGTGCGCACCGCTTCGTTCCCGGCGGCCGCCGAGGGTGGCCATGCCGGCATCGAGGCGTTGTCGCTGGACGTTGCACTGCCGACGCATACGCGCTTCGTTGAACTGAAGGCCGGCAAGAGCGACCGCCCGGACCTGCAGACGGCATCGCGCGTGGTGTCCGGCGGCCGTGCGCTGGGTTCGGCCGATGCCTTCAAGATCATCTATTCGCTGGCGGACAAGCTCGGTGCCGGCGTCGGTGCCTCGCGCGCCGCCGTCGATGCCGGCTACGTGCCGAACGACATGCAGGTCGGCCAGACCGGCAAGATCATCGCGCCGGAGCTGTACATCGCCATCGGCATTTCCGGCGCCATCCAGCATCTCACCGGCATCAAGGACGCCGGCACGATCGTGGCGATCAACAAGGACGGTGAAGCGCCGATCTTCGAGATCGCCGACTTTGGCCTCGTCGGCGACCTGTTCACGCTGGTGCCGGAACTGGAAGCCGCGCTCGGCTGAGCCTGACCACCACACCCGGGACGGCATGATGAAAGTGCGTCGTCTTGTCGTTCGACTGCTCGCGCCGGTCCTAGTGGCCGGCGTGCTGCTGTCCGGCGCCTGTTCGCGCGTCGGCGACGTGGGCGACGGGGATGGCGACGCCGCGGTGGCGCCAGCCGATTCACCGGCCGGCCGCTGGTACCTGGATGAAGGCGGCCAGAGACGTGTTCTGGACCTGGATACGGAAGGTGGCCGCGCGCTCGGCGAGATCCGCCAGGAAGGTCGCGCCGGGCAGAAGATCGAACGGATCGAGTGGCAACCGGCTACGGGTGATCTGTCGTTCCGTACCGGCGGCGAACGGCACTGGCGCTGGTACCGCGTTCAGCTGGTGGACGGCGTCCTGCGTGGCCGCGCGACGCCGCCTGTCGACCGTTCCGACATGCCCGGCACCGACGACTTCCTCCATGTCGTGACCGGCTGGCAGGCGCAGCGTTTCGAGCAGGACCTGCTGCCGCGGGCATGGGATATCGAACTGGCCGACGGGCGGCTGGCGCGCCTGCGCATCGACCGCGGCACGGACAGCGACGACGCCTCCGCGCCGGTTGGCACCCTCAAGGTGTTCGCGTCGCGCGCACGGCATTCCAATGCCGAGGAGCTCGAGTACGCGCTGTCCGACATCGAGTGGGACGGCGGGACGTTGCGCTTCCAGCGTGCGCTCGCTGACCGCATCGAGCACTACGAGGCCGGCGCTGAGGGTCGCCATCTGCGCGGCCGCTACCGGCACAGCGGCGACGGACGCTGGCGTTCGCTGCAGGGCACCCGTGCAGAACTGCTGGGCTATGGCCTGTCCGCACGGACGGACGAAGAGCGCGACAGGTGGCAGGCGCTGACCCGGCGACGCGTCGCACACTTGCTGATGGCGGGTGCGCCGCAACCGGTCGAAACGACTGTCACGGTCAAGCAGAGCGGCGTGCCGGCGCGACGCAGCCAGCGTATCGATGACGGTCGCGACGATGTGCCGGCACATTGGCCGGCGGATTACACGCTCGAAGAACTGGCGTTCGAGTGGACGCTGGCCTCGCCGGACGGCCGTGCGCTGCAGCGGCATGCACACGGCTGGCTCGCCACGCCGGCGTCCGTCGGGGAACGGCGACCGGCGGTCATCGTCCTCAATGGCCATGCCAGCAGTGCCTGGCAGATGTTCGATCCCGATGCCTGGATGTACTGGTACGGCGACGCCTTCGCCCGCCGCGGCTACGTCGTGCTCGGCCTGGATGTCTCGCATCGCGACTACGGCGACGATCCCGAGGGCGGCAACCACGCCCATCCGGCGATCACCAGCGGCGACCTGCGCAGCGAGTGGGAACAGGACGGCGAACGTGCCTGGGACGTGCTTCGCGGCATCGACTATCTGCTCACGCGCGCCGAAGTGGACCCGGACCGTCTCGTGCTGGCCGGACTGTCGATGGGCGCCGAAGTCGCCCTGCAGGCGGCGGCGCTGGATCCGCGCGTGCAGGTCAGCGTGCTCGGCGGCTATATGCCCGACCTGCAGGTGATGGCCTGGAACGGCAACCACGAATGCTGGCAATGGCTCAACGCCGACATCAACGAGTACCTGGACCTGTCGACCTACCTGGCCCTGGTGGCGCCACGCACGCTGATCGCGCAGTCGGCGGCGCGCGACTACACCTTCTCGCGGCGGGACCCGCCTTTCAGCGCCGACAAGCAGGTCGCGCGCCGTGGCCGGCTGGCCTGGCATGACGCGCCTTCAAGGTTCACGCACCTGTTGCACGACGGCGAACACAGCCTGCGGACCGGTTCGCCTGAAGGCCGCGTGCATGCCTTCGCCGACATCGCGCCGCAGACTGGCGGTGATCTCGACTGGCAGACCCGCGCCGACACCCTCGCTCTCGACGGTGACCTGTTCGAACGGGTCAGGCAGGCACTGGACGCCGCCACGCCCTGAACGCGACGGGGCCGACAGGCCGATCCGCTATCATCGCGGCAGGTCACCGGCCATACCGTCTGCATGCATCCATCGTCCGACCCGACGTCGACCACCGAGGTCCGCCCCCTTCCGCTGGTCGTCGACCTCGATGGCACGCTGGTACTCGGTGATACCTTGCACGAGTCGCTGCTCGGCCTGCTGGTGGCGGCACCCTTTAACCTGTTCCGCCTGCCCGCCTGGCTGGCCAGCGGCAAGGCCGCCTTCAAGCGCGCACTCGCCGGGCGCCATGTCGTCGATCCACGCGCGCTGGCCTACAACCGGCCGCTGCTCGAGTGGCTTGAAACACAACGTGGCCAACGCGAGCTGGTGCTGTGCACGGCAGCGGACAATGCCGTCGCGCAGGCCGTCGCCGACCACCTGGGCCTGTTCGACGCGGTGATCGCCAGTGACGGGCAGAACAACCTGTCCGGCGAACGCAAGGCCGAGGCACTGGTCGCCCGCTACGGCGAAAAAGGCTTTGACTATGTCGGCAACGGATCGACCGATCTGCCGGTATGGCGACGCGCACAGGCCGCCATCGTCTGCAATGCCAGCGCCGGCGTAAGTCGCGCCGCGAACGCGCAGGGCAACGTCGCGCAGGAGATCGGTTCCCGCAACACTTCCCCTGGCGCCTGGTTGCGTGCGCTGCGACTGCATCAGTGGGCGAAGAACCTGCTGCTGTTCGTGCCGCTGCTGACCGCGCACCTGGTGTTCGAACCGAGTGCCCTGGCCAGTGCCGCGCTGGCTTTCCTGTCCTTCTGCCTCTGCGCGTCGGGTGTCTACCTGCTCAATGACCTGGCCGACCTGCCGGCCGACCGCCGGCACCCACGCAAGCGGCTGCGGCCATTCGCTTCCGGGCAGCTGTCGGCGCTGGCCGGCCTCGGCGTGGCCGCCGTTCTGCTCGGCGCTGCCGTCGCGCTCGCCCTTGCCACCTTGCCTGGCGCGTTCGTGCTCGCACTGGCGGCGTACTTCGTGCTGACCTGCGCCTATTCGCTGCGCCTCAAGCGCGTGGAAATCCT
The DNA here is from genome assembly GCA_964647135.1 of uncultured Rhodanobacteraceae bacterium. GTDB lineage: Bacteria > Pseudomonadota > Gammaproteobacteria > Xanthomonadales > UBA2363 > Pseudofulvimonas. The sequence continues at coordinate 9,806 of CAZYHP010000040.1, forward strand.
CGACGTGGTGATTCTCGCCGCGCTCTACACGGCGCGGATCATCGCCGGCGCGCTGGCCCTGCAAGTCGAACTGTCGTTCTGGCTGCTGGCCTTCTCGATGTTCCTGTTCCTGTCGCTGGCCCTGCTGAAGCGGCACACCGAACTGACCGCGATGTCGGCGCTGGGCGAGGAGCACGCCAGCGGACGCGGCTATCGCGTCAGCGACATTCCGCTCGTCGCGATGCTTGGCGTCACCGCAGGCTATGCCTCGGTGCTGGTGTTCGCGCTGTACATCAACAGTCCCGCCAGCGCCGCGCTGTATGCGCGCCCTGTCCTGCTCTGGCTGTTGTGTCCGCTGCTGCTGTTCTGGATCGGACGCGTCTGGCTGCTCAGCCACCGCCGGCGCATGCATGACGACCCGCTGGTGTTCGCACTGACCGATCCGGCCAGCCTGCTGGTTCTGACGGCGTCGCTGCTCACCGTCGGCGCGGCGATATGAACAGCAACGGCATCGGCTGGGGTCGCCATCCGCGCCTCCCGCCGGCGCAGCAGGTGTCCCTGCGCGACCGCCACGCCAGCCTGCCGCAGTCGTCGACGACCCTGCTGCCGCACGGACTGGGTCGCAGTTATGGCGACAGTTGCCAGAACGGCGACGGCACCCTGCTGCTGACGCGTGGCCTCGACCGCTTCATCCACTTCGATCGCGACGCCGGCGTGCTGGCCTGCGAGGCCGGCGTCAGCCTCGACGAGATCCTGCGCCTGATCGTCCCACAGGGCTGGTTCCTGCCCGTGGTGCCCGGCACGCGCTTCGTCACGCTGGGCGGCGCCATCGCCAACGATGTCCATGGCAAGAATCATCACCGCGCTGGCAGCTTCGGCCGCCATGTCCGACGGCTGGAGCTATTGCGCAGCGATGGCCAGCGCCTGCGCTGTTCCCTCGACGAAAACGCCGACCTGTTCGCCGCAACCATCGGCGGGCTCGGCCTGACCGGACTGGTGACCTGGGCGGAGATCGCACTGGTCCGTATTCCCGGCCCGTGGGTGCAGGTCGAGAACATCCGCTTCGCCGGACTCGACGAATTCTTCGCCCTCAACGAGGCCTCGTCCGACAGTCACGAACACAGCGTCGCCTGGATCGACTGTCTTGCACGTGGCAGCCACGCCGGACGCGGCCTCTTCAGCCGCGCGAACTTCGTTGCGGATGGCCGGCCCTCACGACGCCAGCGGACGACGCGCCTGTCCGTGCCGTTCACGCCGCCCTTGCCGCTGATCGGCGGCCCCGGTGCGCGCTGGTTCAACAGCGCCTGGTATCACCGTCCGCTGCGCCGCCTGCGACGCCAGAGCTACGGCGGTTTCATGTTTCCGCTCGACGGCATTGCCAACTGGAACCGGCTCTATGGACCGCGCGGCTTCCTGCAACACCAGTGTGTGCTGCCGCCGCACAGCGAACGCGAGGCGCTGCCGGCACTGCTGCACACTGTCGCGGCTTCCGGCACCGGATCATTTCTTGCCGTCGTGAAGCGTTTCGGTGAGCTGCCGTCACCGGGCATGCTCTCCTTCGCGCGTCCCGGCACGACGCTGGCGCTGGATTTTCCCAACCGTGGCACGGCAACGCTGGCCTTGCTTGAACACCTCGACACCCTTGTCGCCCAAGCCGGCGGCGCGGTCTATCCAGCGAAGGACGCACGCATGTCCAGCGCGCATTTCCGGATGTTCTTCCCGCAGTGGAAGACCTTCTCGACGTTCATCGACCCCGCGTTCTCGTCGAGCTTCTGGCGGCGGGTGATGGCTGACATCGACGGAACACCCGCATGAGAAAGATCCTCGTCATCGGCGCAACGTCGGCGATTGCGGAGGCCTGTGCCCGCGAGTGGGCCGGGCGCGGCGACGCCCTGTACCTGCTCGGCCGGAACAGGCAGCGGCTGCAGGCCATCGCCGACGACCTGCGTGCACGCGGCGCTGCCGACGTGGCGCTTGCCTGCCTCGATGCCAGGGACACATCGGCGCACGCCGGCGCCATCGAAGGCGCACGCGCGGCGCTGGCGGGCATCGACATCGCGCTGCTCGCCCATGGCACGCTGCCCGACGCCGGCCAGTGCGATCGCGACCTCGCCCACACGCTGGAGGCATTCGACACCAACGCCACCAGCACGCTGGCCTTGATGCACCGGCTGGCACTGCTGTTTGAAGAGCAGGGCACCGGACACCTCGCGGTCATCAGCTCCGTTGCCGGTGATCGCGGTCGCGCCAGCAATGCGGCCTATGGCGCCGCCAAGGCCGCCGTCACTGCCTACGCCAGCGCGTTGCGCCAGCGCCTGGGTCGACAAGGGATCCAGGTCCTGACCATCAAGCCGGGCTTCGTCGACACACCGATGACGGCCGGTTTCAGGAAGGGCGCACTGTGGGCGACACCCACCCGCGTCGCCGCCAGCATCGTGCGTGCCGTCGACAGGAACCGTGCCGTGATTTACGTGCCCTGGTTCTGGCGCCCCGTGATGTCGGCCATCCGGCATCTGCCCGAATTTTTTTTCCGCCGAATGAAGTTCTGAGTGGTGTGAACGGGATCGCGGCCTCGCGCGGGAATCTTTACGCTTGCAGATTGCACACATTTTCGTTACAACGTGATCAACCCACGTTGACATATCCTTCAGTTTGCAATCAATCCTGAACACGATTCAGGCCAATCCGTGACGCATTCGGCGTCTGGGACCTCCCTGGCAGTCCACCTCCCGGCACTGTCACCCAACCTGGAATGGACGGCCCATGCGAATCGCCATCCGGCTGACCACGCTTGTCCTTTTTTCACTTTGCATGGCCAGCCATGCCTGCGCGCAGGATGTGAGCACGCCTGAGGGCTTCTGGTACCTGTCATCCGGCGGCCAGCGCCTGGAGATGCGCATTGACGACTTCGGCGGAAATTGGGGCGGCTGGATCCGCGACGAGGGCGCACCCGCAGCGAATGAAACCATTGATCATCTTGAGTGGTACCCGCACACACGCAGGCTGGTCCTCCGCACCAGCGGATCGGGCGGGCTTTGGCGCTGGTACCGGCTGCATATCGTCGAAGGCGTGCTCAAGGGTCGAATTTCCCAGGCGGGGGCCTCGCCCGCGCAACCGGCGATTGCCAACTTCACCCGTCACGTCACCGGGTGGAATGCCACGCACCTCGATGTCGCACTCGCACCGCGTGCTTTCGATGTCGTGCTCGATGAACAGCACCGGGCGCGACTGCGGATCGACGAGTCGTCGCCCGGATCGGGCATGTACCTGGGCCAGATGAAGGTCTATGCCAGCATCGACAACGGCGCCCTTGACGAGGGCCTGCAATACGACATCCACGTCAGTCACTGGGATGGAAGCGTCCTGCAATTCCATCGCGGCACGACGGACGACTGGCAGGCCTTCTCGGGAACGGTGTCCGGCAGGCACATCGCCGGCCACTACTTCGAGGCGGGCACGCCCGAGGTGCGGGCCTGGCGAGGCGCGCGCGCCGAAGTCCTCGGCCGCGGCATTGGCGAAAACCCGCCCGCCCACGAACTGTCGGCCTGGCAGGCACGCCTGCGCAGCCAGCTGGGCCTGCTCGGCATGGCACGGAATCCCGCGCCAGCTGGAATGACCGTGGAGATACTGCAAGCGGATCTGCCACCGTTTCCTTCGGTGGCGATGTCGCCACGCCGTGATGACAATCCGTCGGCCTGGCCGCGTGGCTATCGCATGGATGAGCTCGGGTTCGAGTTCGAACTGGCCAATCCCTACGGCGCGGGCACGCTCGTCCGGAACGCCCATGGCTACCTGGCGCGTCCTGTTTCCGGCGCCGAGGTGAAGCGTCCGGCCGTTCTCGTCCTCAATGGCCACGGCGCCAGCGCCCGCGCCATGATGGACCCCGACCACCCCTATTACTGGTACGGAGAAGCCTTTGCCCGACGCGGCTATATCGTCCTCGCCCTGGACGTATCGCATCGGACGCATGGCGATGATCCCGGCAACGGCAACCTCGCCCATCCGGCAATCGCCGCGCCCGGCTTCAGCACGGACTGGGAGGAGGACGGCGAACGCACCTGGACCGCCATGCGCGCGATCGACTTTCTGCTGTCACTGCCGGACGTCGATCCGGATCAGGTCGTCGTCGCGGGCCTGTCCATGGGCGGTGAAGTGGCGGGCATGGTCGGCGCGATGGACGAGCGCGTGTCGGCAACCATCGTGTCCGGCTACAGCCCGGATCTCGCCGTCATCCGGCATGGTGACAATCATCCGTGCTGGGAGTGGCAGCTGGCGGACATCACCGAGTATGTCGAGATGTCCGACTACCAGGCACTGGTGTCACCCAGACTGCTGGTCGTGCAGACGGGCACCATCGACCCGGTCTTCTCCTCGTTCGAGCCACCGTTCGCCGCCGCCAAACAGGTGGCGCGCAGAGCCGTGCCGATTCACATGAGCCAGGGTGGCATGCTCATCCACCCTCTGCACGACCGTGGCCACGCGTTCCGTGTCGGTGATGTCGCGGTCGATGGCGAGGCGCGGCCTGGATTGCAGATTCCAAAGATCACGGGGCCGACGGCGCCCTGGGACCTGGAATGGCAGGTCGATGCGCAGACGTCGCCACTGGGCATGGACCTGTTCGAACTGCTGGGCTGGGCGGACGACAGTCTCGACACCGTCTTCAGCGCCGACTTCGAACTGCCCTCTCCCTGAGCGCAGCCGACTTTCCGCAGGCCAATGCCGCCGGGGGTTCGCGCCGATCAGAACCGTCCGCTTCGCAGGACACGCGCCTTGAGGCGGGCGAGTCCCTGCTGCCAGCTGTAGGGAAGACTGGCCACCACCCGCCGACGCAGGCGGAAAAGCGCAGGCGATGGATCGGGCACCGCATCGCCATCGGCAACGCGCGTCGCCACGATCGAGGTCGGCAAGCTCGCGATGCGGCTGTCGTGGACATAGAGGAGCGTATTGAAGCGGTACCAGAATGGCACCGCCGCATCCGGCAACAGCTGCGGGCGGATCGCGTCGAAGGCGCGGTAGCCATGGCGGGCGAACTTTTCGCGCCAGTAGTCCAGCGGCTGCTCGTTGATGTGGTATTCGCCGCCCTGCCCTGGCGGTGCGGCGGAAAACAGGATCACGCCGCTGGCATGGTTGACGAGGTTGGCGACGAACTGGTCGGCATGCGCGGCATCGATGTGTTCGGCGACTTCGAGCGACTGCACGAGATCGAATCGACGCCCCAGGTCCAGTGTGCGCGACAGATCCGCCGCGTGGAAACCCGACGCCGGAATGAGCAGGTGCTCGCGTCGCACGTAGTCGCCATCGGCGCCCTGGATGTCCTCGATGCCGCTTTCGCGCCAGGCGGCCAGCCAGGTGCCCGTCGCGCATCCGACATCGAGCACGCTGCGCAGCGCCAACGGCTCGCGCAACAGTGCCGCCACCTTCATCGCCGCGTGACGCGACGCGCTGGCCGTGTAGTCCATGAAATGCTGGTCGTAGACGTGACCCACGCTTCAGTGCTCCCGTTGCGCGCGACGCAACACGTTGCGACGCGAAGTGTGTGGTTGCCGCGTAGAAACCGGACCCTTGATGCGGGCCGCGGAGGCCTGATGGGAATGCAGGCCGGCTCCGCAGCCGCAGGGCCTCCCTTCGCGGGCTGCGGCCTTGAGTGCCGCCCCGCGCAGGAAGCGAGCGTCTATTGCGCGCATATGAACAGGCCGAGGGCGATCAGGCCGATACCCAGCCACTTCGCCGGTGAAATGTATTCGCCGAGTACCATCGCCGCCAGCAGGATGGCCGCGACGTACTGCAGGGACACGACGATCTGCGCCGCATGCAACTGAAAATGTTTCAGCGCCCAGGCATAGGCCAGGATGCCGAACCCGAAGCAGCCGATGCCGGCGACTGTTTGCCAGGGAAGCAACCCGAACAGCAGGGGCCGGCCAGCCGGCGTATCGGCGCCCAGTTTCAGCAGCAGGTTGCCGACGGCATTGCCGACGATGACCAGACCCAGTGCCGCGAAGGCGAGCCAGCGCACACCCAGTCCCTGTTCAATGCCCATGATGTTCTCCGCCTTCTCCGCAGGGACGCATGCTACTGCACCGCCTGCGCAGGACGCAGGCCTTCCAGGGCGCGACTGCCGGACAGCATGATCTCGCTCCACAGATACAGGCGATGATCGGCGCTGCCGGCGCGGTGCTCCGCGAGACGACGCGTCCACACATCGGCACGTGGCGCGGGCACCTCCAGTGCTTCGCCGATGCGTCCTTCCGCAAGCCAGCGTCCGACCGGCAGCGCAAAGCCCTGCTTGCGCCGGTGCACGATGTCGTGTGGCAACAAGGTCGCGGCGACCTCCTTGAGCAGCCATTTCGTGTGACAGCCCCGCAACTTCAAGGACGACGGCAGGCGGCGGGCGAAGTCAACCAGTTCGATATCCAGGAACGGCGCGCGCACCTCCAGTGAATGCAGCATGCTGGCACGATCGACCTTGACCAGGATGTCGTCCTGCAGATAGAGGTCGACGAAGAAGCTGCTGGCGCGATCGACATCGTCGTCGGAAGGACAGTTCTCCCACGCCTCGATGGCTTCGGAATACACCTCGTCCAACGGCACCGGATCGGCGAACAGCTCGGCCAGATCCATCTCCGATGCCGGTGCCAGCCACACCGGCAGGCGCAACGCGGGCTTGCGGTCGATGCCGCGCAGCAGCCGCTTCAGGCGGAAGTCGAAACTCATGTAGCGATGCGACACGGGCATACGCGATGCCAGCGTACAGATCGCGCGATGCACCGGCCGCGGTACCATCCGCGAATACCAGCGCGCGTAGCGCAGGGCCTTGAACGGGTCGTAGCCGGCGAACAGTTCGTCCGCACCATCGCCGCCCAGTGCGACGGTCACCTGTTCGCGCGCGAAGCCGCAGAGCAGCCAGGTCGGCAGGATGGAGGAATCGGCGATCGGCTCATCGATGCCGGCCAGCAATGCCGGCAGCCTGGCGCGCGCCTCTTCAACACTCAGACGACGCAGCTGATGGTCGGCGCCAATGTGCGCCGCGACGGCACGCGCGGACGCCGACTCGTCGAAACTGGCCTCGTCGAAGCCGATCGAGTACGTCCGCAGCCGCTCGCGGCCCGCCTGCCGCAACGCCACCGCGGCGATGGTGGAGGAGTCGACACCACCACTGAGAAACAGCCCGACCGGCACATCGGCGACCAGGCGTCGGGCGACGGACCGGTCGATCAGGCCGGCCAGTTCTTCCACCAGCGCCGCTGTCGGACGCGATGCCAGCGCGGCATCCGGTTCAACCCGATAGCGCCAGTAGCGATGTTCGGATAGCCGGCCACTTGCCAGGTCCAGACGCAAGGAACAGCCGCCCGGCAACTTGCGCACGCCTTCGACCAGGGTCAAAGGTGCCGGTACGTAGCCATAGGCGAAATACTTGCGCAGCGCGACGCGGTCCAGCGTCGACGGCACGTCCGGATGCGCGCGCAGCGCCAACAGTTCGGATGCAAAGGCGAACAGCCCGGGCGCGTGACGGTAGTAGAAGGGCTTCTTGCCGAAGCGGTCGCGCGAACAGAACAGCGTCCGCGCACGGCGGTCGTGGATCACGAACGCCCACATGCCGTTCAACCGTTCGGGCAGCGCGTCGCCCCAGGCGCGATAGCCATGCAACAGCACTTCGGTATCGGAGTGGTCACTGCGGAAGACGGCGCCGCCGCGTTCAAGCTCCTCGCGCAATGCCTGGAAATTGTAGATCTCGCCGTTGAAGACAATGGTCAGTTCGCCATCGCTCATGGGCTGCGCACCGCCTTCGACGTCGAGGATCGACAGGCGGCGATGGCCGAGATGGACGCCTTGTGCCCCGTCGATGGCGACGGCCTGCGCATCGGGACCCCGATGCGCCAGGCGTGAAGTCATCCGTTCGATGAGGGCGCGATCACCCCGTCCGACGAAACCGGCGATGCCGCACATCGCGGATCAGGCGCCCTGGGCGCCGACGATGCGGGCAATGCGATAGACGGGTTTCGACTGCGATTCGTGATACGTGCGGTTGATCATCTCCGCCAACAGTCCCATCAGGATGCTGACCACGCCGATCATGAAGGCGAACACGGCCAGCAGTGGCAGCGGCGTCTGGATCAGCGACGTTCCGGCAAACACCTTGAGGCCGAGGGCCCACGACCCCAATCCGAACGACAGAAGGATCGACAGCAGGCCGAAGCCGCCGAACACGTAGATCGGCTTGCTCGAATACTTGAACAGGAACTTCACGACCAGCAAATCGAGGACGACCTTGATGACGCGCTCCAGACCGTACTTCGACACGCCATGGATGCGCGGATGATGGGTCACCGCCATCTCGCCGACGCGCGCACCGTTCCAGGCCGCATAGATCGGCACGAAGCGGTGCATCTCGCCATACAGCTTGACGCCGTCGAGCACTTCGCGGCGATAGGCCTTCAATGAACAGCCGTAGTCGTGCAGGTGTACGCCCGACACGCGCGAGATCAGCCAGTTGGCCATGCGGCTGGGAAGATTGCGCTTGATCGCATGATCCTGGCGATCCTTCCGCCAGCCGGAGACCACGTCATAGCCCTCTTCGAGTTTCGCCAGCAAGCGGCCGATATCCGCGGGATCGTTCTGCAGGTCACCATCCATGGGCACGATGATCTGCCCGCGGGCGTGATCGAGTCCGGCCATGAACGCAGCGGTCTGCCCATAGTTGCGACTGAGGTGGATGACCACCACGCGCGGGTCGCTCGCCGCCAGCGCATCGAGGCGCGCCGCCGAATCGTCCTTGCTGCCGTCGTTGACCAGGACCAGCTCCCAACTGCGGTCCAGCGCTTCCAGCGCATCCCGCGTGCGCGCGTACAACAGCGGAATGTTGTCTTCCTCGTTGTAGATCGGGACCGTGACGGTGATCTCGATCGCAGACGGAAGTGGCGAAGCAGCGACTGACGACATAAGGAATTGCGCTATTGGATTATTGCAGAGGGGCGATGGTAACCTCTCGGCGGCCTCGACGCTGACAAATCAATATCCCCTGAAACGGTGAAATACATGGTCAACGGGAATCCTGACAAGACCATTACTACATCTCAGGAATCTCTATGACCCCGCACGACACTCCTGGACGTCCCGCACGAACGCTGAGGCCAATGGTGTACGAGCAGCGGCATCTGCCGCCTCGATGGGCACACGCCGTGATCGCGTTCCTGGCCTGGCTGACGATCCTGATGGTCCTGAACCAGATCCCCCGCCCGGCCGGCAGCCTGGAGGTGGGCATTGAAACACAGATCCCGCACATCACCCACGCCAGACTCTATTTCGACGCGGGCCGGGGCATCAATGCGCAGGACAGCGTGCACACCTGGGTTCGGCCGGGCCGCAACATTCTCCGATTCGATCTTCCGCCGGGCGAATTCCGCCTGTTCCGGCTGGACCCTGCGCCGGGCCCTTATACAGCGCACATCGACTCGATCGCGATCAGACCATCCCGCCAGGAAGGGCCACAAGCCATTCCGCTGGCCCAGGTGCGCATCGGCGAGCAGATCGCCGACCTCAGACACCGCGACAACCGGCTGATCGTCATACCGGTGGCGACCGCAAGCCATCCGCAGTTGCTGATCGATCCGGGCGAACACATCGTCATCCAGCCACAGCCGCGCAGCGCGCTGGTTCCAATCGCCGAAGCGACAGGCATCGTATTGCTGTTGCTTGCCATCTGGTTCGGATTGCTGGCTCCCGTCTGGACGTGGTCTACCGGCATCACCCTGGGCATTCTCGCCGTCTTCCTCCTCGCAGGGGCGATGGCCTTCGGTTCGACACCGTTCGCCGCCGTCCATCCCGACGAGAACGCCCATGTCTGGGCATTCCAGTACTACCTTGATCGTCTCCTGCCGGTGGCCGTCGACCATCCCGCTCTGGTCCGCTCGATTTCGGTCTATGGCTTTTCGTATCTCTTCGAACTCGATGTCGTCTACGCGCTCGCCGCGCGAACGGCCGGCGCATTGACAAGCTGGTTTGCCAGCGACATGGCTGCCGCGAGATGCTTCAACCTCGCACTGCTGTTCGGACTGGGTTGCATGGCGCTGCGCAATCCGCGCCACGCCCTCTGCCTGGGCGTAGTTCTTCTGAGTCCGCAAGTCTGGTACGTCTTCAGTTACTTCAACGCAGATGCGTTTCCGCTGACGCTGTCCCTTGTCGCCGCCTGCCTGATCTCGCACGAGGAGAGCGGCCTCAATCGCTATATCGATGGCAGGCAACGGCTGGGCATCGGGGTGATGATCGTCGCATTGGCGATCGGCCTGCTGCTGGTTTCGAAACGGAACTACCTGCCGCTGGTGCCGGTTTTCGGCCTGTGGCTTGCAGTGCGGCATCTGGACCTGGGTTGGCGCGCCGTGGCCTTGGTGCTGGCAGCGCTGTTGCTCCTCGGATCGGCCATCCATCTCAATGCCCTTCCCGGCTGGCCGGGATCTGGCCGCGCAGCCACCCTTGCAGGCATCGGTGCGCTGTTGCTGGGCGGCACGGTCTTCCTGGTTGTGCGACGCTGGTGGCGAACCCCAGGGGCGCGCCCGATCTTCATGCGGCTGGCAACGGTGTTCGCCCTTGCCGTGGCCGTGGCAGCACCGCGGCTGCTGTTTGACATCGCACTCAATGGCCCGCCCGGACAAAAGGCCGCGACGCTCGAACACATTGCTGAAGTCCATGCCGGCCATGGCTTCAAGCCGTCTCAGCTCGGTGAAGACTTCGCTTATGCCGGGCGCGCCGTGGCCCAGCGCGGGCATTCGCTCAACGAAGTCCTGTTCGAACCCCATCACTGGGTTCGCCACAGTCTCGCGAGTGCCTATGGCGTCTATGGCTATTTCGTCGCGTTCACACCAGCCTGGCTCATCAACTGCTTGAAGGCCTTGTCGCTGCTGCTCTTCATGGTGGCCACCAGGGCACTGTTTGCCTGGCGCCGGGACAGGGCCGGCCCCATGGTGCTGCTCGCCGTGGGCGGAACGCTGCTGGTGGCCATCAACTCCATCCTGCACAGCTGGACCTTCGATCACCAGGCCCAGGGCCGTTACCTGTTTCCGGCGTTTGTCCTGCTTGCACTGATGCTCGGGACGGCAGGCAAACATGTGCCAGCCAGGTTGACCGCAGCGATTTTCGCCGCGGCCTTCGTCTTCGGCTGCACCTCGTTCCTGGGCACGGCGCTGCCGGCAATGACCGGCAGCTCGTAGGGCACTCCGGAACCAGATCAGGTCGGGGGCCTGGCTCCCACGACCCGATCAGCCGGTCAACCTGCCCGGCGCGCGTGAAAGGCCAGGGCGGGACCATTGGGATGATCGGGGTGGTCGAATTCGACCGCCTGGATCTCCATTCCGAAGTGCTCGAAACAGGCGAACAGATCTTCACGGGGCATCCAGCAGGCGTAATCGGCCGATCCACCACAGAAGCCACTCCAGTCCAGCGCTTCGCCGTAATACTTGCGGGCGACCCTGTGCTTGAAGCCCGCATGCTCGGCCGGCTCGGGTTGGGCAAAGGTCCGACCGAAGTGCGGCTTGTTCCGGACCTGTTCGGGACAGTAGTAGTGCGTCCATACGAACACGTCGGCAGAACGCTGCGCGAGAAGTTCAATCAGCGCCGCAGGATTGCGCATGTGGTAGATGACACCACTGGCCAGGGCGATGTCGAAAGGTGTCTGATCGGACTTCAGGTACTCGATGAAATCACCCAGCAGGAAGCGGCTGTCCTTCATCGACAGCAGTTCCTTGACGATGAGGCACTTGAGGTAGGCACGCGTATTGCTCTCGACCGCCGTGACGACGGCGCCCGCCTGTTCCAGCATGTAGGTATGCCCGCCCTCGAGCGGCCCCAGTTCGATCACGGTCCTGCCGGCGACATTCCCCAGCCGGTTCAGAAGCCAGTGGATGCGAGCGTCGTCGAACACGCCGGAACCGCCGCCGGACTCCACACCCAGTGACGCGGGCAGGATCGAAGACCACTCGCCCTTGAAGATGTCGATCGTTGTCTGCGCGTCGGGCGCGGTGTGGACGTAGCTGTCGAGGATATTCACGTGATCTCCAGGTCATTGACTCGCGCGAAGGCGCAATTTCAGCTTTGGCATCGGCTGCCAGGATCAGCCGCCAGTCGGCGAGACTGGGCCGCGGGCGCCTGGAACCGGATACAGGGTGTCGGTGACATCCTTTGGCACCAGATCCCACCTCAGACGATCGCGATCATAGTCGGCGATCTTGCGGGCCAACATGGCAATCCCCTGGTTGATGGGAAACAGGTGCATCTGTCGGGTGGGCGCGTCGCGGACCAGGGAGAACATGCGGGCAGGCAGGCCTTCCGTTGCATCGACGACCTCGAAACCGGTCACCTCGTTGAACAGGCAATGCACGCTGTGGTGGAGAAACCGCCAGAAGTCCCAGGGCAATTCGTGCGCCGGCCATGACTGGTGTGTCGCAACGAAGACGCAGCCCCCCGGCTTGAGGATGGCATTGATTTCCATCGCCGCCTTCCACGGAAACATCAGGTGTTCGAACACCGAAATGGAGTAGACGAAATCAAAGCGCTTTTCAGGGAACGCCATGCTCAATTCATGTACATCAGCGACGACGTCGACGTACTGTCCGGCATGGATATCCACACCGGTGTAGTCAGTGACTCCCGGGAATCTGCTACGGCCGTCGGGCGAACCGGAAACATTGCGGGATCCGATCTCGAGGACCGCCGGGTTCTCGCTGTTCAATACCATCTGGCGGAATTTCGCGAACATGCGGTGATAGGGATCATCGCCTTCCACTTGCCTGCGCAGCGTGCCCAGCAGCCGGTTCGCGCTGCGCAGGACAAGCTGATCCAGGGCGGATCGTATTTTGGCGCCCCTTGCCGATGTCATCTCGAGTCCTCAAGCAAAATTTCCGACCTGTCCAGGCTTTCCACCTTGGACCCTCTGGATCCGTCCATCAAGATCAACGATTGATTATCTGCGTCGCGCACTTGCGTATCAAACCAGGCCCTTGCATGGGTTGAACCTGAAAGCACCCTTCCCCTAAGCATGCCTGCGTTGCCCGCTGCCCGGCTGGCGCCACCTGACCTGGCACACACCCGCACACTGGCCGGCCACAGACCCGGCGTACCTCGCGCGTGACACGCCCGTACTACGATGCCGGAAGGAAACGCCGGCGCAATTATGCGCCGGCACCCCGCAAGGCGGCATCCAGCTCGGCGCGCAGGTCCTCGAGATCCTCGACGCCGACCGACAGGCGCACCAGGTTGTCGGCAATGCCAAGCTCGGCGCGGCGCTCGGGCGGCACGCTGGCGTGGGTCATGATGGCCGGATGGTTGATGAGGCTCTCGACGCCGCCGAGGGATTCCGCCAGGGCGAACAGCCGGCATCGCTCCATCATGCGCACTGAGGCTTCACCTCCACCCTTCACGTAAACGCTGATGATGCCGCCGAAGCCGGCCATCTGCCGCTTCGCCAGCTCATGCTGTGGATGCGACGGCAGCCCCGGATAGATCACCTTGTCGACGCCGGGATGGCCGTCGAGCCACTGCGCCAGCGCCATCGCGTTTTCGCAGTGCGCCTTCATGCGCAGGTGCAGCGTCTTCAGGCCGCGCAGTGCCAGGAAGCTGTCGAACGGTCCCTGCACGCCACCGACGGCGTTCTGCAGGAAGGTGAGCTGCTCTTCCAGCTCGCTGTCGTCACCGACCACCAGCATGCCGCCGACGATGTCGGAGTGGCCGTTGAGGTACTTGGTGGCCGAATGCATCACCAGGTGCGCGCCCAGTTCGAGCGGGCGCTGCAGCACCGGCGTGGCGAAGGTGTTGTCGACGGCCAGGCGGATGCCGCGCTTGCGCGCGAATTCGGCCAGGGCGGCGATGTCGAGCACCTTGAGCATCGGATTGGTCGGCGTTTCGACCCAGATCAGCCGCGTGTCCGGACGCACGGCCGCTTCCAGCGCGGCGCGGTCACCGAGGTCCACGAAGCTGAAATCCAGCCCGGCCGAACGCTTGCGCACGCGTTCGAACAGCCGATACGTGCCGCCGTAGACGTCGTCCATGCAGATGACGTGGCTGCCACTGTCGAGCACATCCAGCACCGTCGACGTGGCCGCGAGTCCGGAGGCGAAGGCGTAACCGCGGCGGCCGCCTTCCAGATCGGCGACGCAGCGCTCATAGGCGAAGCGCGTCGGGTTGTGGCTGCGCGAGTACTCGAAGCC
>CAZYHP010000041.1:0-2372 GCA_964647135.1 uncultured Rhodanobacteraceae bacterium
GCCGTGCCTTCGGTCGTGTCGCTGCTGCCCAGGCCGATGGTCACGTCCGCGGTCGGCTGGCTGTCCAGCACCACCCGGAACTGGTCGACACCCGCCGTGCCCGTGGGGCCGACACCTTCCGTGGTCACCAGGCCGCTGGTCGGGTTGACCGTGATGCCGGCCGTGTCGTTGTCGGTGTTGGTGACCGATACATCGTCAGGATCGATCCCGTTGTAGTTGGCATCGGCGCTGGTCGCCGCGGCGGTGACGATCTCGTAGGCGATGTCGCCATCGACCTCGTTATCGTCGGCGCCGGTCACGGTGACCGTCTGCGGGATGTTCCAGTTGGCGGCGGTGAAGGTTACGCCCGCGGGTGCGACCGTGCCTTCGGAGGTGTCGCTGCTGCCGAGCGCGATGCCCACATCGGCGGACGGCTGCGTCTCGAGCACCACGGTGAAGGTCGCCGTGCCGCCGGCTTCAGTGGTGATCAGGCCGCTGTTCGGGGTGACGGTGATGCCGGCAGAGCCGGAATCGGTCTGGCGCTCGTAGGCGCCCAGGTCGACGATGGGCGCGGTGCCGGCACCGGTATCGACCACGCCGGCATCGTCACGGCGGCGCGGGTTGCCATCCAGATCTTCCAGCTCCTCGTCGAAGTCTCCGTCGTCGTCGATGTCCCACGGGGTGTCGAAGCGGACATCGGCGTTGTTGCCGGCATCGATCACCGGGCTGCCGGAAGCCAGGCGGAAATCGCCGTTGGCCGCATCGACGAAACGCGGGTCCATGTCGATGATGTCGGTGCCGCCGGCGTATCCGCCTTCGATCAGGCTGTGGCGGACGGTGGCCGTTCCCAGCGGCCTGCCACCATTGTCCCAGACGATGCTGTTGGCGATGACGATGCCGCCGCTGCCTCCCAGCAGGTTGCCGGGACCGGCCGGATGCCCGCTGATCGTCACATTGTGCAGATGCGTCGTCGAATCGGCAGCACCGACCAGCACCGTTGCATCGGGGGCCTCGTTGCCGATGAACAGGCTGTTGGAGACAAACAGGTCGAAGAAGGCGGATTCCATGTTCACGGCACCCGCGAGTTCGTCGGCCGCGTTGCCTTCGAATCGCGTGCCGGAAATCTGTCCACCGAAGCACTTGATGGCGCCGCCCCGCCGTGCCTGGTTGTCAACGAACGCGTTGTCGAACAGACGGATCAGGATCGACTCGCTGTATATCGCGCCGCCTTCATCGGCCTCGTTGTCCTGCAGCAGCGAGCCGCGCATCCAGATGTCACCGGATCGCATGAACACCGCGCCGCCCCACGTCGCCGCATTGCCCTCGAACTGGCTGTCGACGATGCGCAGCGCATAGCTGCTGCCGTGGTAGATCGCGCCGCCTTCAGCGGTCAGGACGCGGTCGCCGTTGTCGAAGAATGCGGCGTCGCGCAATGCCATCGTGCCGTCGTTGTAGATGGCACCGCCGGCGGATGAGCGCCCGTTGCGGAACTCCAGCGTCTCGCCGATGAAGTCGCCCGCGCCGTTGATGGTCAGCAGGCGGAAGTCGGCTGCGGCCGCGTCACGTTGCAGGGTGCCGTTGCGCAGGGTGAGGGCGCTGGTGACATTCGGCAGGGCCGCATCGTCGGAGCTGGGGTCGGCGTCGATGAACAGCAGCGTGGCACCGCCAAGATCGATCACGTCGGCAGTGCCATTGGCATTGGCGCAGTGGATCGCCTGGCGCAGGTTGGCGACGCGCGCGGCGTTGTCGGCACCTGACAAAGTGTAGGGGAAGCTGAATCCGGCGCAGGGATCGGCGTCGTCGTTGAGAATGGTGCCGACGCCTTGTGCGTCGCCGGCGACCGCATTGACGATGTTGGTCACGTTGACGAAGAAGGTTTCGTCCGGTTCCACCGCCGTGTCGCCGTTGACCTGCACGGTGAACGTGGTGCTGCTCTGGCCGGCGGGAATGGGTACGGCGGTGAGGCTCTGCATCACATAGTCGTTGCCGGCCACAGTGGCCGTGCCATTGGCGGTCGCGATGTCGAAGCTCACATCGTCGGCCGCAGGCAGATCCAGGCTGACGGTGAAGGTGAAGTTCACCGTGCCACTGTCGCCTTCGACCTGCGTCACATCGTCGATCCCGAGGCTGCGGGTGCGCGTGTCGATCGCGTAGTTGTTCGAAAAGGCCGTGCCGACGCCGGCGTTGCCGGGCAGGTCGGCCACTTGTGACATGTCGACCATGATCACGTTGCTGGCGTCGAAGACGCCGTCTGCCGGTGTGAAGACGGCGTTCCAGGTGATGAAGTCAATGGTTTCGGGTTGCGACAGGCTGCCATTCGCAGCCGTGATGGCGGCCTGCGGGAGTGCGGAGACCGGCTCGCTGAAGACGAAGTTCACCGGCGAGGTTTCGCT